>CALFTQ010000124.1 GCA_937916135.1 uncultured Verrucomicrobiales bacterium
TTTTTTATTACCAAACGAGGGGCTTGCGCCCCTCGCTATGGATATGTCGCCCACTTACGTGGGCTATAAATTCCGCTCGCTTGCACTCGCAAATTAATCGCCAAATTCCCATTTGCCGGGCTCTGTGATTGAACTTTGGGGCCTGAGGGATGCGCGAGGCTTCTGTAGCAGGTTCTCCTTGACAATTCGGGGAGGCTGGTGTATACGGGGCGCATGATTATTGATACGCATTGCCACCTGGTGCACGAGAAGTACGACGATATTGAGCAGATTCGCACGGATTCACTGGCGCTGGGTGTGGGGCATTGCATATCGCAGGGCACGCACCCGCAGGACTGGCTGCCGCAGCTGGAGCTGGCGCGCCGCATGCCGGATTTCATCACGTCCTGCCTGGCCGCGCATCCTTCAGAGGTCACGAACGTGAGCGATGCGGATTTTGAGTACATGGCCAGTCTGTGCCGCCAGTACCCGCAGGCCGCTATAGGTGAGGCCGGGCTGGATTATTTCTGGGATGCCCCCGAAGGGTGGGATGAGGCTGTGTACCACGCCTGCCAGCGTGAGCTGCTGGAGAAGCACTTTGCACTGGCCGAGGAACTGGGCCTGAATATCTCGCTGCATACGCGTGATAAGGAGGGCAGCGCCTGTTTTGACGATGCCTTTGCCATTGCCCGGAATTTCCCGAAAGTCCGGCCGGTGTTCCACTGCTTCATCGGCTCGAAAGAGCAGGCCGATGCTGTGTTTGAACAGCTGGATGGCATGGTCTCCTTCACCGGCATTATCACGTTCAAGAAGACGAATGCCGTGCAGGAAGTAGCGGCCTGGGCACCGCTTGAGCGCCTGATGGTGGAGACGGATTCCCCCTACCTTTCCCCCGAGCCGCACCGTGGTAAGCTCAACATCCCCGGTCGCACCCGTTTTGTGGCCGAGAAACTGGCGGCACTCCGCGGCATCACGCTGGATGAAGTGGCCGCTGCCACCACTGCCAATGCCTGCCGCTTCTTCCGTCTGCCCGCACTGGCAGATTAACTGTCGAATCCGCCGTACTGGGCGCGGCGGCGATAGAACAGGTAGAATGCCATGCAGTTCACCCCGCTGAGCATGCCGCAGCAGAGGCTCAGGAACATGGCGGCCTGCTGGGTGTGCTTCACGGCTGATGACCAGTAGGAGTTCATCCAGGGATGGCAGAGTTGCATGCAGGCGGGCTCGGCTTTCATATTTTCTGCAAGTGTGATGCAGAAGAGCCCGGCGCAGGTCAGCAGGATGATGATGTTGGCCAGCAGGAGCCCGGCGCGGAACCAGCGCAGAATCTGCTGCTTGCGCAGGAAGAGAAGACTGATGATGGCTGCTGTCAGTGCAATGCCGGCCACCCCGGTGACCACAGTGCCCATGAGGAAGTTGAACTTTTCCTGCCCGCTCAGGTATTCGCGAGCCTCGGCCGGATTCACGACCTGCACCCAGGCCTCATCCGGCGGGATGGCGAGATTGAGCCCGGAGATGGTGATATGCACCGCAAAGAAGAGCAGGCAGAGCAGAGAGCAGATGAAGAGCAGGGTGGATTTCATGTGCAGAAAATGGGGGAACTCTCCCATCCTACATGATGGTGGTCCCCTTGTCAATCACTCAATGCTTGCTCTTGGACGCAAAAATGCCAAAACCGTTGAGACTGCGCGGAAATATGCCCAACATAAGCGTTGACAATCAGGCGGTGCGCATGGTAGAATCCGCGCACGATTCCGTGCCCCGGCGCGGGAGCGACACATACATATACCGAAACATTCATCATGTCTATTGTCAAGTTCTATAAGGAAGAGCACCAGGTGCCGTTGGAAATGCACAAGGTGCGTGTGGTGCAGAAGCTGTTCCTGCCCACAGTCGAAGAGCGTGTGCAGAAGCTGCGCGAGGCCGGCAACAACACGTTCCTGCTGCAGAATAAGGATGTGTTCATGGATATGCTCACCGACTCCGGTGTGAACGCCATGAGCGACAACCAGATTGCCGCCTCCATGCAGGCTGACGACTCCTACGCCGGTTCCGAGACCTTCAACCGTCTTTCCCGCGTGATTGAGCATGTGTTCGGTACCAAGTATTTCCTGCCCGCCCACCAGGGCCGCGCCTGCGAGAACATCCTGGCCGAGACCTTCGTGAAGGAAGGCGATGTGGTGCCCATGAACTTCCACTTCACCACCACGAAAGCCCACATCACCCGCAAGGGTGGCCGCGTGGAGGAGCTCATCATCCCCGAGGGCCTCGACCCGAACCTGGAATACCCCTTCAAGGGCAACTTCGATATCGCCCGTCTGCGCGCCCTCATCGAAGAGGTGGGTGCTGACCATGTTCCCTTTGTGCGTATCGAAGCCGGTACCAACCTGATTGGCGGTCAGCCGCTTTCCATGCAGAACATGCTGGATGTGGCCGCCGTGTGTAAGGAATACGGCATCATGTCCGTGCTGGATGCCTCTCTGCTGCAGGATAACCTGTACTTCATCAAGACCCGCGAGGAAGCCGCAAAGGATATGACGGTGGCCGAAATCATCCGCAAGATTGCGGATCAGATGGACCTCATCTACTTCTCCAGCCGCAAGCTCGGTTTCGCCCGCGGTGGTGCCATCATCTCCAACCACGAGGACCTCATCCTCAAGATGAAGGCCTTCATCCCGCTGTACGAGGGCTTCCTGACATACGGCGGTATGGAAGTGCGCGCCATGGAAGCCATGGCCGTGGGTCTCATGGAGACCCTCGATGAGGAAATCATCAACCAGGGCCCCATCTTCATCGAGTACCTAGTGAAGGAGCTTTCCGACTACGGCGTGCCCATGGTGAAACCCGCCGGTGGCCTGGGCGCCCACATTAACGCTTCTGAATTCCTGCCCAACATCCCGCACGAGCAGTACCCCGCCGGTGCCCTTGCCACGGCTCTGTACATCGCCGGCGGTATCCGCGGCATGGAGCGCGGCTCCCTTTCCGAGCAGCGCAACCCCGATGGCTCTGAGAACTATGCCGAGCTGGAGCTCGTGCGCCTGGCCTGCCCGCGCCGCGTGTTCACCCTTTCCCAGGTGAAGTACTGCGCCGACCGCGTGAAGTGGTTGTACGACAATCGCGAGCTTATCGGTGGCCTGAAGTGGGTGGAAGAGCCCGAGGTGCTCCGCTTCTTCTTCGGGCGCCTGCAGCCGCTGAGCGACTGGCAGGAGAAGCTCGCTGCCAAGTTCCGCGAGGACTTCGGCGAAAGCCTGTAAAGACAGCGAAATAAGAATTCAGCGGGTTGTTCCCGCAACAGGAAGGCCGCCGGAAGTTCCACCGGCGGCCTTTTTCTGGGCTGAAATTACGAACTTTGTACAGCGTCGTTTGAGCGAAGCGGGAAGCGACTGCCCCTCATGGATACGATAACACTATTTGACAAATTCGTAAACCCTTCCTCCTTTATCGGACGGTTTGAGGCGCCCGGCCTCAAGCATCTCGTCGATGATTTTTGCTGCTCTGCCGTAACCGATATAGAGGTAGCGCTGAAGCGTACATGTGCTGATTAAACCACGCACCCGGGCAAGTTCAAGGGCTTCCTCCCGTATTTTTTGTTCCAGTTCCTCCGGGCTCAGGTGCGCAAGCCCCGCGAATTTTTCATCGGCTCGCTGCCAGATGGCTTCCTGTTCGCTTTCCGGTAGTTCTGCAATGTCGATTTCTTCCTCTATGCGGTTTGCTTTTTCGGCAACGTGATTGCCTTTGAGCTCTTCGCAGATGCTCCTGACCATATCCAGTTCGAAATCTTCGCTAGAGGGTTCGGTATCTCTTTTCATGGTGTAGTGCTGGCGGTGGAAATGTAGTTTTCAACAGCAGGGGGGAGCCAGCCTTCCGGAATGGGGCTGTTGTTTTTCAGGGCCGCGCGGATGACGGAGGAGGAGGCCGGGTGCATGCCGGAGCAGATGAAGGTGCTGCGCACACCGGGGCGGGGCTGGGGGGCTTCCTCCCGGTGGTAGACGATGAAGTGGAGCAGCTCGCAGAGATAATCGAAGCGCGCCCAGCGGTGCAGCTGCTCCCACTGGTCGGTGCCCATGAGCCAGTATAGTTCTGCCCCCGGGTGCTGCCGGTGCCAGTGCTCGGCAAGGCGCCAGCTCCAGCTGGGTGGGGGGAGCTGCAGATCCAGCCCGCTCACGCTGGCCCAGGGTAAATCAGCCGTGGACAGGTGCAGCATGTGCAGCCGCTGTGCATCAGTAAAATGCGTGCATTTCCCTTGTTTGAACGGGGAGCAGGCGGCTGGGAGGAATACGACCTCGTCCAGTCCGCAGTGCTTCTGCGCGGCTGCGGCAATGGTGAGGTGCCCGGCATGCACCGGGTCAAACGAGCCGCCGAACAGACACGTTTTCATTTACAGACCCTCAGTGTTCTTGTAGGGCAGGAAGCCGCCGATGGGCAGTTTCACAAACTTCTTCTCGACCGGGAGACGGCGGTAGTGCTTGATGAACTCGCTCAGGTTGCCGTAGTTGGCCGCATTCTTCGGGATGCCCTGGTGGCCGCAGTTGACCAGCACGTTGAAGTGGAGCTCGGCATGCAGGTGGGCGGTGAACATGCCGTTGTTGGTGCCGATGGTGCCCACCTGGGCACCGCGCCCCACCAGCTGACCCAGGCGCACATCGATGCGGTCGAGGTGGGAATAAAGTGACTGGCAGCAGAGCACCCTGCCGCTCTTCGGCTCGCGGAAAGCATGGCGCACAATGACTACCTTGCCCCAGCGTCCGCGGGCATCGGCTGCGTAGGTCACGAGCCCCATGCCGATGGAATAGACCGGGTCGCCCAGGTCGGAATTGCCGCCGCCGTTGCCGTTCCAGTCTTCGCCAAGGTGGCGGGGCGTGGCCAGGCGCAGCCCGCGGGACTTGTAATAGCCCTTGCCGTCCGGCTTACCCACGGGGAAATCAAAACCATCTGCCAGAGGCACGAACGCCCACTTCCCATCCGGCGTTTTTTTGGCCATCACGATTGCCTCGGCCTGCGAACCGGTAAATGCCACAAGCAGAGCCGTCATCAGAAACAGAAGGTGGAGCAATCGCAACATGGCAGCATGCTAGCATACGTCCCCCCACTCTGGCAAGCTTCAAAATTGCCATGCATGGGCATAATTATTCCAAATCTCCATTCAGAATGCAGCCGGGCCGGGCAGATTCCGCCAGAGCCGGGCATTGCAGTTGTAGCTCCTGCAGTTCCGGCCACACATCGGCAGCGGGCGGCGGTGATATCAAGTCATTGCTGAGCAGCCAGCGGATGTAATCCTCATCGCCACAGCGCAAGACCAGACTGCAATCCGGCGCGGTGCCCCCCGTGTGCAGCAGGCGGCGGGCTTCCTCCGGATTGTGTTCCTCGTAGGCCGTGTGTACGGCATGCCATAATTCAGCGTGGGTAGTCATGCTGCCATCATCGCAGATGCAGCAGCTGCTGTCCATCACAATTAGAGAAGACAGGAAAAACTCGCCATCGCGATAAATTGATGTTTGACGTTGTCGGAGCACGGGACTTTAGTCCCGAAATCACGGTGCACATAATCGGGACTGAAGTCCCGTGCTCCGACAAAGTTTCCCCACAAATTCCAATTTATCGAGCATGTCACTGAAGCTTCGCTTACAAGTGCCATTATGGTTCGATTCTAGCGCGGATGGCGGCAGAGTAGTTATCCATGGGCAGGTCGTAGCCTACGTAGCAGCGCTTGCGGATTTGCTCATCCGTTTCACCGGGGCGGCACTGCACGGCGCCGTAGCGGATGAGCAGCCCGGCGATGCTCCCGTTGTGCAGGGGCAGGAAATCATATTGTCGGGGCATGGTGGGCACCAGCACGCGGAATCCGCTCACGAGGCCGGTGGAGCAGTTGCCGGTGATGGTGTTGTATGGCTGGTGGGTGGCTTCTGCATGGCGGGCGAGGTCGATGTAGTGCTGCAGCAGCTTGCGGGCGCCGCTCTGCTTCATGCGGAGGGGGTAGATGCTCAGGTCCTCGTGGCGGATGTTGGTGCGCAGCCCGAAAAGGTCTTCCTCTGTGCCGAACAGGTAGAGAATGCCGTATTGTTTATAGAGACCGGGAATGGCGCCTTGCTCCACCCCTTCCGGCAGACGCGTTTCGGCGGAAACGGCAAAGCTGCGCCCATCGGCAAAGCGGAAGCTGAGCATCGTGTGGCAGATGGCTTCCATGCCATCCCAGTGGCATTCAGCGAAGTCCACGCCGATGAGGGTATTCAGGTCGTATGTTTCGGTTCGGTAGCGGGCATCACTGTCTGCCTCGGTGCGGTATCGGAAATCGCGCAGATTGCGGATGGTGAGCATGTCTCCCTGTTGTTCAAAAGCCGGAGCCACAGCCCAGGGTTTCTGCCACTGTGCCGGGGTGGGGCCCGGGATGCAGTGGTAGGTAATGATGTTCACCAGCACCAGCAGCCAGAGCACCAGGTGGGCGGAGGGGCGGCGGCGCTTCCACCACCAGAGCCCTGCGCCTGCCAGCAGCAGACCCGCCGGTATGATGCTGACGGGCTGGTAGTACCACAGCCCGATGCTCCAGAGCAAGGGGAGCACCAGCAGGAGGGAAGAGAGGATCCCGGCAGCGATGAGCAGGGGCTTTTTCATCAGAAGTGGAGGATGACGGGCGGCTCCGGTGCTGCTCCGCCCGGCATGAGCGTGGCGGCGTCTGCGGCATTTATCCAGCCGCGCACACCGGTGAAGGTCTCCACGTAGCTCATGCTGCCCCGGGTGGCAAGCAGGTGCAGCGGGGTGGAGGGTGTCAGCTTCATGATGCCTGCTCCCTTGGTATCAGCAGAGTTGCGCAGCTCGGTGGCGTTGAGCACATAGGCCACGTTATCCGGCGGCAGGGAAGATAAATCCGGGGTCTGGCGTGTGGTGTAGTATCCCCAGTCGGCGGCGCAGAGCAGCGAGGCGAGCAGGGAAATGGCCGTGCAGGTCTGCAACCAGGGCTTCTGCTCGCCCCGGCGGGCTATGAGCAGCGCTATGCACAGCGCCAGTATGGCTGTGCTCACCACGGTGGCAACCCAGAGCTGTGAGGGCGTAATCAGCGTGAAGATGTCATCCGTGACAGAGCCGGAGGGCAGCAGAGCCCCTTCCTTGCGCTGGATGAATTGAAGATTGGCGCGGGCTTCTTTCAGGCCGGGGTCGTTCTGCAGGGCGCGTGCGTAGCAGAGCGCAGCCTGGCCGGGCTGACCCAGCCTGTAGTAGCAGTTGCCGATGTTGTACTGGCGCAGCGCTTCCGGGTAGGCTGCATTCTGCTCCAGCTGGGAGATGGCTTTGCTGTACTGCCCGCCCTTGTAGTTATCCTGCGATGTGTTGGCCTGGCAGAGGGGCGCCAGGCAGAGCAGGAGTAGAACCACCTTGCTGCCGATGCTGCGGAGTGCCTTCATCATGATATTGCGTTCCTGCGGTGAAATGGTGGTCTGCGCATCCGGGCGGAACACTTCTTCATCCCGTCGGTCGAGAATACGCTGGAGTTTAGGTGTCATGCTACCGGGCTCAACGTGTGTTTCGATGTAGGCGCCCACACCTTTCAGGAAGCTGAGTCCATCCTTGCGGGCGGCAAGCTCATTGAGCTCCTTATCCCGGGCGCGGCCTGCGGCGCCAGCGGCCATCCTGCGGCGCAGGGCATTGATACCCAGGGTGAGGAAGATGATGGCGGCCGGCAGATAGAGCAGGTACCACAACCAACGCGGCAGATTCCACACCGTGCCGTACATGGCGCGGGGCATGTAGCCGTAGATATCCGTCATCTCAGCCACCGGCACAGTGCCGGCGGGGGGCGGCTCGGCAGCAGCCACGTGCTGGATTCCGCTGCCATTGGTCTCCGTGTTTTTCCACTGCAGGGGGATGGGGGCAGTGGCGGCCTGGCGGTATTCCATGCGCTTCGGATCAAAATAGGAGAAGGAGAAGGAGGGAATACCGCCTACCTCTGCCGTGGGGCGCAGCAACTGGCTGAACACCATGCCGAGTGTCTCCCCATTCGGGCCGACTATGGGTTTACGTGTAGCGGGCACCAGTTTCCAATCGGCCGCATCATTCGGTTTGGGGCAATCGAGCTGTTCCAGGTTGCCTGTGCCTTTCACGGTGATTTCCACTTCCACCGCTTCGTGCATGGCCAGTGTTTTGGCATTGGTAGTAGCGGAAATGGTATACTCACCCACCATGTCGGCAAAATTGGCAGGGGCACCGGGGGGCAGCGGCAGGGCGCCGATGGTGAGGATGGGCAGCTCTGCTTCGGAGCGCATGAGGGTGAAGAAACCCTGCCGCTGTTCCAGAATAATTTTACCGGCCACATCCGAGTTGCCCTCGCGGAAGGGGGTGAGGGTGCCGCTGAAATCAACAGTGCGCCAGGTCTGTCCCTTGGCATAGGCTGTGGTAGTGCCCATGGCCTGGTTGTGTATCATGGCCAGCACGCCCTGCATGGTCGGCTGAAAGGTGCCCACCTTCACGTTTACGGCGCTCAGCTGCGGGGCGCCCACCGTGTCTATCCCGCCGGGTAACAGAAGCTTGATGGCGGTCTTCACCGGCTGGTGCGTATAGCCGTCCTTGATGTTCGTGTGCCAGAGCACGCCGAAGCTGACCGGGGCTTTCATCCAGCGAATCTGGCTCTGCGAAAGCACGGGGAGGGGCGGCACTTCTATGCTGGCCTTGCGCCCGGAGTTGTACTGCACCTCCAGATTCTTCACCTTGACCTCTCCCGGTGCATCCGGGATAATCTGCAACGGGTATACCTCCATGGCGGCACGGTTCGGATCCATCGGGTTGGCTCCGGCATAGTGCTGCATGACTTCCAGGGCTGCATTTTCCACACTCGGCCGTTTCTGGATGCTGAATAAGTCCTCGCCTACCTCGGTATCCACGAGGTACAGGGCCACTTTTTCACCGGGAACGGCCACATCCACCGACCACACGGGTACCACGTCTGCCAGCACCGCGCCGGTGATGCTGCACACCAGGGTGTATAAAAACTTTATTGCATTTTTCATGAAAGTGTTATGTTGGGTGTTTAGTAGTCTTTATCGGGCGGGCGTACCTGAACATCCGCGTGCGGAATCGGGGAGCCTTGCTCTTCATCCAAATGGCTGCGGAGCACGGAGGCAGCATATTGGCGGGCCTTTTCCTCATCGCTGGGCTGGTCTTGCTGCGGGGCCTCTTCAGCGGCGGATTGTTGCTGGTCTTGTTGCTCCTTTTGCTCGGGCTGCTCAGGTTCCTTTTGCTCGGGCTGCTCAGGTTCCTTTTGCTCGGGCTGTTGCTGGTTGTTGTCCTGCTGACCGTTCTTATCGTCCTGATTGTTCTGGTCCTGCTTGCCGTCCTGCTTATCCTGGTTCTGCTGCTGGTCTTGTTTATCTTCCTGCTGGTCAGAATCCTTCTGCTCGTCGTCTTTGTCCTGCTTGTCGGCGTCCTGGTTCTGCTGGTCGTCCTTCTGCTGGTCCTGCTGCTGGTTGTTGTCCTGCTGCTGGTCCTGATTCTGCTGCTGCTGGTCCTGCTGGTTTTGTTGCTGCTGCTGCTGTTGTTTGAGCCTTTCGATTTCTTCTTCCAGCTTTTTGATGAGCTGGTTGATACCGGCTATGTTTTTCTGCGCGCGCGTGAGGGAGGGGCGGAGCTTCAGGGCATCCTGGTAGGGGATGATATCCTGTTTCAGGGAATCGACAATCTTCTGCAAGGCCTCCGGCGTCACGTTCGGGGCGGCCGGCTCATCCTCGCTCAAGCCTTCTGCTGCATTTTCACCGTATAAGGCACGCAGTTCATTGAAGGTTGCCGTGGCATTGACCTGGCCCATCTGGTAAAGCGCGGCGGCCTGCAGCTCTGTATCTTCATCCAGCAGAGCTGTTGAGAAGGCTTCCTTGGCTTTATCCTTCTCCATATTCTTCATGTAGGCAAGCCCCTGGCTGTAGGCTGCGGCAGATTCTGCCTGTGGCGCAGCCTGTAATCCGGGTGTCATGCTACCGAGTGAGAGGATGATGAGAAAGCGCTTAGCCTGTTTCCATTCGGTGCTGCTGAGCATGGTGAGAATCAGCAGGATGAGAGCTGTTGCGGCAAAGGGAGTGAAAAGGTCATTCGGAACCTTGTTCACGGAGAAGGCCTCCTCGTGCTTGTCCAGTTTGCGAACGGCGGCCTGCGTGAAAGCGGTGAGATTAGCGTTGGAGTCCATCACGAAATAATCGCCGCCTGTGGCCTTGGCAAAGTTGATGAGTGATTCCGTGTTGAGCTTGCTGATGACATGCTTGCCCTGCGCATCCTGCCACAGGCCGTTTTCTCCCCGAGCATCGGGGATGGGGCCACCCGCAGCTGTGCCGATGCCTACGGTGATGACCAGCAGCTTGCTTTCCTTCGCTTCTTCGGCAATTTCCAGCGAGGAGTTCACGGTGTCCTCGCCATCGCTCAGTATGACCAGTGCGTTGGTGCTCCCCTCCGGGGTGCTGCGCTTGAAATCCTGCATGGCCTTGCGGAGCACAAGCCCGAAGTTCGTGCCGCCCACGCCGGCCCAGTTGCGGTTGACTTGCTCCAGTGCGTCACGCAGCGCCGTGTGGTCGTAGGTGAGCGGTACAACGAGGTCGGCCTCGCCGGAAAAGACAATCAGACCGATTTTGTCGCCGGGCAGGGCATCAATCAATTCGTAGGCAGCGGCGCGCGCCTCTGCCAGACGCGAGGGTTTGACGTCCTCCGTCTCCATGGAGCGGGAGATATCCAGTGCAATGAGCAGGTTGCGGCCGGTGGCGGTGGCGCCGCCTTCGCGGTAGCCGTTGATGGGGCGCGCCAGGGCAATGATGATGCAGGTAAGCGCCAGCAAGCCGAAGGTGGCGGGCAGGGCTGTGCGCCAGAGGGAGCGCCGCTGCACCAGTTCCTGGTGCTGGGCGGAGATGAGCTTGCGCCAGCCCTGGCCGGTGCTGCGCCAGGCCAGCACCACCAGCACTGCCAGTGCGGGGACAAGCAGAAGAAGCCAGAGGACGTTCGGATATAGGAAACTCATGGTGGTGATTTACGGTGCGGGCTTGGGGCGTGCCAGGTTGATGGCGATGCCCAGTGCCAGGAAAATGAAGGCTGCGGCAAGCGGCCAGATGAAGAGTTCATCGTAGCTGATGAGCGTGCGCTTCTTAGCCTCAGTCTTTTCCAGTTTGTCAATGCTCTCAAAGGCTTTCTGCAGGCGGGCGCCGCTGCTGGCTCGGTAGAACTGGCCGCCGGTGATGCGGGCTATCTCTTTGAGCGTTTTCTCATCGAACGTATCGACATTGGCGGTGTAGCGGGAAAGGCGTTCATCCTTGCCGATGGCGATGGTGAAAATCTTGATGCCGAGCTCGGCGGCCTGCCTGGCGGCATCCACGGGGGAGATGCTGCCGCGGTTGCTCATGCCGTCCGTCACCAGAATGATGACTTTGCTCTTGGTCTCCTTGCGCTCATTCAGGCGCAGCGCCGCCGAGGCGATGGCTGTGCCGATGGCGGTGCCATCCTCTGCTATGTAACCGGGGCGGCGGTCATCCGCCAGGTAAAATTCCTGGATGATATAGCGCACGATACCGTGGTCGAGCGTGAGCGGGCTGCAGAGCTTGGCCTTGCCGGCAAAGGCCACCAGGCCGATGCGGTCGTTCGGGCGGCCGGTGATGAACTCACTGATGACGTGTTTGGCCGCGGTGAGGCGGTCGATGGCCACGCGTTGCTTGCGGCCCAGGCGGTCCTTGGCGGTGAAAAGCATATCCTGGCTGGCCATGGAGCCGGAGAGGTCGCAGGCAATCATGATATCAATGCCGCTCACCGTCTCTTCCGTGTGCTGGTTTTTCCACTGCGGACGTGCCAGTGCAATGATGAGGGCGGCCATGGCCAGAGCCATGAGAAGGGGCCCTATTCTGCCGGCCAGCGTGGCAGGGCGGTGCAGGTGAGCCGCCGCAAAGCGGATGGTGGGATGCACCAGGCTGGCTGTGGTGCCGGGGCGGCGGCGCAGGAAAAGGAACAGCAGCAGGGCCGGCAGGGCCCAGAGCCAGAGCGGCTGGGCAAAGGTGAATTCCCGCGTGGCTTCCACGGCTGCGGCTGTGCTGGCAAGCATCATGCTGCCACCTCCTTCTGCTGTTCGGCTTCTTTTTTCTGGGTCGCATCGATGCGGCTCACCAGGTCGCGGGCCTGGGCAATGAGCCCGTGGGCGCGTGTGACATCATGCTCTGTGGCCCCGGCGTATTTGAACTCCGCCAGTTGATCCAGCAGGTCGCGCGTCTCCAGCTGGCAGCTTTGCGGTACCCCGGAGAGTGAATCCATGCGCTGGGAGAACTCTTCGTGTGTTTCAAACAGGGCTGAATCCTGGGCCTGCCCGGCCAGGAAGGTGCGCAGAATCATGGATAGCCGCAGCGAGCATTCGCGCATGGGCGGCAGCTGCGCGTCCAGCTCATCCAGGGCAGCCAGTGCTTCCTGCAGCGGAGTGATGCCGGGTGCGGCTTTCTTCCTGTTCCGGCGATAGAGCCACCAGGCGGTCAGCACCGCCAGGGGAATAAGCACGCCGCATGCCCAGGCCAGAGGAATCCAGAACTCCTGCACCATGAACTGGTCTGCGGGAATATCCTTTTCCAGCGTGGGAATTGCCTGTAAAATATCGTTACCCATATACGGTTAGTGTGCGAATACGCGACTGCGGCGGTTGAACATCTTGCGCAGGGCGGGGATGAAATCCTGAGTGGTGAGCAGGTCAAGAAAATCGATGCCCAGCTGGTTGAAAACGCGTTGCCATTCCATGCGGTGGGCCTGCATGGCTTTGGCGTGGGCGAGGCGCAGCTGCTTATCGCTTAAATCGCCCACCAGGAGCTCGCCGCTTTCCGGGTCGCGGAAGCTGATGCGCCCGGCTGCGGGGAGCTCGAGTTCCGCCGGGTCATTGACGCGTACGGGAATCAGCTCGTGGCGGAAGTTCAGCTTGCCTATGGCCTGCTTGTCCACTGCTGCCAGAAAATCGCTGATAAGGAAGACCATGGCGCTCTTGCGCTGGGTGCGCAGAATCTCGGCGGCCACCTCGTCCACCGTATCATCCGCCCCTGCGGTGGGGGCGCTTAGTATTTCGCGCACCACTCGCTGGCACTGCTTCATGCCCTTGGCGGGCGGCAGGTAGAAGTGCGGCTTGTGCCCGAAAAGCAGCAAGCCCACTTTGTCACCATTCAGCGCCGCGCTGTAGGTCAGCACGGCGGCAATCCGGGCCGCATATTCGCGTTTCGTATCGTCAATGCCGGCGCTGGCGTAGTCCATGCTCCCGCTCACATCCACCGCCAGCAGCAGCACCTGCTCGCGTTCCTCGTGGAAGGTGCGCACGTAGGGCGTGCCGGTGCGGGCGGTCACTTTCCAGTCGATGAAGCGGGGCTCATCCCCGGCGCGGTATTCCCGGAAATCATCGAAATCCAGCCCCTGGCCACGGAAGCCGGAGCGGTATTGCCCGGCAAAGGTGGCGGTGGACATGCGGCGCGCCTGCAGCTCGATGCGGCGCACTTTTTCCATGATTTCCTGGGTTTTATCCATAGCGGTTTACGGTACGGGTACCTTGGAGAGGATGCTGTCGATGACGTTGTCGCTGGTCTTGTTGGCGGCTTCGGCCTCGTAGGAGAGCAGGATGCGGTGGCGCAGGATGTCGTGCGCCAGGTCTTTCACGTCCTGCGGGGTCACATAGCCGCGCTGGCGGGTGAAGGCCAGTGCCTTGGCCGCCAGGGCGATATTGATGGTGGCGCGGGGGGAGGCACCGGCGCGAACCATGCCCTCCAGGCGCGGATCTACCTTTTCCGGGTTGCGCGTGGCGCGCACCAGGTCCACGATGTAGCGCTGCACGGCGGGGTCGATGAAAATCTGGTCCATCAGCTCACGGGAGGCATCAATATCCTCCACCGTGACCACGGGGCTGGTGTGCGGCGTGGCGGTGGTGCTGCTCATCATTTCCAGCACCTTGAGCTCTTCATCGCGGCTGGGGTAGTCCACAATCACCTTGAAGAGGAAGCGGTCCAGCTGGGCTTCCGGCAGCTGGTAGGTGCCTTCCTGCTCGATGGGGTTCTGCGTGGCCAGCACGAGGAAGGGATTGGGCAGGGGATAGCTGCACTCGCCCAGGGTCACCTGGCGCTCCTGCATGGCTTCCAGCAGGGCGCTCTGCACCTTGGCCGGTGCGCGGTTGATTTCGTCTGCCAGAATCAGGTTGGCAAACACCGGGCCCTTCTTGGCCGTGAACTGACGCTCCTCCGGGTTGTATATCATGGTGCCCAGCAGGTCGGCGGGCAGCAGGTCAGGCGTGAACTGAATGCGTGAGAACGCCGCCTGCATCGTGCCCGACAGCGCCTTCACCGAAAGGGTTTTGGCAAGACCCGGCACACCTTCCAGCAGCACGTGGCCTTTGCAGAGCAGACTCAGAATCAGGCGGTTCACCAGCTTTTGCTGGCCTACTACCACCTTGGCCATTTCCTGTTTCACAGCGCTCACCCAAGCGGATTTCTGCGCAATTTCTTCGTTGAATTCCTGTGTGTTCATGGTCGTGGTTTGCGCACAAGTCTACCAGCTGCGCGCTCTTTGGCAAGTTTGTTCAATGTCAGTTGACGCAGATGACCCACTCCACGTTCAATCCCATGTCAAAACAGCTATGTGGATGTATGTAAGTCATATCTCAGCCTGCGAAAGAAAAATCCTTGACTTACGGGTGCTTATAGTGCATCCTGCGCGTGCAATGAAAACTGTACTCATTATCGGAGCCGGTGGTGTGGGACACGTGGTGGCCCACAAGTGCGCCCAGATGTCGGATGTGTATGAGAGCATCCATCTGGCCTCGCGTACCAGGAGCAAGTGCGATGCCATTGCGGCAGACGTGCTCGCCCGCGAGGGTGTGACGATTAAGACGCATGCCGTCGATGCCGATGATGTGGCTGCTACGGTGGCTCTCATCAAGGAGGTGAAGGCTGACCTGGTGCTGAATGTGGCGCTGCCCTATCAGGACCTTCCCCTTATGGATGCCTGCCTCGAGGCCGGTGTGAACTACATGGACACCGCCAACTACGAGCCCCGCGATGTGGCGAAGTTCGAGTACAGCTGGCAGTGGGCCTACCAGGAGCGCTTCAAGCAGTCCGGGCTGTATGCCCTGCTGGGTTCCGGTTTCGACCCGGGCGTGACCAATGTGTACACCGCCTGGGCTCTCAAGCACCATTTTGATGAGATTGAATATCTCGATATCATCGATGTGAACGGCGGTGACCACGGCCAGGCTTTTGCCACCAACTTCAACCCGGAAATCAACATCCGCGAGGTGAGCGCCCCCTGCCGCCACTGGGAGGACGGCGACTTCCAGGAGACCGCAGCCATGAGCAAGCACCAGCCCTTTGCCTGTCCGGATGGCGTGGGTACCTACGAGATTTACCGCATGTACCACGAGGAGATGGAATCCCTCGTGAAGCATATCCCCACTATCAAGCGTGCGCAGTTCTGGATGAGCTTCTCCCCGAACTACATCAACCACCTCACCGTGCTCAAGAATGTGGGCATGACCCGCATCGACCCGGTCATGTACAACGGTGTGGAGATTATCCCCCTGCAGTTCCTGAAGGCGGTGCTGCCGGATCCCGGCGACCTGGGCAAGACCACGCATGGCCGCACCTGCATCGGCTGCGTCATCCAGGGTAAGAAGGACGGCCAGTACAAGGCCGTGTACATCTACAACATCTGCGACCACGAGGAATGCTTCAAGGAAGTGGGTTCCCAGGCCATCTCCTACACCACCGGTGTGCCTGCCGCCATCGGTGGCCGCATGATTCTCACCGGCACCTGGAGCGGCGCCGGCGTGTTCAACATGGAGCAGAACGACCCCGATCCCTTCATGGAGGCCCTCAACAAGTACGGCCTGCCCTGGAACTGCATCGAGCTCACCCGCGAACAGGCCGAAAGCCTCACCGTGGTGAAGTAAAATTGTGCTCATTACTTTTGCAATCGACTGGTGAATTATTTCGCCAGTCGATTTTATTGGGCGTACGTCAGGCATGTCTCCCAACTTGGAATTTGGCGGGGAGGGGGAACAAAATGTGGAGGTATTTCCATTGCTTACAGAATCTTTGGAACCGAGTGGATGTGTTGCCAGCCTGCGCAATTTTCTTTACATACCGCAGAGGAATGGATAGAATGCAGGGATGATGAATGTGCGTTCTCTGTTTTCACTGGCTCTGGCAGTTCTCGTACCAGCTGTGCAAGCGCAGCAAGGGGGGGAAATGCTTGTTAAATTGGCGGCGCAGGAGTCGGCGGTTACCCAGCCGGTTTCGTTGAAGTCGCGTGAGCGGGTGTTTTCTGCCTTAGGTGCTTTGCCTGCAGATACGGATTCATTTTTTGCAGTTAATAAACTGGGAGAGCTTGCCGCGCTGCTGCAGGGGCAGTTTGCTCCGGCTCCGGGACTGGAACCGGCTGCTCTGTTGGATAGTCTCGCCGTGGGAATCTCGCCCCGCACTGTGCAGGATCTGCAGCGCCTGCAGCCCTTGTTCCAGGTATTATCTGCGGCGCAGGATGAGGTGGCAGAAAGCTGGAGAATGCAGGCAAATGCAGAGGCTGCCCGGGCCATTGTAGCCGTGCAGCGCGAGCAGAAAGCGGCAGATGGTGCCAGGCTGGTGCAGGCAACGAAGGATTTTCACCTGGCGCCCATATACCTGGCGCTCACGGCCCGCCCCGGGGGTGAAATGCTGCTTCAGCAGCTTTCGGTGCTGCCGCTCATGTTGCCCATCGGTTCGGATGCCCCGATTGAAATGACTGTGCGCAGCGGCTGGAGAGGGTTCTGCGTACACGGCAGCATGCTGGATTTATCTGCTGCTGAACTGGCACCGGAGCATGAAAACCAGATCCATGCGAATTTGCAGAAGGCGCGGCTTTATGTGCTTGCGCGCACCGTGGGCAATAAGCTTGTGCTGGTCATGTGCAGTAACCCGGACGAAGTGAAAATTCCTGCAAAGAACAAGGATTCTGTCCTGGCAGCACCGCAGATGGCTGCGTTTGATTCGATCCTGCCGCGTGGCGCCAGGGCGGTTGGATACAGCAGCCCGGCTGTGGTGAAGCTGAGAGAAGAGCTCAACCTTTTTGATTACCAGTATGTAGCCACGTTTATGGAGCGTGTGTTCCTTCGCCTGGCCGGGGGGGATGAAACCTGTGCAGCTGCGGCCTCGGCGGTTAAATCTCTGCTGGATGCGGTTGCTCAAGTGCTCCCGGCTCAGCATGGGGCAGAGCGCATGGCTCTGTGGAAGGAGCCTCCCCATTTGTTTCTGCATCTGGTGAGTGGTGCCGGTGCAGAACGCTTTGCCCCTGGCTCCTTGCGGTACACAGAACTGGCTGGAAATCCTGATACTGTCCTGTATGCGGAAACCACCCCGCTTACCGGCACCACTGTACTCGATATCCCTGCTGTGCTGAATAGCGTGGAGACTGTGCAGAAAGGTTACATAGCTACTCTTCGCCCGGAGCGTGCTGCGGAAATGGAAAATTTGCGGTTGCGCATGCAACAGAGCCGCCCGGCGATGGAGAAGTTGGGCACTGGCCTTCAGAATTGCCTTGCCTCGCTGGCGGGGAGCGGCTCTCTCGTGCTGCGTGATGCTGCTGCAGGTGCCCCGTATCCCTTTGAATTCTCGCTGCGTGGGGAATTTACTGATGAATCGGTAGCGGGGCAGACCTGTGCTTTGTTGCAGAGTGGGCTGCATGAAATATTTCCTAATCAATCATCTGCCCCTGCTGTTGAAACTTCAGCCAATGTCGTTCTGCTGAGTTACGGCTCGCCCCCTCTCGGGTTAGTTGCCCCCGAGTCCGTCGTGCCGGTCCCCGGAGGGGGGCTCTTTTCTGTGAACTTTCCGGCGTTAGTGCGTATGTTGGAGAAAATGGATCCTGCCGGCACTGATTCGCGAGTGCAGGAGACTTTAGAGTGTGCCAGAGGAACTGCTGAGTGGGTAGAGCGGGTGGATGCTGCTACCCGCACTACCCAGGATGAATTGCACACGCTCATCCGCATTTTGCCAGCCGAATAACCGGTTTTTGAGCCTCGGATAGGCCGCATAAGCTTCTTCCGGGAAATGAGCATCCCCGCCGGAAGTGGCGGGGATGCGTGCGTGTGTGGTGGAAGGGCTTATTTTGCAGCCGGTACTGCTTGTAATGCCGGCTCGTCTTCTATGCCGTTCTTGAAGCGCTCAAACACGCCGCGCGGATCTTCCGGGCTGCGCTTCAGCGCATCGAAAATCTTGTCTCTCATCTCAACCGCAGCCTGAAAGGCTGCCTCCTCGCTGCCGTACTGGCGGTCGGAGAAGTACTTGGTGAACTGGTTCCACTTGCGGCAGATGCTCAGGCGCCATCCTTGGAAGGATGTGGTCTCGTACGTATATCGGGTAATGTTGCGTTGGGTCATATTGTAGTTGCCGGGTTCTGTACCGGATGCGCCTATACTGCCACATCATGGTTCTGGTGACAACCTAATTTACTAAATGTTCGGTATTATTTCAAGAATAACAAAAATTTAAGACGTAGAAAGCACGCGTTTTCCAAGGATTTTGCAGGCAATGGAAACATCTGCAACATCTTGGATGAAGCCTCCCCTCTGCTCGATAAATTGGAATTTAGCTCTGGCGTATACGCCAGAGCCATGCGGCACATAGTGCCGCTTTCATACCGCCGCAGGCGGTATTTCATGCGTAGCGCCAGCTACGCTTTCATACCACAGCGCAGCTGTGGTATTTACATACACCGGCTCTGCCGGTGT
>CALFTQ010000125.1 GCA_937916135.1 uncultured Verrucomicrobiales bacterium
CGCCTCCAAGGAAGGCACCGGCACCACCGTCACCCTCACCCTCCCCCGCGCCGACCGCGTCGTGCGCCTCCTGCCTTCCTGATTACGTCCGCGAGCCCCGGCTCGCGGATATCGTTCAGGCCTCAGGCCTGAATATCGTCCATGCGAAGCATGGATATTGTCCGCGCCTGAGGCGCGGATATCGTTCCCCCATAGGCCTTACTCAGTCTCTTTCCCTATCATTGGGAAAAGATTAAGCCCAACCCAACAGCGAGCGAAATCCGGCAACACTGGACGATATCCTCACTGAGTTCGGACGCTGCGTCGGAGGACGCCTGTGAGCACCAGGCTGGCCACCAGGCCGAGGGCGGTGAACCAGAGGGGGAGCTGCCAGGCCGCGGGCTCATGCGGCGCGGCAGAGTGCGCCACCAGCAAGGTGAGCGGCAGGTGCCAGAAGGTGCCCAGCAGGAAAATAATGCCCAGGCTGCGGCGGTTCACTCCGCCACAGGTGAAGAAAACCTTGCGCACCATGCCTGCCACCACCGCGGCCACGGCCATGACCACCGGCAGCAGGGAGCCCAGTGCCCCGGCGGTTTCTCGCAGGCGTTCAGGTGTCAGCGGCTCAGCCAGCAGTTCTTTCAAAGGCGCATAGCACAGCGCGGCAAACACCACCGCCCCGTAGGAAAGCGAGCGGTTGAACAGCGAGCGGAATGAAAAGGGATCCTCCGGGGGTATCATTTCTTCCTGCGGTTCTTCTTTTTCTTCTTTCGGGCAGGCCGGGGCTCAGCGGGCTCCTCATCGGCAGCACCAGTGCTTGCCTTTTCGCCCTTGGTGTAGTAGCGCACGTAGTCAATCTCGAACTGCACCGGGTACTGGGCGGCGTCCGGAGCCTCGGCCCAGCCATCGATGGCGGTGTTCATGATGAGGTAGCAGGGGGTGCGCAGCGGGTTATTGCCGTCCGGGTAGTTGGCCTCCTCGATGCGCACGCGGCCTACCTCCGCATCATCGATGAGGATGCGCATCACCTCCTCATCCCACTCCAGCACGTAGGTGTGGAAATCCTTGCTGTAATCGGGGATGCGGGTGGTGCGGATGACCTTGTGCTCCCGATTGCTGCCGTTTGCCCCCCAGCGGAAGATGGAGTAGCAGGTCTCAGGCTCCTGGGAGATGTGCTCCAGGATATCGATTTCGCCGTTGGCAGGCCAGCCGTACTGGTTCACGTGCATGGTCCAGAGCGCGGGCCAAACCCCCTTGGCCCTGGGCACCTTGGCGCGTATTTCGAGGCGGCCGGGGCACTCGAAATGCTTCACATCACGGCTTGTGACCGAACCGCTGGCATAGGGCATGGTTTTGCGCTGGTGGGTCCAGTGGGCTTTCGCGGGATTGTAGTTGCTGTTCTTCGTCTCGCGGGCTTTGGAAATGAGGATGAGCTTGCCGCCGCGCACCTTCACGCAATCCTTCGTGTAGGTCTGCACGGCATCCTGGTTGCGGATGACCCCCAGCTCATGCCGCCATTTCTTCGTGTCCAGCTTGCTGCCGTTGAACTCATCGGCCCAGTCCAGCCGCCAGCCGCCGGGCAGGGTTTCCGGTGCTTCCTTTGCGGCAAGCGGCGCTGCGAGCAGGGTCGCCATGACCAGCACATGCTTTATGCGTGAACGTATCATGCTGCTATGATAGAAAAAAATCTCCCGTGAATCGAGCTTTTTTTGCGCGGTATGGTATAAGTGTTATCGGGCGGTTTCAGGAGAGGGAGTCGAGGCGCTCCATGAGCTCTGCACCCAGCGCCTCCTGGCCGGCTGCTGCGGCGCAGTCCTCCAGCTGGGCCACAGTGCGGGCGCCGATGAGCACGCTGGTCACCCCGCTGCGCTGCAGCAACCAGCGCAGCGCCAGCTGCGTGAGGGGTATACCCGCCTCGGTGGCGATGCCCTGCAGCGCCGCTACGCGCGCGGCCTCGGCTGCTACTTTATCTGCATCCAGGAAGGGGGAATCGCAGCGCTCGGCGCGGGAGCCGGCGGGCAGGGCGGGGGAGCCCAGGTATTTGCCGGTGAGCATACCCTGCGCCAGCGGGGAGAACACGATGCTGCCGCAGCCCTGCTCGCGCGTGGCGGGGAGCATGCCGGTCTCGCAGCTGCGGTCCAGCAGGTTGTAGCGGAACTGGTGCAGCAGGCAGGGTACGCGCGCCTCTGCCAGAAGTGCGCAGGCGCGATTGAAGGCTGCTGCCGGATATTTCGAAAGGCCTATGTAGAGCGCCTTGCCGCTGCGTACTATCTGCACCAGGGCCTCGATGGTTTCCTCCAGCGGGGTATCGGGGTCCGGGCGGTGGTGGTAGAACACATCCACATAATCCAGTTTCAGGCGGCGCAGGCTCTGGTCCAGCCCGGCGATGAGGTGCTTGCGGCTGCCCCAGTCGCCATACGGCCCCGGCCACATCAGGTGCCCCGCCTTGGTGGAAATGAACATCTCATCCCGGTGCCCGGCAAATTCCTGCTGCAGCAGGCTGCCGAAGCGCTCCTCCGCGCTGCCGGGGGGCGGGCCGTAGTTATCTGCCAGGTCAAAGTGGCAGATGCCCAGCTCCAGTGCGCGCCCGATGATGGCAGCATTCTGCGCCCGCTCATCTCCCGCGCCGAAATTGTGCCACAGCCCCAGTGAAATCTCCGGCAGCAGCACCCCGCTGCGCCCGCATCGTTTGTATTTCATGCCACGCATCATACCCTAATCCTGCAGGTTTGTAAAGACCGGGCAAAAATGAGTGATCTGCCGGTATGTGTGACCAGGTGGTTCCTGGTGCTCCAAGGACTTAGTGTTGAGAATGATAAATGGTTTCAGGGTTCGCGCTGGAGCATGCAGCACTACGTGCCGCTTATCAGGACGGGGGTATGGAGGGGGACGAGGTCAAAGAGTGTGGCGGCGTCCTGAGGGGAGAGGCGGATGCAGCCGTGCGAGGCGGGGGTGCCGAGCTGCGCGGTATCTGCCGTGCCGTGGATGTAGATGAAGCGGGAGAGGGTGTTCGCATTGTGCGGTTCGAGCCCGCGGAGGGTGAGGATGCGGGAGAGGATGGCGTCTTCCCCTCGGCTGGCGGCGGGGTGCAGGCCCACGGGGATGCGGCCTCGGAATACGGTGAGCAGCGGGGCGTTTTCCCCGTGCAGGGAGTGGATGACGAAGCGGCCCAGCGGGGTGCGGCCGCTGCCGGGCTCGCTGCCGGTGCCGGCGGCGCCGGTGCTGCACGGCGCGGAGAAGAGCACCCTGCCCGCTGCGGAACGCAGCTCCAGCCGCTGCTCCGGCACGGAGATATGGATGGTATTTGCCATTTGCGGAGCACGGGACTTCATTCCCGTATACCTTGACGAGCCAGCGCTTCCTTATTCACCCAGAATGGTTCTGGCGATATCCTCGGCTGCGTTGGGGCGGGAGAGGGCCCGCATGGCAGTTTCCATGGTGTTGCGGGTCTCGGGGTTCAGGGCGGTTCCGTGCACGAAGTCGTGGACTTTCTGCACGGTGAGGTCGGCCTGCTGGATGAGGACGGCAGCGCCGTGGTCGGAGAAGGCGCGGGCGTTGTGGGTCTGGTGGTCGTCTGCCGCAAAGGGGTAGGGGACAAGCAGGCAGGCCTTGCCGATGAGGGAGAGCTCGGTGAGGGTGGAGGCACCGCTGCGGGCAATGACGCCATCTGCCGCGGCATAGGCGGCGGGCATATCGGCACAGAAGCCGAGCACGGTGATATTCGGGGCGCCGCCGGCC
This sequence comes from uncultured Verrucomicrobiales bacterium, assembly GCA_937916135.1. Classification (GTDB taxonomy): domain Bacteria; phylum Verrucomicrobiota; class Verrucomicrobiia; order Verrucomicrobiales; family Akkermansiaceae; genus Akkermansia. The sequence continues at coordinate 3,715 of CALFTQ010000125.1, forward strand.
AGGGCGTTTACGCGCTCGAAGTCCAGGCGGCCGGCGATGACGAGGTAGTGCACCTGCGGGTCGGCCTTGGCGGCCTCGATGAGCAGGGAATTGAGGTTGCGCGCGCCCTGGGAGCCGCCGGTGACGAGGATGACGGGCTTATCCTGCGGAAGTCCGAGGCGCTCGCGGGCCTCGGCGGGGCTGGGCAGGTGGCGGATTTCATCGCGCACCGGGGTGCCGACTACGGCGCAATCACTGCCGGGGAAGTGCTGCACGGCTTCCTGCATGCCCACGAGCACCTTGGTGCACCAGCGGGCGGTGAGGCGGTTCGACTTGCCGGGCATGGCGTTGGAATCATGCACATAGGAGCGCAGGCCCAGGGCGCGGGCGGCCTTGCAGGGGGGCAGGCTGGTGAAGCCTCCCATGCCGAGCACCACATCTGCCTTTTCCTGCCGCAGCAGCTTTTTGCAGTTGAGGTAGGTGGTGAAGAGCTTCCAGAGGAAAGCAGGCATGCGCAGGGAGAGTGTGGCAGGTTTGGCAATGGCGGGGATGGAGTGAAACTCCAGGTCGCCGTATTTGCTGGAGGCCTCGGCATCTACTTCTTTGCGGGAGATGAGGAGGATGGGGCGGTGCCCCAGCTTGCGGAGTTGCTGGGCCACAGCAATGCCGGGGAAGAGATGGCCGCCTGTGCCGCCGCAGGCGATGACGATGTTGAGGGTTTTCATGGTCAGGGTTCCTTGATTTCCTTAAGTCTGCGGAGGGGCCAGTAATTCTGGGGAATGGTGGGAGTATGCCGCTGGATGCTGGTGAGCAGGCCGATGGCGGCAATGGTGAAGACGAGGTTGGTGCCGCCGCTGCTGATGAAGGGGAGGGGCAGCCCGGTGTTCGGCAGAAGCGTGGTGACCACCATGATGTTGAGCATGGCCGGCCAGAAGATGGTGCAGGAGAGCCCCAGGGCCAGGATGCGCCCGAATGTGTCGTGGGTTTTTACGGCGAGCACCAGCCCGGAGAAGGTCATGATGGTGAAGAGCAGCACCACGCCCGCTGCCCCCAGAAACCCCCATTCCTCACCGATTTCGGCAAAGATGAAGTCGGTGTGCGCATAGGGGAGGTTGCCGTATTTTTCAATGCCGTCTCCCAGCCCCACGCCGGTGAGCCCGCCACGGGCAAAGGCGAGGATGGCAATCCACTGCTGGCGCCCTGCTCCCTGGCTGTATGCCTTCGGGTCGAACCATGCTTCGATACGCATCATGCGGTTTTCGCTTCCGGTCATCATGATGTACAGGCAGATAGCCCCGATGAGCATGGAAAGCAGCATGAGCCAGGTGCGGGTGCCGGAAACATACATCACACAGAATCCGGACATGGCCAGGGCTGCGGCGGTGCCCATGTCTTTTTCAAAGAGAATGAGCATGAGCGGTATGCCGAACAGCACTGCACCCGGCCAGAAAAAGCCGCGCCAGAAAGTGCCGGCAACTTCGCGGTGTGTGGTGTACCAGTGCGCCAGTGTAAGCATGAGGGTGATTTTTGCCAGCTCACTGGGCTGGAAGGTGAGCCCCAGGTTAATCCAGCGTGATTCACCATTGATGGTTTTACCAATGCCGGGCAGATAGCAGCAGATGAGCAGCACCAGGCAGACCCACCAGGCTATGTAGACCACTTTTCGCCAGTAGTGGTAGTCCACCCGGCTGAGACCGAGGGCCGTGATGAGCCCGAGCATGGCAAACATGCACTGCTTGCCCAGGAACGTATCATACCAGGGAAGCTCGTCCTGCCCCTGCACGCAGCTGCCGGTGCTGGCGACCATGACTACACCCAGCGCCAGCAGCAACGTGAAACAAATCCAGATGCAGATGATGCTGATGCGAGTCGTCATGGGCGTAGATGGGGGCGTTATTCGCTGACCTTGAGCTTCCGACCGACCTGGAGACGGCGGGCGTCGGCGGCGGTCATGTTGTTGAGCTTGAGTAGCTTAACGAGCGGTATGTTGTACTTTTTGGCAATTCGGCCAAGATTTTCACCACGCTTGACTACATGGTATCTGGCAGCTGCTTTCTCCACAGGCTGAGCGGCGGGGGCGGGCACGGCATCTGCAGGAAGCGGTACGTTCAGATAGGTGCCGCCCGGCAGGTTGGTCAGGGAGGCCATCTGGGTGTTGGCCCCTTTGAGCACATCTTCGGTAACGCCGTACTGGGCTGCGATTCGGCCCCAGGTTTCACCTGATTTCACGAGATGCGGCTTGATGACCACATTGCCGGCCGGAGCCGGGGCAGCGGGGGCCGGTTGAACGGCTACGGGCTGAACCGCAGGGGCAGCCTGGGTTTCCTGAACTGCTGTGACGGCTTCCATATTCACCGGCGCCTGGGTGATGTGCACCTGCGTGTCGGCCTGGGCGGGCTGTGCAGCCGGGGCAGGTAGCGCCGGCGCCTGGGCGGGCTGTGCGTTGACTACGGGCTGTGCCGGTGCGGCAGGTGCGGGCTGAGCGGGGGCCGCCGGCGGCGGGGTGATGGTGGGAGCCACGGCAATGCCGCGGTCGCTCTTGCTGATGTTACCGCGCAGCATGACTCCGCCAATGACGAGGATGTGCACCACAATGAGCCCCATGATGATGCGCACGATGAAATTGGGGTTGGTGGAATCGACAGTCATGCCGATATTAGTGGAGACACGGTGAATTTTGTCTGGTTTGCGGAATAGGAAGCTCAGGTAGTGGCGCTTGGTTTTGGCGCGGCCCAGAGCAGTCTGCTGGAGGGAAGATTGTGCTTTTTTTCTCATATGAAGGTATATCGGTAAATATATCAGAGTTGAAGGAGTTGCTTGACGGAGTCGCGGAAACATTGACCGCGCTGGACATAGCCGGTAAATTGGTCGAATGAGGAGGTGCCGGGGGAGAACAGCACCACATCGCCGCGCTCGGCTACCTTGTGGGCAGCCGCCACGGCTTCCTGCACGGTGGTGACTTTCACCACACGGCAGACGGGAGAGAAGGTTTGCTCCAGCTGGTCGGCAATCTGCCCGAACACGATGCAGACGCGGGCTTTCTGAGCCAGCATGGGGTTGATGGCAGAGTAGTCCAGCCCTTTGTCCTTGCCGCCGGCCAGCAGGATGATGGGGCGGGTCTGGGAGCGCACGGCGGCCTCGGTGGAGTGCAGGTTGGTGCTCTTGGAGTCATTCAGCCAGAGGATGCCGTCTATCTCGGCCACTGTTTCGCAGCGGTGGCCGGGCGGGTTGAAGGAGCGGATGGCGGCGGAGATGGTGGCATCATCCAGCCCCACGGCGCGGCAGGCCAGGGTGGTGGCCATGGCGTTTTCGGCATTGTGCGCCTGCTCCAGCGGGGTGCCGCGCAGCGGGGTGAGCACCGCGCCGGCCTCCATGAGGCAGCCGTTCTCGAAATAGAGCTGCCCGGTGGTCACGACGGAGGAGAAGCCCACGCGCTTCGGGGTGAGGGCGGGGAGCTCTTCGCCCTCGCGCACGATGGCGAGCTGGTCGGCGCTCATGTTCTCGAAGATGCGGAGCTTGGCGTTGAAGTAGTCTTCCACCTTTGTGTAGCGGTCCATGTGGTCCGGGGCAAAGTTGAGCCAGATGGCGACCTCCGGGCGGAAATGAACGATGGTTTCCATCTGGAAGGAAGAGACCTCCAGCACGGCGAACTCGGGCTGCGGCTCCATGAGCGCCACATCGCTGAGGGGGTAGCCGTAGTTGCCGCAGGCCTTGGCGGTTCTGCCGGCAGAGAGCAGCACATGCTCCAGCAGGGCGGTGGTGGTGGTCTTGCCGTTGGTGCCGGTGATGGCGATGATGCGGCCGCCGTAGTAGTGCCAGGCCAGCTCGGTCTCGCCGATGAGCGGGGCCCCGTGGGCGGTGAACGCGAGGGTCCAGGGGATATCGCCCTCAATGCCGGGGGAGAGCACAACGAGGTCCGCCGCGTAGGCGCGGGCGTGTTCCTCAGTGGCGCCGGGCACAAAGCCCACGCCGGGTTCGCTGCAGGTGGCGGCGGGGTTGGCATCGAAAATGCAGACCTCTGCCGCGCCCTTGGCCAGGGCCAGGCGGGCGGCTGCCACTCCGCTGCTGCCGCAGCCGAGCACCGCTATTTTCTTTCCGTTCAGTTCCATGGTGGCGGGTGGGGGAAATCAGTTAATTACACGAAAGCAGCTGGCGCCAGGATAAGCCCGAGCACAGCCAGGAAGAAGGCAATAATCCAGAAACGCACGCAGACCTGGGTTTCGCTCCAGCCGCATTTCTCGAAGTGGTGGTGGATGGGGGCCATGCGGAAGAAGCGGCGGCCCTCGCCGTAGAGCTTGCGGCTCACCTTGAACCAGCCCACCTGAATCATCACGGAAGTGGCCTCAGCCACAAAGACGCCGCCGATGATGACCAGCAGCAGCTCCGTGTGCGTGCACACAGCCACGGTGCCCAACGCACCACCCAGGGAGAGGGAGCCGGTATCGCCCATGAATACCTTGGCCGGGTGGGCATTGAACCACAGGAAGCCAAGGCAGGCGGCTGCTATGCAGAGCAGGTAGTTGGCCAGGGCCACTTCACCGAAGGTGAGGCAGAGCGAGAGGAACGCCAGACAGGAAACGACCATGCAGCCGCTGGCCAGGCCGTCCAGCCCGTCGGTGAGGTTCACGGCGTTGGAAGCGCCGATGATGACCAGCATGGCGAAGGGGATGAAGAACATGCCCAGGTCCACCGTGCCGTAGAAGGGGATGAGCACACGGGCGATGGAGGGATCCAGATACCAGAGGTAACCGGCGCAGCCCAGGGAGGCCACTGCCTGCAGGGCAATCTTGAACCAGCCGCTCACGCCATCTGTGCTCTTCTTGGTGATTTTGGCCCAGTCATCCAGGAAGCCGAGGATGGCCGTGACCCCCATGACCAGCAGGCAGCACTGGAGCTTGGGGTCGCCCATATCCAGGAAGAGGATGCTGGTGAACATGATGAGGCCGATAATCATGAGCCCGCCCATGGTGGGGGTGCCCACCTTGGCGGAGTGCTCGGGGGCAAGCACGCCCTTGCTGGCCTCGCGGATGGGCTGACCGGCCTTCATGGCGCGCAGAATGGCGATGAGACGCGGGCCGATGAGCATGGAACCCACGAAGGGCACCAGCAGGGCCAGCAGCAGCTGGGCTCCCACGGGGAGCTGGTAGATGAAATTGATCATGACTTATGCTTTGGGGTTGAGTGAGGGAAAGAGTTCGTAGATGCAGCGCTCCATGCCGGCGGAGCGGGAGCCTTTGAAGAGCAGGGCATCGCCCGGTTCCATGAGGGAGCGCAGGGCGGCGGCGGCTTCGGCCGGGGTGTTCACCAGCAGCGCCGGCACGCTCTCCGCCGCGGCCTGGCAGAGCGCGAGCGTCTCGGCGCATTCGGCACCCACCACCACCACGGCGGCATAGCCCAGGGAGGCGGCGCACCAGCCCATGTCCGCATGGGCGGCAATGCCGCCTTCGCCCAGCTCTCCCATCTTGCCGAGCACGGCAATGTGGCGCTTCGGGCCGCGGAGGGCGGCCACGGTTTCCAAGGCGGCCTTCATGCTTTCGGGGTTGGCGTTGTAGGTGTCGTCCACCACGGTGTAGCCGTCGATTTCCTTGCAGGCCAGGCGGCCATGCGTGAGGGAGGAGGCGGAAAGACCTGCGGCAATCTGCTGCAGGGAGCAGCCGAGTTTCCAGCCGGCGGCGGCGGCGAGCAGGCTGTTGCTCACCATGTGGGCTCCCGGCACGGGCAGGGAGACCTCCACCTCGCCCAGCTCATCAATATGCAGGGTATAGGTGGTGCCGGTGGAGGTGCTGCGCGGGTTGAGGGCGCGCACCGGGCTGTTGCAGCCGCCTACCGGAACCGGGGTGGCGGCGGTCTGTGTGGAAATGAAATCTGCAAAATCATCCAGCGCCGGGTATATCATGTACCCTTCAGCCGGCAGGGCGCGGGCCACGGTGCATTTCTCCTCTGCGATGGCCTGGCGGGTGCCTAGGTACTCCAGGTGGGCGGAGCCGATGGTGGTGATGATGCCAATCTGCGGGCGGGTCATGGCGCAGAGCGGGGCGATTTCGCCTGCGTGGTTCATGCCCATTTCCCAGATGGCGGCCTGGGTGCCCTGCGGGGTGCCCAGGATGCTGAGCGGCACGCCGATGTGGTTGTTCAGGTTGCCTTTGGTGGCCAGGGCCTCATATTTCTGAGAAAGTACGGAGAGGCACATGTCCTTGGTGCTGGTCTTGCCGCTGCTGCCGGTGAGCCCCACCACATGCAGGGGCTCCAGCTGCCCGCGCCACCAGGTGGCAAGGCTCTGCAGCGCCGCCAGTGTGTCCTCCACCTGCACCACGGTGCAGCCGGGCGCAAAATCGCCCTCCACCCGGGATACGACCACGGCGGCGGCGCCTTTCTGCGAGGCTTCTGCCGCGAAGGTGTTGCCATCGAACCGCTCACCGCAGAGCGCCAGGAACACGCAGCCCGGGGTGATGGCCCGGCTATCCGTGGTGAGACCGGCGGTGATGGCGCGTTCCCCCGCAACCACTGCCTTGCCGGCGGTGGCGGTGACGAGGTCGCTGGTGCTCAGGTGGGTCATGGCGGGGGTGGGGGTGTTTACTTGCTGTTGCGGCGGCCTTCCGGCTTGCGGGAGGGCACGGAGATTCCCTCCGGGTTCTTCTCGGCGTAGTACTTGCGCACCACGGCGGAATCGGAGAAATCGATGGTTTCGGTGGCGAAAATCTGGTAATTCTCGTGACCCTTGCCGGCGATGAGCACGGCGTCTCCCGGGCGGGCCTGCTCCAGCGCGGCGCGGATGGCCTCCTCGCGGTCGGTGATGCGGTGCTGCTTGGCGGTGGGGATACCGGGCATGATTTCATCGATAATCTGCTCGGGGTCCTCGCTGCGGGGGTTATCGCTGGTCACGAGGCAGAGGTCGCTGTAGCGGGCGGCGGCTTCACCCATGAGCGGGCGCTTGGTGCGGTCGCGGTCGCCGCCGCAGCCGAAGATGGTGATGAGACGGCCATTGCGGCAGAGGGCCTTCATGGTCTTGCACACGTTTTCCACGGCGTCCGGGGTGTGGGCGTAGTCCACGAAGCACTGCACGTTGTTCACGCTGGAGACGAGCTCCATGCGGCCGGGGACCTGCGGGCTCTGGGCCAGGGAGTTGATGGCATCTCCCAGGTTGACGCCGGCGCACACGGCACCGGCCAGGGCGGCCAGGCTGTTGGAGAGGTTGAATTCACCGATGAGCGGGGTGCGCACCAGGTAGCTGCGCCCCTGGTAGAGCAGCTCGTACTGGCTGCCTTTCAGGGTAACCAGTTTGGGCACGGCGCGGAAATCGGCCTTCTCGTTCTCACCGAAGGTGCGCACCTTCATGATGGGGGCCAGCGCCTCGGCCAGGCGGCGACCATAGGCATCATCGATGTTGATGACTGCGGCGCTCTTGCGGTCGGCAGCTGCCATGCGGGTGAAGAGGAGCTTCTTGGCCTGGTAGTATTCCTCCATGGTGCCGTGGTAGTCCAGGTGGTCCTGGGTCAGGTTGGTGAAGATACCCACGCGGAAGTTGGTGCCGGCGGTGCGCTGCTGCACCAGCGCATGGGAGGAAACCTCCATGGAGACGGCGCGGCAGCCGTTCTGCACCATTTTGGCCAGCATGCTCTGCAGCAGGGCGCAGCCGGGGGTGGTGTTGCTGGAGGTGGTGCGGCGCTCGCCGTTGTCGTAGATGATGGTGCCGATGAGGCCGGCGCGCTGCCAGGCGGCGCGGAAAATGTGGTTCACCAGGTAGCTGATGGTGGTCTTGCCATTGGTGCCGGTCACGCCCAGCAGCACCATCTTGTCGCTCGGAAAATCATTCCACGCGCTCATGAGCAGGCCGTTCGCTTCGTGCGTGTCGGCCACTTGTACCCAGCAGGTGCCGGCAGCGGTGGCGGCGGCACTCGGCGCCGTCTCTGCCACAATGGCAACGGCCCCGGCGGCAATCGCGCCATCGATAGCGGTGTGACCGTCGAACTGCGTGCCCTTGACAGCTACATAGCAGCAGCCGGGAATTACCTTGCGGCTGTCATCGGTGAGCTGCGTAAGGGCCTTGCTGAGTTTGCCGGTGATGCTGGCGCCGGGCAGGATGCTGAATAACTTAATGGTGTCCATGACGAGGGAAATTTCTTATTTCTTTAGATTAGCAGATTCTTCCTTAGTAGCAAGATATTTTTCGTATGCTTCGGGGTCACTGGGGGTGATATTGAGCACATTGATAAAGCGCTCTGCAGCTGCGCGGAAAATAGGGGCTGCCACTGTGCCGCCACCGGGGTTGCAATCGGTGGGGTGCGGTTCATCAATTACCGTCATGACCACCAGTTTCGGATCATCGATGGGAAGCACACCTGCGAAGGAAACGGTGTAAAGGTTTTCTGCATATCCGCCACCTTCTTTCACCTTTTTGGCGGTGCCGGTTTTCCCGCCGATGCGGAAACCGGGGATGGCTGCTGCGGTGGCGGTGCCGCGCCCGCATTCTCCCTTGCGCTGGGTTACGGTTTCCAGCGCGAATCGCAGGTCTTTGGCCGTGCTGGATTTCATGACCCGGCATATCTCCTTCGGGGCGCACTCATCATATACCGTGCCATCGGAGGCGATGATTTTGTCAATCAGCCGTGGTTTCATGCGCACTCCATCGTTGGCGATGGTGGCGTACACCATGGCCATGTGAAGCGGAGAAACGGCTACTGAGTATCCGTAGGCAATGCGGGAGTAGTTCACAATGTTGGAACCATCTGCCAGCAGGCAGGCACCACCGCTGGGCAGGTCGATGCCTGCGGACTTGTTCAGACCGAATTTTTCCAGATATTCCTTATAGTTCTGCCACTTGGCAATGATGGCGATACGGGCGGCGCCGGGGTTGCTGGATTTCTTGAGCACGCCCCAGACCGGCAGGCTGTGATAGTTGAATGGGCGGTCGCTGATGGGGCGGCTGCCGAAGCCCACAGAGAAGGGTTCGCAGTTCACCCAGCCGTTGATACCCATGAGCCCCTTGTCCACCACGCTGGTGACGGCCAGCACCTTGAAGGTGGAGCCGGGCTCATAGCGGGTCTGGCAGGCAAAGTTGAAATCACCGGTGAGGGGCTTGCCGTTGTCATCCTTCACCTCGCCGCGCTTGAACTTGCCCTTGTGGGTGATGAGTTCCTTGGTGTTCAGGTCGAAGGCGGGGCGGCTCACCATGGCCAGGATGTCGCCGGTTCTGGGCTCCACCACAATCATGCAGCCGCGCTTGGCGCGGAAGTGGCGCATGCCTTTATCCAGCTCCTGCTCCACGATGGTCTGCAGGCGCATATCGATGGTGAGCTTGAGGTTGAGCCCGTGCTTCGGCGCCATATAGCGGTCATCTTCGTTGGGCAGCACTTGCCCCCGTGCATTGTGGCGGTATTCGCGGAACCCGTCCACACCGGCAAGGTAACTCTGGAAATAGGCCTCCACACCGCTCATGCCTTTGTTTTCGTGATCTACATAGCCGAGCACATGGCAGAGCATTTCCGGCATCACGTACGAACGGCGGTGTTCGGACTGCACCATGAGCCCGCGGATGCGCGCGCGGGCGATGGCCTCTCGAATCTTGTCCTTCGTGTCGAAATTCATGCCCTTGGCCAGCACAATCTGGTTGCGGATGGAGCGGGTGGGCAAGCCCTTGGCGCGTGCTTCCTCGTTGTATTTCTGCGTGGCCGTCTGGGCAATTTTCTCCACGATATCCTCGCGGGTCATGAAACGCTTGATAGTCTGGCCGTTAACGGTTTCCTCAATTTCCTGGTGGGAGAGGAAGGGGTAGAGCACTTCTGCCACCAGCTTGTCGTGCTGGTTGAAGTAGTACTCCATCATCTTTTCATCGTATTCCATGAGGCGGTTGGCCCGGGCATCCTTCGGGTTGATGCGCTTGAGGCGTTCCTGTTTCTCCTCATCGGTCATATCGGCCTTGGCGTTGTTCAGCAGCCGGGCGCGGTAGTTATAGATCAGTTTGCGGCGTTCCTTGGGGTCGGTGGTGCTCTCCCATCGCGGGTCATTCACGGCATGGTTGTAGGCCAGGCCTTCCACCACGGCTGTGATTTCGCGCAGGTGATAGCGGTCCGCAATCAGCTCTGCGCTCTGGATATTGTTGGTGAGCAACTCCTCGTTGCGATCCATGATGATACCGCGGTTGGCGGGGATTGTTTCGGTATCAATGAGGTCATCCACTGCGGTGGGGCGGTGGTTGCCGGAATCAAAAATCTGCAGTTCAGCCAGGCGCACGGCCGCTTTGCTTGCGGCCAGCATCATGATGATGGCCAGGACTGCGGTGCGGGCGGCAAAGGGAACTTTGGTCATCATAGGTATATTGAGATTTGGGGATTAGCGGGAGATGAGGGCCATGCCGCTGTCCTGGAGACGGCGGGCCAGCTCAATCTGGCTGCGGTCGATATCGCGGAGCATGGAGCGGTCCTGACTGAGCCGGTCGCGCATGGCCCAGCGGTTGGTCATGCTGTTTGTCTTGGCGCGGTGCTGGTTGGCATTCAGGTTACAAACCGTGATGTCACGGTTAATTTTACTGATTTCTGTGCGCACAGCCACCTGGTCATTCTTGAACAGGGCGAAGTTGATTCCCCCCGCCGAGACCATGACGGCAAAGACTACCATCCACACCAGGAAGCTGAAGCTTACCCGGTCGGAGTAGCGGGAGGTTTGTGTGCTGGGGAGCATTTGAGGTGAGGTGATAGGGGTGATACAGCGTGAGGTGATTATAGCTTTTCGATGACGCGGAGTTTGGCACTGCGTGCACGGGGATTGGCGGCCAGCTCAGCCTCGCTTGCCACGATGGGCTTGCGGGTTATCTGGCGGGCTGCATAGTCCGGGTTGGGGCGCGGGGCCGGCCACTCCGGGCGGTCGATTTCCGGGCGGGTCACGTGGTCAAAGTAGCGCTTGACCGCGCGATCCTCCAAGCTGTGGAAAGTGATGATGGCGAAACGCCCCCCGCTTTTGAGCAGGCTCAGGCCGCTTTTCAGCAGGGCATCCAGGGCGCCCAGCTCGTCGTTCACCGCGATACGCAGGGCCTGGAAAGAGCGGGTGGCGGGGTGCTGCTTGCCTTTGCGGGGCAGCACGGTGGCGATGATGTCGGCCAGCTGCGTGGTGGTGGTGATGGGGGCTTTGGCTCGTTCCTGTACGATGCGGCGGGCTATGGCGCGGCTGGCGCGTTCTTCGCCGTACTGCCAGAGAATGTCGGCCAGTTCGCTTTCGGCGGCAGTGTTCACGATGTCGGCTGCGCTGCGGGGGGCAGCGGGGTTCATGCGCATGTCCAGCGGCCCTTCGGCCAGGAAGGAGAAGCCGCGCCCGGCCTGGTCTACCTGCGGGGAGGAGATGCCGATATCTGCCAGAATGCCATCCACGGTTTCGAGCCCTTCGGCGCGGAGCAGGTCGGCTGCGTTGCGGAAGTTGCCGGCCACGATGTGCAGGCGGTCGGCATACGGAGCCAGGCGTTTGCGGGCAGCGCGGCGGGCGGCGGGGTCCTGGTCAATCCCCCACACGGTGGCGCCTTTCTCCAGCATGAGCTCGCTGTGGCCGCCACCGCCCAGGGTGGCATCCACCAGCACGCGGCCCTCTGCCGGCTGCAGGGCCTCCACGGCTTCGCTGCGCAGCACGGTCACGTGGTGGAACTCTGCGGCATCTTCCTCGCTGGCCCCGGTGTCTGCATTGTCCGCAGAGGTGCTGCGGCAGCTTTCCTGCCATTCGGCGGCTTCGGCGGCACTCACGGCTTCCACCAGCGGGGTGCTGCACCACTGCAGCTCCGGGGTGGCGGATGCCCAGCGGGCCATCATGGCATCAATTCCTTCCTCGCCGGTGAGCTCCACCAGCACCGTGGCAGAGCAGGGGGTGAGGCGGTAGGCCAGCAGCCCTTCCTCGCGCTGCAGCTTCGCTGCCAATGCGCTTACGCGCGCAAGGGAAAGGCTGGCCTGGGCACAAGTATCCAAGGGGGCCGCCACGGCCTGTTGCGACAGCTCGCGCAGCTCCTTGCCCAGGCGGGCCAGGTTGCCGCGTGCGCCCTTGATGCCCGCATCGCGCATGCGCGCCAGCAACTCGTGCCGGGCGTCCTGCCAGGCGTTCAGTGCCGCTTCGCTCAGGGCACACGCCTCCCACATGAGCACCTTGTAACAGGTGCCTGCCGGGGTTGCCGACGTGGCGCGGCTCTCTGTTGCTACGCTGCTCATGTGAAGGTGCCGAACATTTTCTCCAGTTTACTGTTGGCGATAGCTGCCTGAATTTCCTTCTGGTGAGCCTCGAAGTCCTGCTTGTTCCAGATTTCGAAATAGTCATCGCGACCTACCAGACATGCTTCTTCCTGTAATTTGATGTGTTCTTTAAACTCTTTGGGTATGTGCAGTTTTCCTTGGGAGTTGACTTCTACCTCCTTACTGATGGATACAAGGTACCCGATGTAATCGTTTATCTCTGCCGGGGTGGCGCCGTTTCCCTTGCCTTCCGTGCGGATGTTGTTTACCAGGGCCCCGTATGTTTCTTTTGTGTAACATTTCAGAACGGGGTACGGACCTTTCTTCACTCTCATCATCCACAGTGTTGCCCCGTGTGCTATACACGTCCACTCCGCCAGAACCGCCACGCGGTTCTTCGGGTCGACTTTTCGCACTGAGTTGCACGAAAACAGCACTGTGAAGCTATTTTCCATTCCTATTGGTACACTTCGCCACCCAAACAATACACTTTAGTACACCGAAAAGCAACCCCAAACTGTGCAATTTTTAGTTTTTCATGCCATTTTTTGTAAATTCGCTTCAAATTCGGACAAATTCACAAGTCTTGTTGTACCAAGGCGTATCCAGGCGGGGAAGAGGGCGCAGAGTCTGAATCCGGAGTGCTCAGGTTCTAACTGTGTAACTGGTAGTGCAGGGTACTGAAAATAAATAGTAAGATGGTGCCCGGGGAGCGGCTCCGTGAGAAAAAGTCAAGGCGTGATGAAAAAGCTTTTTTTCCCAATAAATATGCAGTATGTTACCGTCTATATGGTGTAAGGAGATGGATTCGGATATACCAATAGAAGGCAGCTGCGGGGAAGCAGGCAGCGCTCCGGACTGGGAGAACTGGCTTGCCGAGCACGGTGACCGGCTGCTGTTTTATGCCCGCCAGCGAACCGCTTGCGGGGCCGATGCGGAGGATGTCTTGCAAAGTGCACTGCTGAAGCTGGTACACGTGGTGCGCAGTGGAGAGTTCCGTAAGGGGCAGGATGAGTGGAAGGCTTTTGTCATCAGTTGTATAAGAAATGCGGCGATTGATTTATCACGAGCCAGGGCCCGGCGGCAGAATACGGCCCATGCCGCTGCGGCTGAGCAGGACCCGGTGTACGAAAGTGCACCATGGTTAAGCAGCCGGGCAGATGCAGAGCACCGCCGCCGCTGCATTGAGCGCGTTTTGCGCCGCATGCGCACTGATTATGCAGAAGTGGTCACGCTGCATGTGTGGCAGGGACTCAGTTTCCGCATGATCGGCCAGATCACGGGGGAGAACCCCGCCACCGTTGCAACCCGCTATCGTGCGGCTCTGCGCATTTTCCGCCAGAAGTTGGAAAAAGAACTTAACCCGCCATCATGAACGAGGAGCAGACAGATATATACCGGATTGCCCGCGATTACGAGGCTGCTGCCATGCCGGCAGATATGCGCCGCCGGCTACTCTCTGCCATGTTGCAGGAGGACGCTGAGATGCAGGCAGATAAGGAGCTGGAAAATGAACTGCATGCTCAATTTTCGCCGGCCGCCATGCCGCTTGCTTTTCGGCAACATCTCGTGCAGAGGATGAAGCGTGCTCCGGAGTATCGGGCACGTTGCGGGTGGTGGCGGGCGGTGGCCGCGCTGCTGGTAGCGCTGCTGGTGCTGCCCCTGCTGTGGTGGGGGCTGCGTCCTGCGCCGGGGGCTGCTTCCCCGGTGGTGGAGGTGAGGCGTGAAATCCTGCTTGCAGATGAAGCGGCTCCGGCCGTGCGCTGCGATACCTTCGTGATGCAGGCGGCAGACCAGTCCCGCCTGGTTATCAAAGTGAAAGATGAGACTGAACCGCAATTGCCTGAAGATGTGATATGATGAAACGCCACACAGCCATTCTCTGCTTGCTGCTGTGCTGCCTGACCCTGTTGCAGGTGGCTGGCGGAGCTGTGGTGTTTGGTGTGGTTCCGGCAGAAAAATCTGCGGGGTGCGGGGTAGTGGTGGGGCGCGTGGCAGAGCGCACCCCCGCGCATGAGGCCGGTCTGCGGGCCGGTGATGTGATTGAGAGCGTGCAGGGCGTGCCGACTCCGCATGCTGCCGCCTTGAAAGAAGCACTGAGCACCTATGCCCCCGGTGATGTGGTGCGGGTGCGTTACTACCGCAACAAGCGGCTTTGCAGTGCACTGGTAGAACTTGCGGCCCGCCCGTCTGCCGCGGAGACTGCCGCCCCGGCGGCTCCGGTGCGGCTCTCCCCGGAAATGCAGCAGCAGTTTGCCCAGGCCCGCAGCCGTCTGCGCATCCAGCTGGCGCGGCTGCCGCAGCACCTGGACATGCAGCAGGTGCAGGCCGATTTGCAGGAAATGCTTACCCTGGCCCGCCAGGTGCCGACGGGGTGCCGCTCCTGGTTGCAGGGGCGCGATGTGCAGATGAGCCTGAAGCTTGATTACCCCGGCGGCGCGGTGGAGCTCCGCTCCTGCAATGGCTCGCTTTCCCTCGCCGTGCGGGAACCGGGTTCCGGCGAAATCACTTCCTATCCCATCAATACGCCGGCAGAACGCGCCGCGCTCCCGGTGCCCTTGCTCCGGCGGCTGCAGCAATATTGATTCCCGGGGACTCCTAAAAACTCGAAACGAATCAACAAATTGGAATTTGGCGGCTCTGGCGTATACGCCAGAGCCATGCGGCACATAGTGCCGCTTTCATACCGCCTCAGGCGGTATTTACATACACCGGCTCTGCCGGTGTAATTCATTGAGCGAAGCGACTAGTT
>CALFTQ010000126.1 GCA_937916135.1 uncultured Verrucomicrobiales bacterium
TCGCCCGTTTCACGGGCTCGGAATTCCGTTCGCCTGCGGCTCACCAACTGCCCGATAAATTCCAATTTATCGAGCTCCGTACTCAAACTTTGGGACACGTGTGCTGAAGATTTTGCTGGCAAGGGAAATATCAACGCGTATCTTTGGACTGGCTGCATTTTGCTTGACTTCGTGGGTCCATGTGTTATCAATGAGCCATGAAGGCCTCTGACCAGAAGTCTGATGCTCGCCGCCGCCGATGGAGCCGGGGTCGGGTGGGGCTGTGGCTGGTGGTGGCTTTTTTCTTAGTGTGGCTTTGCATGCGCTGTTCATAGCGTGCAATCTGGACAGCCCTGGCGCCTGGTGGTGGGTGGGCTCTGCTTTTCTGATGCTGCTGTTTTTGCTGCTGTTGGCGCTGTGGGTGGTAGTGGCGGTCTGGATGAGCCGCCGGTGGCGGGAAGGCGTGCTGCTGCTGGGGTCGCTGCTTGTTTTTCTGTGGGGGTACCGCGGTATCACGCCGCCCACGGAGTATTGTGTGCGCCTCTGGTGCTGCAATGGCGCCACCATCCGCCCGACCTGGCACATATCTCCGCTCAAGCGGCTGTATTATGCGTGCTCGTGGAGCTATTCCGAGGGGCGCGACGGCCTGGAGCTGTGGGTGAATGATATCGAGGCCGGTCACAATTACAGCCCGGTAGTGGGGCATGGGCCTTTTGAGCTGAGCTATCAGATGCATGAACATTACGAGGAACGCACGTATTTAGTAAGCGATGCATTCACGCTCATTCTGCCGCGCGACCGCGATGCCACCGGGGTGCCGCTTCAACTGGCGGCGGATACCAGTGCGCTGGGGGTCATCGTGTTGCCCCGTGATGAGCTATATGATCAGATAAGACAGTCTCAGAATCCCATTGAGACCGCCCGGGCGCAGGGGATGCTCTGGCTGCCGGTCACTGCGGAGAATAAGGGCAGCTTCCGGCTCCCCCTTACCGGCGATGAATGCCATTTTGTGGTTCTGTACCGCTGCACTGACCCGGAGTTTGCCCCCGGACGCCCCTGGCTGCCGTATATCTTCAACATCCGCCGCCTGCCGGAACCTTGAATGCGCGTAGTTTTTGCGGCAGAAAACAAACTATCTCCTTGCCATGGGGACGAGGGATAGCATATAATGCCGGTATGCTTTTACGCAGGGTGGTAAAATTCTATATCGAGGGATTCCGCAGCATGACGCTGGGGCGCACGCTGTGGTGCATCATCCTGCTGAAGCTTTTCATCATGTTTGCGGTGCTCAAGGCCTTTTTCTTTCCAGCCTACCTGCAGGGCGGGGATGCTGAGAAGGGGGAGGCTGTCTCGACCGAGCTGACGCGCCGCGCTGCACCGGAAAATTAACACTATGGACACTATCGATACGTCTCTCGTCGACTGGTCGCGCGCGCAGTTTGCGCTCACGGCCATGTACCACTGGATATTTGTGCCGCTCACCCTGGGGCTGGGTGTGGTCATGGCCATCATGGAAACGCTCTATGTGCGCACGGGCCGCGAGTTCTGGAAGCAGACCGCGCGCTTCTGGATGAAGCTCTTCGGCATCAACTTTGCCATGGGCGTGGCCACGGGCATCATTCTGGAGTTTGAGTTCGGCACGAACTGGAGCAACTACAGCTGGTTTGTGGGCGATATTTTCGGCGCACCGCTGGCCATCGAGGGCATTGTGGCTTTCTTTATGGAATCCACCTTCATCGCCATTATGTACTTTGGCTGGAACAAGGTGAGCAAGGGGGCGCATCTGGCTTCCACCTGGCTCACCATCATCGGCGCCACGATTTCCGCCTGGTGGATTCTCGTGGCCAATGCCTGGATGCAGTACCCCGTGGGCATGGAGTTCAACCCGGATACCGTGCGCAACGAGATGGTGGATTTCGCCGCTGTGGCGCTTTCTCCGGTGGCGGTGGTCAAGTTCTGCCACACGGTCACCTCGTCCTGGGTGCTGGGGGCTGCCTTTGTGGTGGGGGTGAGCTGCTGGTACCTGCTGCGCGGGCGTCACCAGGAGTTCGCCAGGGCCAGCATCCGCGTGGCCTGCTGGTTCGGCCTGGTGGCGGCGCTGCTCACTGCCCACACCGGGCACCAGAGCGGGCGCGACATTGCGCAGCTGCAGCCCATGAAACTGGCCGCAGCCGAGGGCCTGTACGAGGGTGGCCACAACCAGGGCCTGGTGCTGGCCGCAGCCCTGCGCCCCGGGGTGGACTGGGCGGCCCCGGGCGAAAAGGACCCCTTCCTCTTCAACATCGAAATGCCGGGGGCGCTCTCCTTCCTGGCCACGCATGATTTCAATGGCTATGTGCCCGGTATCCGCAACATTCTGGAGGGTGGCTATACCCAGCCGGATGGCACCACTGCCCTCTCGGCAGAGGAGAAAATGGCTCGCGGCCGCATGGCTATCTCAGCCCTGGCCACTTACCGCCAGACCAAGGATGCCGCAGAAAAACAGGCCGCGCTGGAGTCTCTGCGCGAGAATTTCGCTTACTTCGGCTATGGCTACCTGAGCAGCCCGGCGGATCTGGTGCCGCCGGTGGCACTCACCTTCTACAGCTTCCGCGTGATGGTGATGGTGGGTGGCTTCTACCTGGCCCTGTTTGCCGGTCTCCTGCTGCTGGGCAAGTGGATCTGCCGCTGGAAGCTCGCGCTGCTGGCCGTGGTGCTGAGCACGCCGCTGGCCTGGATGGCCAGCCAGGCCGGCTGGGTGGTGGCCGAGGTCGGTCGCCAGCCCTGGGCCATTCAGGGCCTGCTGCCGAATGTGGCCGCCATCTCCCGATTGGATGTAGGCGCGGTGCAGACCACCTTCTTCATCTTCCTGGTGCTCTTCACCCTGCTGCTGGTGGCCGAGGTGAGCATCATGGTGAAGGCCATTGCCGCGGGACCCGGAAATGAATGAGTGATTAATTATTAATGATTAGTGATTAATATTTATGAATGATATCTCTTTGCTTCAACAGTACTGGTGGTTCCTGGTTTCTCTGCTGGGGGCTCTGCTGGTGTTCCTCATGTTTGTGCAGGGCGGGCAGTCGCTTATCTGGACGCTGGGCAAAACCGAGGAGCACCGCCGCATGCTCCTGCTGGCCACCGGCCGCAAGTGGGAGCTCACCTTCACCACCCTGGTGGTCTTCGGCGGGGCGTTCTTTGCTTCCTTCCCGCTCTTCTACAGCACCAGCTTCGGCGGAGCCTACTGGGTGTGGATTCTCATCCTGCTCTGCTTTGTGCTGCAGGCGGTTTCCTATGAGTTCCAGCTGAAGAACAGCAATGTGCTGGGCACGAATACCTACCGCGCCTTCCTCTTCCTGAACGGCGTGCTGGGGCCGCTGCTCATCGGCACCGCCGTGGGCACTTTCTTTACCGGTGCTGAGTTCATCGTGGACAAAGTAGCCGTCACGAACCCGCTCATGCCGGTTATCTCCCGCTGGACCACCCCCTGGCATGGGCTGGAAGCCGCGCTGGTGCCGGAGAATCTGCTGCTGGGGCTCAGTGTGTTCCTGCTCACCCGCATGCTGGCCTGCCTGTATTTCTTCGGTTGCATGGCCGATGACGACCTGGCGGAGACCTGCCGCTGCCGCCTTTGGATGGAAGGGCCGTTTTTCCTGCTCTTCTTCCTCACCTGGCTGGGCTACTGGCTCACTTCGCCCGGGTTTGCCTACATGCCGGAGAATGGCATGGTCTACCTGCAGAACTACAAGTACCTGAACAACCTGCTTGAAATGCCCGCGGTGACCGCCGTGCTGCTGCTCGGCGTGGTGCTCGTGCTGGCCGGTCTGGTGCAGGGCATCCGCGGCTGGGATAAAGCCTTCTGGCTCGCGGGGCCGGGCAGTGTGCTGGCCGTGCTGGCCATCCTCCTCTGCGCCGGCTGGAACAACACCGCCTACTACCCCTCCGTGGCGGATCTGCAGAGTTCCCTCACCATCGTGAACAGCTCCTCCAGCCTATTCACCCTCAGGACCATGACCATCGTCTCCTTCCTCATCCCCTTTGTGCTCGCCTATATCGCTTGGGCCTGGCGCGCCCTCGACAAGCAGCCGATTACGCCGGATGAAGTTTGAGTGGTTCGAACGAAGTGAGAATATCGTTCAGCCGCGCAGCGGCTGAATATCGTCCCGGGCGTCAGCCCGGGATATCGTCCGCGGAGCGGATATCGTTTCCCGTTTAAGTAAAATATACAGAAAGGCGTGCGTTGGGAAAACATATCCCATTGCCGGAGCAATAAAAGTGTGACTTATAGCACATTTTTGAGAAGAGGCACCTTTTTGCAAATCAACCCCACTAGTAAACCGACTATCCATACCAGGCAGGCTACGCAGACAGACGGGAAGTAAGCAGATTCATAATCCGTGAACCATGCACTAATCTCTCTTCTCAAAATATTTTCTACCAGCATAACTGTAAACACAGCACCACCAAGAGCTCGCAGCACATTTGACGTTTTGGCATTCAAATGGCATGAAACAGCCAATTTTTTAGTGACCAGGTATATCGTAATGCACGGAACAAGCATGTAGGCTGTCATTCCGGGGATATGCTGATTCACCAGTTCTGCATTCATTCGTTCCCGGGCCCACTCTGGCATCAATGCAGCTAGTAACACCAAGACGACAGAGACAGCTACAAGTGCGAAAATATGCTTTCTACTCATTTTTTCCAGACACACCTTATGCTCAGCATAGTAACCGGCAAGTACGAACACAAAAACATTTCCGCACAGAGGAAGATATTTCAATAAACTGAATCCATCAGGGGTATTTCCTGTCACTAACACAAAGACCGCCGGACATATCACACAGAGGACCCACATAGTACTCCAAATCGTAAGTTATGCGGTGCTCACCCACGCAGCCGAACATATTCTTGATATATGCCCACGCATAGCTCATATTGAAACGT
>CALFTQ010000127.1 GCA_937916135.1 uncultured Verrucomicrobiales bacterium
CTCCTTTGTCTTTTCTTCCTCGCGGGGCTCATTCCACAATTATTGCAGAAGAGCCATATTTAACGGCTTACGGAGTCCTGATATTGCAACAAAAAAGAACCAAGGACGATTCAAACAGCCGATTTTTAAGCTCCGGGACGTTCCCGGGACTGCAAAGGACTAGGGGTACAGGATACCCCTCACCTCCATTATCAGGCATAATCTGCATAGATTCAGCGTCTTATGAAAATTATGGCAGTTTTCTCTTCTTGTAATTCATATATTGATTGTAAACGCTTAGCGACAATAATTTAACCAGAGCGTATACTGCCCTGCCATTTTTCAGCCCAAAATCGTCCTGCTCTGTGCTAAATCAACCGCAAATTCCGGGAGGACTGTAGGGGCTCAGATTGACCTGAAATCGCTTCTTAAATCATCCTGTAAGTGATTGAAAATAAATGAAGAAAAAAGCAAAAAAGTGCTGGGCGTTTATCGTGAGTTTGCTATACTCTACAACGAGATAAAGCCTTAATAGCCAAACGATTAAACCATGCAAACAAGACTCCGAATAACCCGCTACCAGAAGGCCCGCTACTGGGCGATTTGGAACGAGGGGGAGCTACTGAGCGTGACTGTTTACAGAAAAGGCGCACAAGCGGTTCTCAACTACATCAACAATATCATTAACACCCCTACAACACACAACAAGACTATGGCTAAGACCAAATCCAACGATACCTCAGCAAACGACACTACCATCCTCAAGGCCGTCAATGGCGAGGGCAAGACAATCCGAATTAAGTTCGACCCGCTGGGCGTAAGCGTCTGCTACAACTTAAAGGGTAAGTGGATAGCTCATGAAATCTACAACCAGCCGCTGCCTGAGCTGGTGGCCGAGGGCGTATTCACCATTGAGGACGAGGATTCACAGAATACCTACAATAAGTATTTCGGCAAAAAGGACAAGCGTTCCAAAGCAAAGCGCAAGTCCAAAAAACAGAATCAGAAAGTTAAGCAGGTTGAGTTGGTGGAAAAAACAATCCGAAGCGATTGAGGAAACTCCCCAGACGGAAGAGATGGTGGCAGCAGAAATCAATGAAGAAGTAGAAGCCGCCCTCTGGCAGGAGATTGAGGAAGCCCGCGAACAGGAGCAATTCATGGAGGCGCAGGACACAGACGAGGCTCTGGACGTACTGAACGATGAGAGCACATTGAACGAGCCCGTGACGGACGTGGAGCCGCCCGCCGAAGCCCCGGCACAGGAATCGGACGCTCAGCCCGCTGAGGCGAAAACAACGGATATACGCATGCAAGAAAATAGGGGAACTTTACAGATATTTGGCCTTGACTTATCACTATTATTAATTAGAATAAAGGCAACACAAGGGCTTCCGGTTAGGGGTTCTGAAGATTGAGCGGTTAGCCCTTCTTCCGTGTTACACAGATGCTGACTGAAGCGGAGACAAGTTCCCTGTTCGGGGCTTTGGAGATTGTGCTGTGAGCCTATCTTCCCGGTCAGTTAATCCATCTGTACCACAGGAAGAAGGAATAGCGCAGAGTCCCCTTGTCTAGCCCTTAGTGCTGGGAACATATATTTTTTTGCGATACTTTCCTTCTTGTTATCCCGTAATGGAAACAAATAAAGGAAATCACCATGTTCAACATTCATGCAGCCGAAAAATCGGCCCACCGCAAGTTCACCAAACTCATTAAATCACACACAGCAGCTATCTATACCGATACCTGTTTTCACCTGCCGTTCATCTTGCGCCACAGGCGCGAATTACAACAGAACGGGCAGCGGGTTAAAGTCACTAAATCCGTACAGCTGGAATTAGGCAATAAAAACAAACAGGTCTGGGCAAAACGAACACTGAACACACTCCGTAAATCCGTCGAGTACTTCGAGCTCTTACCCGGCAATAAACAAGAACGCCGTAGAATCTATATCCAAAAGCTATCAGCCTATGCAGACGAGGGCTTTGTGGAGATATTCAGCAAAGACGGTCCGCTGCAAAATGTACTCCTGACCGGCGATTACGCACTTGCCCAAAAGATTGCCGGGATAAGCAGCACCGTTGCAGTCTTCTTTCAATATTCAACTGCAGACTCGGGCACACACGTCGTGCTGTGGTCAGATTACCAAAAGAAAATCGGCCGCAGCCCTGTTGAAGAGCTGCGGCATGGAATCAGTTGACTACAAGCGGCCTATCAGAACTCTAGACATCAGAGGGTATAGATTGATATAAAAATTGTACACGCCAGCTGCGCACAAGTGAGGGGGCTTAAATTGGCTTCCTAAGTGTCGAAAGAATGGCGCCAGCTTATTATCCATCTTACACTAATTGGACAATGTGAATTTAGGAGGACTGCCCTTTTTGTTGATTTCGTTTTGTATATTCCATAACCCACTCAGCCAGATTGAAAGATTCGGGAAGGGGGTGATTAGCAGCGTCTGCCCATACGCACAGCTTTTGAGCTTTCATGGACTCTACATACATCGTAGATGCTGCAAGCTTCGTTGATTGATTTGTAATATCAGGCAACGAATTATACATAACGTTTCTTAATTTGTTTATGCCCCAGTTTTTATTTGCAGAGCCTATGTCTTGTTCACCGAAACGACTAACAACCTCTATGTGCAATAACATAATGTCACATGCCCCAACGAATATACCCAGCTGATAAAAAAGGTTTTCTTTGTCTTTATCCGAAAGGGAGGAGTTTTTAATTTCAGCCAAAAGAAAGAGTAATTGAAGTCTGTGCTGTATTGTGCCCTCTAATAATAACTGGTGTGCGGCATAGCATTCTTCAACTTCATTTTTTGAAATTTTATTTTCCACATATTGGCCAAGCAAGTTTAATAGACGCGATTGTATGTTGCAAAAACGTTTGGCAAAAGATGCGTGCCGTAATTCTTCTCTAAAATATTTACCTTGAATATCGAGAGTTTGGACAGTTATAGTAGTTTTTTCTCTATAAGAAATGTATCCTTCGATCAGTTTCAGAATGTATGCTTTTTCGTTAAGCTGATTTTGTTTTTTTGATTGAGATTTTAATATATCAAGTTCGTTTTGCTGTACGTGTAACGATTGTTTTTGTTGTTGCAGGGTTACAATGACACCAGCAACACTTATGCCTGTGAATAGGCACGTCAAGCACCCAAACATGTCACCGAATGTACCGGCTGAAATCCAACTTGTATCTGGCTCAACTATATTTGCACAATCTGTTACAGAAGACGAAAAGACACACCATAAAAAAAACCATGCTATACCCCATAATGATACGGCTATAATTGATAAAAGCCGGAAATTCTGAAGACAAGGTAACTTGTGGTTAGAATGATCTTTTTCTTTGTTATCCATATAGTTAGGATGTTAGTTACTTCCACATCGGGTGCGTTTTCCAATGCGCGGGCAGGCCCATTTTGTGAAGGGGGATGCCTTGTTGTTGTGAATCATGCAGGAATTGCTGCATGCGCACGTGCCATTGGGAGGAGGGTGCCACCTGTTTGAGCAGATAACGACAGATGAACAGGAGCGGGGCAAGGTTGGCTTGTGATTGGAGCATGGAGGTCGCCCCGGCCAAGCTGACGGTGGGTTTGACCCACTTGCCGGCTTTGTCGGAATAGACGTAATCCCAGGGCAAGGCCGGGGTGTTGTTCATGCGGGGGACAGTCAGGAAGGTTTTATTCCAGATGCGGGCATGGTGGGCGCAATCGTTGCGCAGCACGCGCAAGGAAGTCAGCCAGGTGAATAAGGTTCCGGTATCGGTGCTCCATTCACGTGCAATAGCCTTTCTGATGTTCTTATCGGAATGGGAATAGAAGTATACAATGGTGCCGAACTCCATTTCTCCCACCGCTATCCAAAGAGGCAGATAGTCGTGTTTGTCGCCGTAGGTGTTGAAGAAATGGTCGACGGAATCTTTTCCGCTCGGTACGATATGACCGTTCTTGTTTTTCTGAATCCGGACTCGTTCTAAACTCTGTATGTAGCCTTTCCAACTGGGGAAATAGGCTGGGCTTGCATAGTCAAAGGGAGATTTGTTTGCGGTGTGGTGGTATGCGATGCGACTGCGAAGAGCTACTTCGATGCGTTCGATGGCATCCATCATCAGGAAACGCAGCTTGCGGTCAAAGAGGTAGTGAGCCCACACTTTATCCAGCGTTGTGCCGGGGACATAATTGTTGCCAATGTCACCTTGCAGATTCCTGACACGGAAAGGATGCAGGTAGGCGCTGAAGCGGTAATAGCCTACATTCTTCAACCGGGTTGCAAGTAGTGAAGCGTCTCCCTCGAGACCGCGCTGTGTAAGTAGTGCGACCTGCTGTTGAATGGAGAGATGCGGCTTGAGGTATTCCATACAAAATAAAAAACCCTCCCCATGTGCGCAGTTGAAGGAATCAACGGATTCCAACCCTAAGCGGGGGAGGTTATCTGCAGTCATTATACATATGGTACGGATTTTGTCAAGGGGTGGATGGCGAAAAAAAGGAAAAAGACCCATCATAAACCCATTTGATGATTTATAAAGCACTTATAAATGATGCGTTATGATTTCTTGCTTTTCATTCATATCCTCGGAGCCGCATCCTTCTCCAAGGATGCTACTCGTCTTGTAATTGCTCTCGGTATGCAGGTTGTTTTGTCTGGTTCAGATGGATTATAGGGAGAGAGTCCAAAGGAGCGTTGCCAGAAGGGGAATGGCGAGGCAGAGGTAGCCTATGGTGACATTTCGCCCCCAGAGGAAGAAGTACAGAGGAAACAGCAGGAGACCCCAGAATAGCCAGGAATCCAGCATATCGACATCATAGGCCGTTTCTCCATCTATGATAAGTCCTGGGTGCAGGAGCCTGCACAGCCATGCGCCAAGCTGCAGGGGCAGATGTTGTTCAATCTGCATCGTTCTCCCATCAATGATGAATATCAGGAGGTGGGCTATAAAGGCCACGATGACCTTGCAGGTATAGCTGAGTAGCGGGATGCCTCTTCGAACATTCATGGCTTCATATAAATGCGGCTTGAGAAGATTTTTTTCAGGTGCCCGCTGTCATCAGCACTCACGCCTTTGCTGCATCATGCGGCAGATGGCTTGGTGGATTTGCTTTTCTTTTCGGGCGCTTTCGCTGTTGACGAGGGAATTACCTGTTTTCATGAGCACTATCCACCCTAGGGGAATGCCGTTCACCAGAAAGAACATGATGGCCGCGCCCGGAATCTTCCTGCTGAGCGGGTAGCCTTCGGGAAAATTCCACAGCAGGAGAGCAATGAAGTATATGATGGTCATGAGCACGAAGGCGCATTTTGCCACTGGCGCTTCCAGAAAGAACTTTTCATGCGGCCTCGGGGGAAAGATATCCGGGTCGACGCTGGGCTGGCCGGTCTGCTCATCTATCACATACGATTGGATGTCCTGCAAATCTGAGTCGTCCAAATTTGCCGCATTGAAACCGGGAATGAAACATAAATAGCGGGCAGCCAGGGCGATGACCATCAGCTGCTCTTCAGTCGGCCTGGCAAAGAGGATCTTTTCATCCACTCCTGATAACAAGGGATAGTGCCCATCGGTGGGGGGGATAAGCCAATGGTGCCTTCTCATGATGGAGCTGTAGATGCTCCCGCGGGTGATGAGCAAATCGCCCCAGAGGGCATAAGCATGTGATTGGGAAGCACTCAGCCCCTGGCGGTAGGCCCAGGTGGTGCGCCGCCGTGAGGAATCCCGGAGCAACAGCAGCATGGGGTGCCCGCTCGCGTCGAGTACCTCCAGCTCGCCCGATTCCTGAGCCTTGTATGTTCCCAGAACCTGCTGATTGAATAGGAGCTCGCCCTGGTGTTCGGTGGCGCCTATTCCGCCGAAGGCCAAGGTGTCGGAAGACGTGCTCACCGTCAGCGTATCGGTGGCTTCATCATAGGCCGCGAGTCCATATCTCTGCCCCGTTGCGGTGATGATATTGCCCCGCCAGTGCTTTGAGCGATAAGTACCTATGATTTCCAGATGCATGATGCGGAGACGTTGATTATGCCGTCAGGTTATATCAACCATAAAGAAAGTCAAGATAAATCGCGCGCAGGATCAATTGATTGTAGCCCGGGTTTTTCCTGTCGCATGCCAGGAAAAAGGCGGATATATCAGAGTTTTGCTCTTCTCCGGGTTATCAATTTATTTAATTACCGGGGGCAAATCCAATTTTTGTGCTCCTTTTATCCCTGCAAAACAGGGGTGAGCGATATTTATTAGATAACAGTGATACACTCGTGCTTATGTTAGGGATATGATACCAGCATGAACCCGATTATTGTAGATGCTGTCAATAAGCAAATCCGCCTGGAGTTTGAATCCGCTTTCCTGTATCTGGCCTTTTCCGGCAATCTGCGGCAGTATGGCTTGCCGGGCATGGGGCACTGGATGCGCGAACAATACCGCGAGGAATGCGGCCACGCGCTCCGCTTCGTCTCCCACCTGGAGAACCGCCGCGCCAAGGTGGTGATTCCCGCCGTGGCCGCCCCGGTGTATACCTGGGAAACCCCGCTGGATTTATTTCGCCTTGCCCTGGAGCACGAGCGGAAAATCACTGCCTCCATCCACGAGCTGCTCACTCTCTGCCGCGAGGAGAAGGAATACGCCACCCAGTGCCTCCTCTTCGATTATGTGAAGGAGCAGGTGGAGGAAGAGCTTCAGGTGGAGGAAATAGTGGATATCATGACCCTCTGCGGTACCCGCATCGATGAACTCCTGAGCCTCGACCAGAAGCTAGCCTCCCGCACCACCCAGGTGTGGGAGTGATTTCGGATTCTGGATGTACCCGCACTTCTGGTATTATGCAGAGTCCGGGAATGCACAATAAGTATAGCGCGTGCTTCAAGGCTGCCAATATGCTCATGAGCCATCGGCAGCCGTGGGTGTTGCTTTGCGCAAAACCGCCTGAGAGAGTCTCGGGCGGTTTAGGAATTGATTATCGCGAACGTGAATTTCTTACAGGAGTCTGGTGGTCGAACTCATGGTCGTTAGCATTTGTGAGTTTTTCCCGACCTTGTTTCAGAACCGTTTCTCCGGCAGCTTTGCGAATGCTGGTTCACTGGCGCAAATAGTAGTCTTCAGTCATTGCTGCGTTGCTGTGATATGCCGCCGCTGGCAAGTTACTGATTGGATATGGCAGAGCTCATTCGCTTACGGCGAAGGCGATATCGCGGAGGGTGCAGCGATGCATCTGCAGGGCATGGATGAGGGTGCGGAGCAGCTGGAGGGAGCCGGCGGCATCGTAGAGCGCATCGTGCCATCGGGCGTGGGCGGCATCGCTGACCATGGCGGTCACTGAATCGGTGATACCGAGGGCCTCGCAGACGGTGGCGAGGGCGTGGTCCGGCAAATCGGGGGCTGCCTGGCGGGCCAGGGCGAGGGTATCCACCCAGGGGCCGAAGCCGTGGCCGGGGAAGCTGCGCAGGAAGCGTTTTTCCGTGGCGGGGTTGTGCCCCAGCACCACCGCGCCGCGCAGCAGTTCGCGAATCTGCGGCCAGAGGGTGATATACTCCGGGGCACCCTTGAGTGTTTCGGTGGTGATGCCGTGTACCTTGGCCGCACTCCAGCGCACCGGGCGGTGGCAGGCGATGTAGCTGGTGAAGAGCTGCGGCGCGTCAGAAAAGAGCTGCTCAACGCGCACAATGCCAATCTGCACCGGGCAATCGGTTTCGCCCGGTGCAGTGCCGGCGGACTCGAAATCGATGGCCGCCCAGCACAAATCCTCCAGCGCAGTCGAATTCACAGGCGTTACTTCTTCTGCCAGCCGTGAACGGCTTTCATTTCCGCGCAGAGGGCTTCGTAATCGCAGGTGAGGAACTTGCCGTCGCGGTAGAGTTCCTGCCCATCGACCACGGTGAGCTTGTTTTCCAGGCCGGTGGCGGCGTACACGATGTTCGAGACGATGTTGTGCACAGGCTGCATATTGGGCGTGCTGAGGTCCAGGGCGATGAAGTCGGCCTTCATGCCGGGCTCCAGGGTACCGATAAGCGGGTCGTGCAGGGCATCGGAGCCGCCACGTGTGGCCATATCCAGCGCGGCCTGGGCGGGGCAGGCGGTGGAGTCCAGGTGGTGCACCTTCTGCAGCAGGCTGGCCAGGTACATCTCACGCACCATGTTCTGGGCGTTGTTGCTGGCGGGGCCGTCCGTTCCCAGGGCCACGGGGATGTGGTAGCGCTGCATGGCGCCGGTGGGTGCCACGCCGCTGGCCAGTTTCATATTGCTGGCGGGGTTGTGCACCACGGCGCAGCGGCCTTCGGCCAGCAGCTCCATATCCTGCTCATCTGCATGCACCACGTGGAAGAAGGTCGAATCCGGCTGCAGGAGGCCGAGCCCGGCGCAGTACGGGATGGGGCGCTTGCCGAAGTTCTGCAGGCAGGTCTGCGTTTCGCTCTCTGTTTCAGCCAGGTGCATGCCGAAGAGGGAGCCGGTCTCATCTGCCAGGGCGCGGCATTTGGTGAGCAGCTCCGGGGTGGTGGTATAGGGCGCATGCGGCAGCACTGCCTGGCGGATGCGCGGGTGACCCTTCCATTCCTCCGCCTGGGCGCGCACGAGGTCGAAGTAGGCCTCGGCATCCTTGCAGGAGAGGGAAGGGAAGAACTGAGTGACGCTCTCGCCCATCACGGCACGCATGCCCAGCTTATCCGCCGCGCGGAATACGCTGCACTGGTGCATGTACATATCGTAGAACGCGGTGGTACCGGTGCGAATCATCTCCGCCAGTGAGAACATGGCGCCCAGCTCCACCAGTTCGGGGGTGAGCTTCGCCTCTGCCGGGAAAATGTCCTGCGTGAGCCAGTCCATGAGCGCCTTATCATCCGAATAACCGCGCAGCAGGCTCATGGAGACATGCGTGTGGGCATTCACCAGACCGGGCATGATGACGGCATTCCCCAGATCCACGCGGCGGTGGTCCGGGAAGATGATTTCCAGCAGGTCGGCGTGGCCCACGCTCAGAATCTTGCCGTCCTCCACCGCCACGGCGGCATCGCGGTGGATATCTCGGGTGTCGTTCTGGGTGAGTACGTAGTCAGCAGTATAAAGGGAAACCATGATGGCAGAATGGGAATGGAATTATTTACCAGAAGAGCCCGGCGCAGGTGCAGATGAGCAGGCCGTACACAAAATTGAACACCGCGATGCCGGAGATGAGGCGCGGGCGCTGCACCAGCCAGCCCATCCAGTCGCGGAAGAGGTAGGGCTTGCCTACCCAGAACATGGCCACAGTGAGCACCGGGTACCACCAGAGCGGGATGAGGATGCGTGTGGCGGGATCCTTCAGGAAAGCGGCGCTCATGGGCACAATGGCCATGAGCAGCAGGAAGAAGCCCAGCGCGCGGGCGAAGAGCTGCTCCCTGGCCATGCTGCTCATCACAAACCAGATGACGGGGCAGAGGATAAGCAGGATGCCGCGGAAGTTCTCGAACTCGAACAGCGGCATGCAGAGCGCATTCCAGTCTGCCTTGAACAGCAGCAGGGCTACCCACACGAAGTCGATACCCAGCAGCACGGTGCCGGCGCTGCTCTTGGCATGCACGGTGGACAGGTTCTTGCGGAAGTGCTCCGGGCAGAGCAGCACATACAGGCTCAGCAGCATGAGCACCATGCCCATGGCAAAGCCGGTGGGGGCCAGGGAAAGCGTTTCGTAGATATGCATAGCGTTTGGTGGATGTGGGGGTTACATTTCCAGGTCGTCTTCCTCCGCATCATCGGCAGAGGGGGCGTGCTCGATTCGGGTCTGCGTTACTCGGCGGCCATCGGTACCAATGACGGTGATGAGGAAGTCGCGGTGGCGGAGCTGCTCGTTGCATTCGGGCAGGTGGCCCAGGCGGTCGGTGATGTAGCCGCTGAGGGTGGAAATGCCGGTGTCTTTCTCGAATTCTCCCAGTTCGGGCAGCTCTTCCTCCAGGTCGAAGAGGGCAATCGAGCCGCTGGCGATGTACTGCCCCTCGGCCACTTGGAAGAAGGTGCGTGCGGTCTCCATTTCGAATTCGTCCTGAATGTCGTTGCCCACGATTTCCTCCAGTACGTCGTCCAGATACACCAGGCCCTGAGCCTCGCCGTATTCATCCACCACCAGGGCAAAGTGCGTGTGCTCCTTGGCGAAGAAGTCCAGCAGGGTGTCCAGCTTCATGGTTTCGGGCACCACTTTGAGCTCGCGGCGCTCGGCCATGATATCGCGGGTGCCGCTGTGTACCATCTGCAGGATATCCTTCACGTGCACCCAGCCCTTGGCATGGTCCAGGTGGCCGGAGACGAGGGCGAAGCGGCTGTGGCGGCTGTTCAGCACCTGCTCCAGCAGGGTATCGAAGCTCTTGTTGATATCCAGCACTTCCACGCGGCTGCGCGGCACCAGAATGTCGCGTACGGAGCGGTCGTTGAGCTCCAGGGCATTCATAGAGATTTCCGCTTCGGTCTCCGTCACTTCGTGGTGGCGGCCGCTGGCTTCCACGATGAGGGCGATTTCCTCTGCGCTGTGGGATTCATTCGGCTCGTAGTGCGGGTCCACACCGAACACGCGGTGGGCAATGGCGTTGGCCGTGTTGTTGAAAAGGTGGATAATCCATTTGGTGTACTTTGCAAAGCGGTGCATGGAAACCGCCGTCATGAGCGCGATTTCCAGTGGCTTGCGGATGGCCAGGCTCTTGGGCACCAGCTCACCCAGCACCACGTGCGCAAAGGTGAACAGCGCGTAGGCCACGGTGTAGGAAATCACATGCACCACTGTGGGGCTCAGGTGCAGATAGTAGCTCAGCGGGCTGCTGATGAGGCTGGCAATGAAGGGCTCGCCCATGGCACCCAGGGCCAGCGAGGCAAAGGTGATACCCACCTGGTTGGCCGAGAGGTAGGTATCCAGGTGGCGCACAATGTGCCGCGCGGTGCGGCGCCGCTGCGCCTGGGCCCTGGTGTCGCCGCTGTCCTCGGCCAGCTGGCTCTCGCGCACGCGGGCGCACGCAAATTCATTTGCCACGAAAAAGGCGTTCAGGAACAGGAAGAAACTGATGCCCACGATGAAGAGCACAATCTCGCCCACGCCGGGGTAGGTCCATTCCAGTCCGGCGATTTCCTCAGGAGTCAGAAAAAATTGCATATTGTCAGGGTGTTAAAGTTTCTCGTACACGCCCAGGTCGCGCTTCTGCATCACCGTGAAGCCGGCTTTCTTGGCGTCGCTGATGCTCAGCGGGGCGGTGATTTTCGGTACGTTCACATTGCCGATTTTTTTGCGCACTGGGTTCTTGCAGTACATGCAGTGCGTCAGTGGTGCCCGGTCTGCGGAGCGCATCAGTTCAAATCCCTTGCGGCACATCCGGCAAGATCGCTCCGGATCTTCCGGGTTCTCTGAAATGTATTCGTATATCGGCATTATAATAAAGGAAACGCGGGCTGCTCCTTATAGGATAGCCCGCGCTTCAAAATTGTCAAGTCTATATCAGGACTTACCAGCTGGACTTGGTCACACCGGGAATCATGCCGGCGTTGGCCAGTTCGCGGAAAGCAATACGGGAAAGATGGAAACGGCGCAGGAAAGCGTGACGACGACCAGTGAGCTCGCAGCGGTTCACGAGACGCACGGGAGAAGCGTTGCGCGGCAGCATCGTCAGACCGATGTAGTCGCCTTCAGCCTTCAGCTTGGCGCGGAGGTCTGCATAACGAGCCGCGACAGCTGCCTTCTTCTTGTTTCTTTCAATCCAGCTTTTCTTTGCCATAACTTTGTGGGCGGGATATATACAGCATCTCGGCATATAAGTCAAGCGGAATTTGCTCCGAATTCCAAAAATTTGCGTTTTCAGTCACTTTTATGAAAAAAATGCTTCCAATACACCTTGTTTTGTGGTAGGAATTGGGAATGAAGCGACTTACCTGTATCATGATGCTGGGTGCGCTGCCCACGTTGGCCGCCGTGGAGTTCGATGCTATTTACGGAGATGGCATGGTGCTGCAACGCGGGCGCGAGGTGGTGGTGCGCGGTACCACGGATAAGCCCTCCGAGCCAGTGACAGTGAGTTTCAATGGTCAGAAGGTAAAAGCCGAGACCAGGGGGCGCCGGTGGCAGGCTGTGCTGGAGCCCATGAAGGCCAATGCTGAGGGTCAGTCCCTGACCGCTGAGCAGAAGAGCGGATCCGCCACGGTGCAGAACGTGGTGGTGGGTGAGGTGTGGATTGCCAGCGGGCAGTCGAATATGCTCTGGCGCCTGAACCAGACCCCGGGCAACGCGCAGACCATTGCCCGGTCCGCCAATGAGAATTTCCGCTTCTTCCACAGCGAGCCGCAGGTGCATACCGCCCCGCCGCGCTACAATGCAGAGCAGCTCAAACGCGTGCAGGAGAAGCGTATGTATGAAGGCAAGTGGGCCGTGAGCACCCCCGCCACCACCCCGCGTATGACGGCGGTGGGCTACTATTTCGGTCAGGCACTGCAGCGGGAGCTGGGGGTGCCGGTGGGCGTGATTCATGCTTCCCTGGGCGGCTCCAACATGCTGGCCTGGATTCCCCGCGATGTGGTGCGCAAGGAATACCCCGGCTGCCAGGGTGCCAACTGGGTGAAGAGTAAGTACGCCAGCGAGTGGGTGCGCGGCCGCGCCCAGCAGAATGTGGGCCCCGGTGGCGATTTTGCCTTGCATCCCTACGCTCCCTCCTACTTGTATGAGACGGGGCTGGAGAAGTGGGAGGGCTTCCCGGTGGCCGGAGTCATCTGGTACCAGGGTGAATCCGATGCCGAGATTCTGGACAATGAGCAGAACAAGAAGTTGCTGAAGGATATCATCACCTCCTGGCGCGATAAGCTGGGCAACCCGGATATGGCATTCATCCAGGTGCAGCTTCCGCGTATCAATGACCAGAGCAAGCTGCGCGCTTATTGGCCGGAGTTCCGCCAGGTGCAGGCCGAGGTGGCCGAGGAACTGCCCGGGGTGAGCTGCGTGGTCACCCTCGATCTCGGTTCCACCAATAGCGATGTGCATCCGCCCCGCAAGGTGGAGGTAGGTGAGCGTCTGGCCGCCACTGCGCTGAAAGAGGTCTACGGCAAGGACGTGGCCGCCAGCGGTCCGGTCATTACCGGCTTCAAGGTCAAAGGCTCCAGGGTGCAGGTGCTCTTCAACAATGCCGAGGGCCTCAAAACGACCGATGGCGCCGCCCCTGTGGGCTTTGAGCTGGCCGGCAGCGATAAGAAATTCGCCCCCGCCACCGCCGAAATCAAGGGTAAGTGCGTGGAGCTTCAGGCAAAAGGGGTGAAATCCCCCAAATACCTGCGCTATGGCTGGGCGGTATTCATGACCCCCAACCTCGTGAATGAATCCGGTCTCCCCACCGCCCCCTGTGCCGCCACCGATGGTAAAGCCAGGAAAAAAGACAGACGCCGGTGAGCCCCGGCGAAAATAGAAAAAATGCGACCGGAACCCCGACCTGCGTCGGGGGCCGGTATTGTTCGCCCACAAAGCCAAGTTATCGATCTTCCGGGATAATGCAACTTCTCCTATAAGATGCAAGCACTCCGTATGCAGAAAATTGTTAACTATATAAATAAATGTGTTTTGTGCTTTTATGCACGTCCATTTGCTTCGAGACTTTATACCCTGGTCACACGTGCTCCAGAGTTTGAGTACAAGTCTCGACAAATGGGAATTTGTGGGGGAACTCTGTCGGGG
>CALFTQ010000128.1 GCA_937916135.1 uncultured Verrucomicrobiales bacterium
GGGCTGGCGCAATCCCATCGTGGTCAGCAACCGCTCCGGCTTCATCGTGAAAGGCCACTGCCGCCTTGCCGCCGCCCGTCTGCTGGGGGTGGAAAGCGTACCCGTAGACTACCAGGACTACGAGACCGAGGCCGCCGAATGGGCCGACATGATAGCCGACAACCGCATAGCGGAGCTCGCCGTATCGGACGACAAGGAACTGCGTGCCTTGCTCAGCGAGCTGGAAGGACAGATAGATCTGGAGCTCACCGGCTTCTCCGGCGTGAGTCTGGAGGACCTGCTTTCCGAGCCGGAAGTGATAGACGAGGAAGCGGAAGCCGAAAAAGTGAAGATGCAGAAGCTCGAACTCAGCGAGCGCATGGACAAGGCCAAATACGTGTTCTGGGCCTTCTCCGGAGGCCGCGATTCCACCCGCGCCCTGATTGCCACGTGGCAGGCCTTTGTCGATACCGGCAAGCATTGCGAAGTCATCTACATCGAGAACACCTGCGAGTTCCCCGACCTCATCATGCACATCAAGCGCGTGTGTAAGATGCTGGGGGCCAAGCTGACCACCGTCCATCCCTCCAAGACCTACCTGACCGAGTATTTCGAGAAGGGCAAGAGCCCGGACAGCCTGTACATGGACTGTGTGGAGAAGCTCATCAATGAGCCGATGGATAAATACATCGAATCCGTGGTAGGCTCCGAGGACTATATTCTGGTACGCGGTGGCCAGCCCAAGCAGAAGACAAGTCGCTCCGGCACGGCTGAGATGCAGGCCATCAAATCCAAGCCCAATATGATAATCTACAATCCGGCATTCTCCATGACCAAGGAGCAGCTGGAAGCCACCATCCCGGAGTGGCCCGGCTACGCCGCCGGATTCAAGCGTACAGCATGCTGGTGTTGTCCCTTCCAATGCCGTGAGCAATATGACGCGCTGCGATTAAATTACCCCTTGCTTTTTGAGGAAATGAAGCGTATCATGGGAAGCATCCGCATTAAGACTTATGGTGTTAAGTCATACGATGAAAAATACAAATACTGGGAAAAGGAAGGAGTGAAGCTGTTATGGGACCGCAATCGCAAGAAGCTGGAGGACTCGTCCTCGTCAGTGCCTGCCTCCTCGGAGAACGCTGTCGATGGCATGGACGAATCCACAACTCATCAGCAGCCCGAAAGCTGATAGGCGATAGCCCCTTTATCATGGCCTGCCCGGAACTACTGGGCGGGCTTTCTTGTCCCAGGACTCCTGTCAAGCGGCGGGGCGGGCGCGTGTTTGAGACCTGCGAAGATAAGGCGGAACGCCGTCATGTCACCGGGACAGAACGCACCGAAGAATTCATGCTCGGGGCACAGAAAACGCTCGCAATATGCCAGAAGCACGGCATCCGCAAAGCCATATTGGCTAAGTATTCGCCCTCCTGCGATTGCAAAGGAATTACCGGCAGACTCCTGCAGGAAAACGGAATCGAGGTCATCAATGTATTTTGAGGGTAAAAAGAAACACCTCTGGGGGCCGCCGGAGGTGTTTCAGGAGATTGTTATCAGGTTGCTCGTTTCCTGATGCCGCTATTATAGCGTATTAGAGCTTTTTGTCAATCCCCGAAAAAGTCTTTTTGACATGCCCATGAGGGTATGTTCACGTACATTTTTTCTCGACTGAAGGAACGCTCCACATGGCTGGGGCTGATAGCACTTGCGACCGCTTGCGGGGCCACGATTGAGACCGTACTTGCGGAGCAGATAATCGCCGCCGGGATGGCAATCGCCGGTCTCATCGGCGTATTAACCAAGGACAGCCCCGGCAGCACTGAGGCAACCGCCACCGGAAAGGAGAGCGGCAATGACCATCAGTGATATCCAGCAGGACACCATATTCTGGCAGCGCATGCTCCGCCTAGCCGGGTACTACACGGGCAAGATTGACGGCATCTCCGGCAAGCTCACCCGCAAGGCTGAGGACGCATGGCTGACAGCCTCCCGCGAAGCCGCCGAAACCTATGGCACCTTCGATGACCGCACCGAGAAGGTGATACTCACCCTCATGCCCGGCGCACAGGCAGCCGCCCGCAAGTGGATGCGAGCCGCCACAGTACGCGCGGCGGAACTCGGTATCACCGTGAAGCTCATTGACGGCACCCGGAGCTACAAGGAACAGGATAAACTCTTCCGCAAGCGTCCGAAAGTCACCAATGCACGCGGAGGCCAGAGCTGGCACAACTTCGGGCTAGCCTTTGACTTCGGCCTGTTCCGTGGCAAGGAGTATTTGGGAGAGAGCCCTCACTACAAGACACTCGGAGCCATAGCCAGCACCATGCCCGGCCTCACTTGGGGCGGAACATGGGTCAATCTGGTAGACGAACCCCACATCCAGCTCAACCTATTCGACACGGTAGCGGAAGCTCGTGCCACCTTCGAAGCATAATGGCAAAGGGACTATTCATTGTCGGCTTCAGCACGGAAGAAGTCTTGGCCATACAAGCCAAGGCCAAAGCTCTGTTGCTGGAAGGAAAAACCATCATGTCCTGGAGTGATGGCGGGGGAACCTCCGTCACCAAGCAACAAGTGATGCCGGTGGCTGAGGTCTTGGAAGAATGCGCCTATGCCCTCCGCAAGCTCGACCCGGCCACCTACGCCAAAAGGCCAGCCGCTCCGGGCAGTTATGTACCGCACCGCCTCCCACTATGAATGCATTTCAACGATTCGCCGCGCGTCTCTTCTTCGGAGTCAATTCCACCTACGAGAACGCCAATCGCTCACCGCGCCGGGCTCAGGTTCCCGGCAGTGCTCCGCGCGATGCCACGCTCGACCTGACACCGGGCGTACGCTCGGAGCTTGTTCGCCGTTCCCGTTATCTGGTGCGCAACTCCGGTTTTATCCGCGAGATAATAGGCAGCATGGCCCTGTATGCCGTGGGAGATGGGCTCAAACCGCAAGCGGAAAGCTCGGACAGAGCATGGAACCGCAAGGCGGAAGCCTATTTCAACCGATGGAGCCGCCACGCCGACCTGACAGGCCGCTTCAATCTCACCCAGTGCGAGCATCTTGTATGCAAGGCTGTTGATACGGATGGCGAGATATTCATCCACAAAGTCATGCAGGGAGACTCACCCCGGATTCAACTCATCGAGAGCCACCGCATCGGAGACTACTCAGATTCGGAGGGATTTGTCGATGGCGTGAAACTCAGCCCGGACGGGGTGCCGATGGCCTACCGCTTGCTCCGGGATGACGGCTCGCATGCGGACATCGCCGCCGCGCACATCCTGCACGTGTACGACCCGGATGCCCCCTCACAGGTACGCGGCTGCCCGAGCCTCCAGCACTCTATCAATCACATCCTCGATGAGATGGAGCTGCTGGCCCTCGAAAAGCACGCCGTGAAGGACCATGCGGACATCACACGTATTCTGACCACCGCCCGCGATAACGCAGACGATGGAGACTTCCAGCTGGGAGGCTCTCCGGAAGCGGAAAGCTCGGACGCCGGATGGCTCCAGCGCATACTGGGGGGCAAGCTCGTCAAAATCCAGCCCGGCGAGGACCTCAAACCCTTTGAGAGTTCCCGCCCGAGTCCTACCTTCACGGGATTCTTGGAGCACCTGCGCCGCGACTCCGCGCTGGGCATGTTGCCGTTCGAGTTTGCTTCCGATTCCTCCAAGCTGGCCAGTGCGGGAGTACGCCTGACCGTGGCCAAAGCTGACCGCCGATTCTCCTACCGGCAGACCTTACTCATCGACAGGATGCTGCGCCCGCTGTGGCTCTGGGTCATCGGCCATGCCATTACCACGGGCAAGCTCGAAGCCGTGGAGAACTGGACCGAGGTCAACTTCACCACGCCCCGCCGCGTCACTGTCGATGCCGGGCGCGAAGCTCAGCAGAACCGCTCCGATGTGGAAGCCGGACTCAAGACCCTCTCCGACCACTTTGCTGAGCTGGGCATGGATATCCATGAGGAGGTAGAAAAGCGAGCGCAGGAGATGAAGCTCATCGAAGAAACCGCTCAGCGGTACGGGCTCCCGCCGCAACTCCTTTTTGCCAGCTTCAAACAAGAAACCATCAACCCACCTGTCACGTCAACATGAACAATCTCTTTACTACGGAACGCCTCTGGCTCATGGAAGCCGAAAGCTATCTGCAACTCGCCGCCCTCCCGGCTCCGGCCACGCCACCCACCGGGAAGCCGGTCCCGGAGCATCCGGGCTTTACTCTAGACGGAGGCCTTGCCACAGTCCCCATCCACGGCCCCATCTTCCGCAGACTCCCGGAAGCCACCCGGGCCGTGCTGAACATGTTCGGCATCGAGCACACCGAGGCGCAAAAGGCCGCAAAGGTACTCAAAACGCTCCAAGACGACCCGGCTGTACTTGTTGTACTGCTGGATGTGGATTCCCCCGGCGGCACGGTCAACGGGACGCCCGAATTAGCCGAAGCCGTCCGCGAGCTCAGCAAGAAGAAATATGTCTACGCCTTCACCTCCGGGCAAGCATGCTCCGCCGCCTACTGGGTTGCCTCCCAGTGTGACGGCATCTATGCAGCCCCTTCAGCCAGGGTGGGGAGTGTCGGCGTTCTTCTCCCCTTGCTGGATTGCAGCGAGGCCTATGCAAAGCTCGGACTCCGCAAGGAGGTTATCACCGCAGGCAAGTACAAGGGAACCGGCCTCACCGGTACCAGCCTCACAGATGAACAGCGAGCCCTTCTGCAGCAGCAGGTCAATGACACTTGGACCGAGTTCAAGGCAGCAGTCACCCGCCGCCGCAATATCGCCCCGGAACACATGGAGGGCCAGACCTTCCCGGGAGCTCAGGCCCGCACGCTCGGACTCGTGGATGCGACCATCTCCACGCTGGAGGCCGTGCAGGATAAACTCCGAGCCCGCCACTGCAAGGGCTCATTTTGACAACACCATCACCATATATGACCACTATTGACGAACAACTGGACGCCGCAACGGCGAAGGTCTCCGAGCTCACGGCACAGCTTGCCGAAGTTCAGACCGCACTCGAAACGGCAAAAAACGACCTTGCAACCGCTGAGGCGGTCAATGCTGAGCTCACCGACAACCTCACCACGGCCAAGGAAAAGATGGCCGCTCAGGAGGTGGAACTCCGGGAAGCTCGCGGACAGATCTCCCAGCTGCAGGCGGAAGCCCGCACCGCTGAGGAACGCGCCGCAGAGTTCTACGGTACCAAGGCCGGACAGGCTGCAAGCGTGACTCCCAAGGGCGATGCCTCCGTGCTACCCGTGGCGGAACGCTTCAAGGCAATCACGACCCCGCAGGGCCAGACTCAATTCCTCCGCTCGCTTTCGGATGCTGAGCGTGCAGAGCTTTACTCCAACATCTAACCCGCTTTTTACTGATATGGCTAACACTATCACCGACCTCAAAGACGTGCGCATCTCCCAGAATGCGCTTCTCCCGTGGATGGAGACTCTGCTTCCCCTGTCCGCATTCTCCACCAACTTCTCACCGGATGCCGCCGACAAGCTCGATACCGTGAAGGTACCTGTCATCGGTGCGCCTTCCGCATCCAGCGACTACGCCGGGGACTATACCGCCAACGCAGATTCGGAGGCCAGCTCCGTGGCCGTGACGCTCGACCGCCACAAGTACAAGACTGTCCATCTCACTGCCAAGGAGGCCGCCACCACCTCGATTCCTCTGCTGGAGAAGCTGGTAACGACCGCCGCCCAGCAGCTCGCCATTGACGTGATGAGCGACATCTTCACCTCTATCACGGCAGCCAACTTCGGCACGCCCGCTATCCCGGCCATCTCCGCAGAGGATTTCGGGTATAAGACTATCATCAAGATTCGTGAGGCCTGCGCCGCTGCCAAGATGCCGCAGGATTCCCGCGCTCTGGTGCTGGATAACAGCTACTTCTCCGCATTGCTTGCCGATGACATCGTGGCCAAGTCCTTTATCACGCCGCTGGCCCAGCAGGGTGTAGTTGAGGCCAAGGTCAACCGCATTGCAGGCTTCAATGTGTTTGAGACCGGCTGCGTACCTGACAACGGCGAGAATCTGGTCGGCTTCGCGGCTCACCCGTCCTCTCTGGCAATCGCCATGCGCTACCTGACTCCGATTGCCAACTATGACGAGGCCGGAGCCGTGACGGACCCCGTGACCGGTCTGACCTTTGGCTACCTCCGCTATACGGACACCAAGAGCAACAAGGTGTATATCACTCTGGAGGCCCTCTACGGCTTCAAGGTGGTACGCCCGGCTGGCCTTCAGCGCATCGTCTCCGCATGAGCTTAACCCGCGAAATGACGGGGGACTTTCTCTCAATCTGGGAGGAAGTCCCCCAATTCCTCACCGCGCACGGGGTGCAGGTCCGCGTCCTGCTTTCGCAAGCCGGGCGCGGTCATACTCTGGAGCCGGGCGGATTCTCCGGGGAGCTTTCACTGGAGGCCCGCTGTCTGGCTTCCGAACTTCCGGCGGACATCAGCCCCGGGAGCACTGTTCAGGTGGATGGGCTGACCTACCGCGTGGAGAACATCAGCCGCCGCCCCGGTCTCCCGATTGTCTCCCTTGACCTCCTACAGCCATGAGTGTACATGTCACCATCAACGATACAGAATTGCAGCGCAAGATAGCTAAGTTCGCTATCCTTTCCCAGAAGGGGCTCGATGAGGCCACTCGCGCTGTAGCCTCACGCTTCACCAAGG
This sequence comes from uncultured Verrucomicrobiales bacterium, assembly GCA_937916135.1. Taxonomy (GTDB): domain Bacteria; phylum Verrucomicrobiota; class Verrucomicrobiia; order Verrucomicrobiales; family Akkermansiaceae; genus Akkermansia. Next base: position 6,658 of record CALFTQ010000128.1, read on the forward strand.
CCGCAGTGGGTAACACGCCACCCATGATACTGAGGCAGTCTCCTTCACAGGCCAAGGCAGAGTGGACGGCCAAGCTGATGGCCAACTATGAAAAGAAGCGTTTTGTACGTGGTGCCTGGGTCAGTAAGGCTGAAATGAAAAAACTGCTGGCCGCTAAGAAAAAGCAACTCGGACGCGAGGCCGCCGGATGGAAGGCGGCAGCTGAGCAGTTGAACGCTAAAATCCCCGCATGGGTACGCCGCCACTCCGGCGAAGGTTCCTGCATCATACGCAAAAGCGGCGACCGCGTGACGATTACCGTCACCAACTCGGTGCCCTATGGCGATGAGCTGCTGCGCATCCGTAGCAACTATGTTCTCCAGACTGTGAACCGGGGCATGGATGGCACGCTCCGGGCCATGAAGCGCAAACTCATCCGCTCAGTATGATTTCTCCCCACTCATTCACGGAATCCCTGCGGGCCTTTCTGTCGGAAGCCCTGCAAGGGATTTTTGTTCATACTCCTGTCACCAATGGCGAGCTGGTGCTCCCCTATGTGCTGCTGACCTGTACGGCTGAGGCGGAGCGTATTCCCGGGAATCACACTTGGGAATGCAATCTTGCCGTGGAGCTGCATACCTCCGGCGAAGATGTGAGCGACCTCTCCAGCCGGGAGATGTTTTCGGTGATTTGCCACACGCTGCAAGCCCGGAAAACCCGGCAGCAACTCGATGATTCCGCCGCTGATTTCCAGCTCTATTCCATCAGCCTGCGCACCATCGAGGAGCCCCAGACTCTCGACAATAATTTTATCCAATCCGCCACCTTCCGGGTGGTACTCCAATTTTGACACCCCCACACTAATATGGCAACTATCATAGGCACTGTCGGCGTTTTCGGTTTCGATGAGGACCAGCAAGGCATCTTGCTGGAGTCTCAGGATATCGACTACAAGCCGGATTCAAAAGTACAGCGTGACTATCGCGGTAAGAAGGTCGGTATCATCTTCTACGATGACCAGACCGATGTCTCCATGAAGGGCTACATTCCCCGCGATAATCCCACGGATATCAAGGTGGCTCAGACTCTCGTGCTTGCGAATGCAGCACCGGACCACGGGCTATCTACGGTCTCGACCGGCACCAATGTGGTGACCGGTATCAAAATCGGGCTTAAGAATGAAGACCTCGCTTCCTTCGAAGTTTCTTCCACCATATACGACTTCTGATGCAGAAGAAATCTACTTCTGACGCCCTGAACTTCATCCGCTCCCGCGATGGAGAACTGGAGTCCCTGATGCTGGCAGCCTGTCTGACGGCCTTGGGGATTCCGTTCTCCGAGCGTCCGGCTTTTGCTGTGTCCGGAGATTCCGAGCCGGTAGTCAACTGGCTCTTTGACGAGTCCTCTCTGGATGGCAAGTTCAAGGCCAGCGAAATGATTGCCCGCTGGCAGGATAATGGGTGGATTACCCGCACCGACAACGAGCACCCGCTCGCCTACATGGCCGCCGCCATGCGCAACCTCTGCACGCTCATCCACCACCACATCGGACAGGCTCCCAAGGTGGAGCTGGTAAAGCGTGGCAACAAGACGCTTGTTATCCCTGAAGGCACCCCCGAATCCCAGCTGGGCCTCCTTATCAACAAATTCACCCACTCATAGCTCTATGCCCTCCATTTCAATTTCCACCCGCGAAGATAGCAACAATCGCTCCATGGTGCAGCCTTCGGCCCGCTTGGAGTCCGGTCTCACCCTGCGCCCGATTTCCCTCGGCTCGCTCGAAATCCTCCGCCAATTAGGCAACCCGCTTGCCTCCGGCGAGGCCAACATGAGCACCATTGATACCCGCACCCTGACCGAATTCATCTGGGTACATGCGGCTCCCTTGGATGAGGTGGTCGAGACGGTCTACAACGCGCCTTCTCAGGTGAACCGCAAGGCCGCTTTGTTCGCCATGAACATCAGCCCGGCGGAACTGCGCACCATTACGGCCTCCCTGACAGCAGACCAGGCATCCGTACAGGCCGCTTCCGCCATCCCGCAACCGGATGCGACCGACTCCCCAAACGAGCGAACCCCGCGCTGAATGCTACAGTGATATTCACACTGGCACGAGCGACGGGGTGGACTGAAGAATACATCCTCTGGATGCCGCTGCGCAAGACTCTGCAATACCTGCATGCTGCATGGATAAGCGAGGGCGTAGCTACTGAGTGGCGCAGTGTCTCCGATGAAGAAGAAGCGGAGGCCCGGAGCCTCTACAACCGACTCAAACACCTGACCAGACATGTCTGACGTTTCGTTCACTTTTTCCGGCGATGCCGCCTCCCTCCAGAATGCGCTCAACGAAATCAAGGGCGAAGTCCGAAAGACCAAGGATTCTGTACAGGGGCTTGCCGGTCAATTTACTGCTTCTTTTGCCGCTATCGGTGGAGCCATCGCAGCGGTTAAGGGAGCATTTGCTTTTTTCAGCAATATACCTGCGCAGGCCGCCCGCATTGAGGATTTGCGGGTCACGTTCACGCAGATGACCGGAGACGCGGAACAGGCCGGGCAGATTCTCGATGACCTGTGGCACGATGCCGCCAATGGTGCCGTGGGGCTGGAACAGATGGCTGCTACAGCCAAGCCTCTTCTCAATGTGTTCAGCGATTCCGCTTCCATCCGGGAGTGGTCTCGCCGTTTTGCGGACATTGCCACCGGTTCCGGCGTGGCCGCTGACCAGCTTTCTAAAGTGTTCTCCCGAGCTATGGCTATCGGGAAGATTGATTCTCGCGCCATTGATACCTTGGCGCGTCAGGGCATCCCTATTTATCAGGAGCTGGCAGCCGTCATCGGCACCACGACCGAGGCGGTACAGGCCATGGTGAAAAAGGGTCTCGTGTCGGCTGACCAATACGCCGCCGCTTTCCGCCGCATGACGGATGAGGGCGGAAAGTATTACAATCTATCTTCCCAGCTCTCCAACACCTCAGCCGGTAGCTGGGGCACTATGCTGGAGAATATCAATCGCGTGGCCGCCAAACTGGGAGAGCCCATCAATGAGGCTTTCACGCCTGTCTTGCAATCCATTGCCGTGGCTTTGGAGGAATCTCTCCCGGCTGTGCAGGCCTTTGCAGGGAGCTTCGGCTCTGCCTTTTCCGGTGTCGTGGCCGTCATTTCTCCCATTGTCTCCGGCATCGGGGAGCTGGTATCTGTGCTTGGAGGAGCGGAAACTGTCGTAGCAGCGGCGGCAGCGGCCTTGCTCATGTATGTGGGCAATACCAAGGCGGCTACTGCCAGCACGGTGTCCTTCCGGGCTCAGCTGACTACTCTGGGCAACACTATCAAGGGCCTGTCGTTCTCGTCCTTTGTGACTGGATTCCGGACCGCGCTTTCCGGGCTGAAGTCGGCCATGACGGCTACTCTCACCGGGCTCAAGCTTACGTGGTCGGTCACTTGGTCTACCATGGCCACTGTTACCCGTGCCGCGATGGTTGCCGTTAAGGCGGCCATAGTGAGTACCGGCATCGGGTTGATTATCGTGGGCATAGGTGAGGCTCTGGGGGCCTTGTACTCCTGGTTCGCTGGCAACAGTGAGGCCGCCGAACGCGCCGCCGAATCTACCCGGCAGTTCGAGAAATCTCTCAACAGCTTAAACAAGCAAGCGGGCAAGGTCAAAACCCATGAGCAATATGATTCTTTCATGGAGCAGCTGGATGAACGCTTGGACGATTTGCGAGACCAGCGCGATATGGCCGTGGCCAAGGATGAGGACGAGGAAGTTATCGCTCTACTTGACCAACAGATAGCCCGTCTGCGTCAGAAAAGACGACACTACGAGGAGACGCTTCCCATCCAGATTGAGGAGGCCATTGCAGCAGAACGCGCCGCCGAAGCCATGCGCCGCCAACAGGAGGAGGCCGCAGAGCTGGAGCGCAAGCTGGCAGCTGCCCGCGAAAAGCTCAACGACCTGTACCGCCGCCAACGCGAAAACGAGCGCGAGCAGTACCTCTCCGGGCTTGCTCCCGAGGTGCAGATTCAGCTCCGCCTTGCGGATGCCACGGCCTATGGGCAGACCCGCCACACGATTGAGAGCTTGCGGAAGGAGATGGAGGACATCATGCGCAAGCCCGTTGTCACGGAGCAGGATGTGGCCCGCTATGAGATGCTGGCATCCACCTACAACAAGATAACGGAGCTCCAGCGTAGGAGCCGAGAAGAAGCGGAACGCACCGCCGAAACGGAACGCCGCCGGGCTGAGGAAGCCACCAAACAGGAACAGGCCCGACAGAATGCCTCCCGTGACTATGATATGGCCGTGCGTATGCTCCAAGCGGAGATTGCCGGAGATGAACGGCGATTGCAGGTCCTGAAGCAACAGCAGCGTATTACCCAATTGACGGCTGAATATCAGCGTCAGGGCCTAGAGGATGCCGAGGCCCGCGCTAAGCGCATGGTGGCTCTGGAGAAACAGCTCGAAGAAATGCAGGAAAAGCAGAAACAACAGGAGCAGAAGCAACAGGGCCGGAGCCGTCAGCAGGGAACGCGCATTACAGATTCCATGGCCGGAGTGGGTGGCGGCGGTCGTTCCGTGGTCATCGGTGGCCCACTTGTCTCGGAGACCAAGAAGCAGACCCGCTTGCTGGAGGGTATCGGCAACAATACCAGACGCGGCCCCACGATTCAGGTATCGGGCAATGTGGAGGCTGTAATAAGCAGGTAAGCAATTTTTGACACCGGGCTCTGTTTATATGGCAACATTACGAACAGGATTCGGCTCCGGTGGTGACAGAATGGTGTGGTTCGGTCATACGGGCTACACCATTACTGCTTTAACGATTGAACTCAGCCGCGACCGCGAAACCGGGGACACGGTAGAGCTTACCTACGAAATCCCGGAGGGCGATGCCTTGCGCTCGGTGCCGGAGATGGATTCCGGCATAGATGTTCTTTCTTCCGTGGCTCTGAGCAAGGCGGTTATCACGCCCGGAGTGGCCGGGGTGGCCAGTGTGAAGCTCACCTACACCAAGCCCAAAGTGGAAGAAGAGGAGGAAGATTCCGAAGGCGGCGAAAACGGCTCAGAAGAGGGGGAAGGCTCCGGCGAAGATGGCGAAGGCGAAGAGGGTTCTTCTCCGGCCCGCACGGTGTCTTTTACGACCTCCTTTGATGTGACTGTGGTTGACCAGCCGATTCTCACGCACCCGAAGATGGCCAGCATCTCCGGCGGACAGCTGGAATATCTGAAGGCCTTTATGGATGGGGCACGCCTGTGGGAACTTGTCCCGGAGGTGGACAATGCAGGCAAGCCGAAACTCGATAGCGATGGTCTCCCGGTCATGAAGCAGCTCGGAAAGCTGCTCAACACCGGCAGCAAGGCCTTCGACCTCATCAATAAGGGCGTGACGGCCTACAAGGATATTATGGCTACTTACACAGTCCGGCAGACCTCCCGCACGGATAAGTCAGACATCAGTTCCGTGGGTACCATCAACGACCCGCCCAAGGCTCCCAAGTTCCCGAACCGCTCATGGCTGCAGGTGTCTTCCAATTGCTCGATGAACGATGACGGCAAGACCTACACCATCGAGAATACTTGGCTGCTCTCTGGCCTTGGTGGCTGGGACAAGGACCTGTATGGCGCGTAAGCTATGAAACTGCCCGAAAAAGTACGCGTAGGGGAGATCCTATCAGCCCGCTGGCTCAATCAGGTGGTGGACTGCCTGAAGGAGCTTGCCAAGGCTGCCAACATGGTAGGCAATGGCACGTCTACCTCCAGTATCGAGTATTCCGGCTCCGAGTTGCGAGATACTAAGTACCGGGGTACCGGCGGCTCAGATCTACAGGAGTTCAAAGTCTTTCCCTTCCAGCTCCGCCTCAAGCCCAAGCACCTGTGCGAGGTGGACGCCGAAGGCAACTGGCCCAAGGTAGCCCAGATGAAGGTCGGGGCTATCATTGACTACATGGGCACGACCTACGCGGTACCACAGGGCCAGCCGCTCTATGACTACACGGAGGGCTGGGTAGACATCGGCGCGTTTTCGGAGACCTTGCAGAAGGCGTATTGTGTGATTACCCAGGACTACCGGGGCAAGATTACCAAGGCCGAAATAAAGAAGGCAGAAGAGAAGTTCGTGCCATGGGGTAAGACGGAGGAGAACGCGACAGGCGAGGGTACGCTCTCGGTGTTCATCGGCTCGTACCAACTGCGCAAGATTCAGGAGGTCAACCGCGCCCATATCTACCAGGCACATACAGGTACTCTGGATTTGCAGACGGTTCAGGTGGAAAAGCTCGTCACTGAGGATGGCGGTTCCGGCTCAGGTTCCGGCAATGGCTCAGGGGAGGAAGAGGAAAAGTATTACACGGCCCCGGAAAGCGAGGAGTACGAAAGCAAGCCCGCTTCTCTTTTTCGCAAAAGGGATGAGCATTTGTTCATATTCAAAAAGCTCATTTGTGGCGAAGGGCTGGAGCTTGCGGACGGCAAGAATCTGAAAATCACGCTCAGCCGGGCCAATTCTGTGTGGCCTTCTGGCTCCGGTGGCTCCGCTCCGGGTTCATCTGATGTCCCCACTATCACGATAGGCGGCGTGGAGGATATTGTGTTCGACCGTGAGATTCTGGAGCCACTGATTGAGGCGGGGATTATCCGGATTCCGTATGCTGATACCATCAAGGAGGTTACAGGTGTCATCTCCGGGCTTGTGGTGAAATATGCTCCGGCTGTCCTGAATGATGACGGCTCGGTCACGTTTCTGGGGGAGGATGGTTCGCGCCTTCCTGATACGCCCGCGCCTGTTGATGCCGGTTCCGGCTCTGTTTCCGGCTCCGGTGCAGCGGTCTACCACAATCAGATTGTGGGGGGCGTTATCTACATCACGATACCGATTTTCCAAGAGGGCTCAGGCTCGCAATCCATGTCTGCCTCTGCCAGTGGGAGCGATTCCACGTCTGCTTCCGGCTCAGATGGAGACACGGAATCCGCAACTGCTTCCGATACGGTTACGGCTTCCGGCTCTGCAACCGGTTCCGGCAGTGCATCAGGGTCAGCTTCTGGTTCTGCCAGTGCTTCCGCTTCGGATTCTGGTTCGGCTTCCGCTTCGGCTTCCGAAGGCTCCGGCAGTACCGGGGCGTCAGAATCCACGGCTGGCAGTAGTTCGGTAGCAGGCTCTTCGTCTTCGTCCTCGGGCGGTGGCTCTTCGTCCTCCGGCGGTGGCTCGGTGCCCGGTGGAGGCTCAGTTCCGGGCGGTTCCGTTCCCGGTGGCGGTTCTTCTTCCGGTTCATCCGGTGGCAGTGGGTGCTGTGGTTGCGACTGTGCCACGAAGCTGGCCGATATGCAGGCCCGCATTGATGAATTATCCAAGCGCATTGACGAGCTGGAGAAGAAGGAATGTACCTGCAAATGTGGGGACCTGCTGGCTCAGATTCAGGCCGCCGTGGCTGCTGAGGCTCAGGCCATCGCCAACAGTATCAACTATGAGATATCGGTCAATGGTACCGTGGTGACTACTACGGAATACGGGACGCTCGTAGCCGATACCACCGGCTCGGTGACGACTAACGGCGCAAGTGCCAGCTCGAATATCCACTACTAAGCAATATCTTTCCTATGGCTTGCAACTGCTCCAACATTGACACGAACGCTATCTGCAATGCGGCCCGGCAACTCCTTTGCAAGAAGTTTGCCGAGCTGCTGCAGAATATCCCGTGTTCCCATACCAACAGGGATGCATACTACAGTCCTTCGCAATACTGGTACGACCTAGACCGCACCGACCGCCGCACGGTCAGTACCAGTATGAGCGTGGGGCTCCGTGGCAATACCATCGTTATCTCTCTTTCCTATGCCTGATTCTTCTATGAAAATTGACCTCAACAAGAACACGCGCTGCATCTCGATGTCTCCATGGAGGCAATGCTTCATGCGCCGCATTTTCCGCGAGCGCGGGCTCACCATGCCCCCGGTGACGCATCCCATCATCCCGGAGAAGCCTACGAGGCCGAAGGAGCCCAAGGCCTATTCGAGCTTGGCCCTGACCTTTATCCGGTTGATTCTGGAGGCTGAGCGGGACGGCTTGCCGTACCTGATTATCTACGAGGACGATGCCTATCCCTGTGCAGCCCCGCAGGAAACGCTCGACAAGCTGCTGGCTGAGCATCCGCTCCCGGCAGACTGTGGCTTGCTGTGTCTGGGGGATGCCAACGGCGTGAGCCGGTTCCGTGGGAGGCATACCAGCTTGCTGGATAAGTGCATGAGACCGTACACGCCGCTTGTCCCAAATTGCGCCGAAAACAAGGGGAGCCATGCCTTTGTGGTATTCCGGTCTGCCATGATTCCTTTCGTCCAAGCAATCGCCTCTTTTGGCGTAACGGACATGTCTTTCTCCCGCATTCGCAATCACTGCGAGCTTCGGGCGTATGGCATCTTCTTTGACCCTATATTCACGCAGCACCGGTTCAATGGCGGCAACAATCCGGAACCGGCTCACCGATTCCCGGAGTATTTCCTGCACCATAGGGCGGAGCTGGATGTGCGTTTTCCTAGACCGACCCAGCAAACCCGCTTGCTTGCTGCCCCCGCGCCGCGTTTCTGGCTTTTTGCCAATGCTTCGCAGGGGAATTTCCGCTCGCTGGACATCAGGCCGGAGGATGTGCTGGTTTTCCTGAACCGGGCAAAGCCTTTCGACAAGCTCAAGCACCTGCCGAACCGCCGCATGCTTATCGTGCGCAGGAATGCCCGGGATAAGAATTGGTTCATCCCTTACGGCAGGGAAAAGGAGATTTTTTCGCTGTATGAGGATGTGCTGTTGCTCAGTGACAAGGCTCTGGAGAAGGAACGCGCATGGTTCCCGGAGTACAAGCAGGCCACGAACAACGCATCCCCGACCACGGGCTGGATTGCGTACCATCTGCTGCGGGATGATTTTCCGGATGCCGAGGTGCTGCTGGTCAATTTCAGGCCGGACGGGGACAACGGCTCGTACAAGTGGTACAAGCACGATTGGCAGTATGAGGCGGAGTATTACCGGAAGCACGATGTGCCCATCCTTCTGCTATTTTGACATCCCGCTCCAGATATGGATATTTTCATCAATTCAGAAAAAAGCCCGGCATTGATTCAGGCCAAGGCAACCGGCTCCCCGCTGAGCGGGTTCAAGGTGAAGCGCGGGGCCGTGGTGCCGTTGAGTGTCACTGTGCTGGGGGCTCAGAATGCTACAGGCCTTCGTATGGGCATCAAGGCCAAGGGCAACTACGAGGGAGATCTACTCATCCTTGCGGAAGCTGCTGCCGGGTCTCAGACGGAACTCGGTACCCGCTTTGATTTGAGTCTGGTAGCGTCCTCGCTTGCGCTCAATGACGCGCTCGATGTGGGCGAGGGCAAGGAAAGCTCCCCGGCCACGCTTGCGGCCATGACCGAGTTCGCTTGGATGGAGAACGGCGAGACCCGTCTTTCTGATACGCTACAGACGACTATCATCAACGATATTATCCGCCTTGCCACGGATGCACCGGAGGCCGCTACCGGGGAATATCCGGCTCCGGACCTCGTGGCCACTAAGTCCTGGGTCAATAGCAAGCAAGCCACAGCTGATGCCGCTGGCTTCGTGATGCTGGGAACGGATGAGCCGGTCTCCGGGAAGAATGTCCGCCCGGTGGGCAAGTCTTCTTCCGGTGGCCTTGCTGTGGATGTTTCGGGCCTGTCTGCTTACGATATCGCCGTGGCCAATGGTTTTGTAGGTACGGAAGCTGCATGGCTGGCTTCCCTGAAGGGCGAGCGTGGCTCCAAGGGAGAACCGGGCGAACCGGGGATTCAAGGAGTTCAGGGCGAGCCCGGAGAAGTAGACCCGGCT
>CALFTQ010000129.1 GCA_937916135.1 uncultured Verrucomicrobiales bacterium
TCGCGCCAAGGGCTTCCGCGGTTTCCGCAGCAAGCTCTTCCGCTACGCTAAGGATTCCGTTTACAAAGCATGGCAGTATGAGTACCGCGACCGTAAGAAGCGTAAGGGTCAGTTCCGTCGCCTCTGGACCGCTCGTATCTCCGCCGCCGTGCGTCCCCTCGGTCTGACCTACTCCCGCTTCATGGAGGGTCTCAAGGCCGCCGACATCGATCTGGACCGCAAGTCCCTGTCCGAGCTGGCTATCGCCAACCCGGAGGCTTTCAAGGCTGTGTTCGAGCAGGCCAAGAAGGCTATCGAGGCCAAGGAGGGTGCCACTCTCAAGGCGTAAACGAAAAGCCCGGTAAAACCAAAACAATCATCCCCTAACCCCGGCTGGTTCGGTACTCCCGACCAGCCGGGTTCTTTTTGCATCCGCACCAGCAGCGCGGATATCATTTTGAATTGCGAGTGACGAGTTGGGAACCTCTAATAACTCGAAACTAATCCACAAATTGGAATATGCAGAAGTACGAGGTACGAGGTGGGAAGTGCGAAGTATAAAGTCAGGCAGGCTGCGCCTGCAGGTGTTTTCTATTGATAACAAATGGCGAGCCGCAAGGCTCGCGGAACTTTCACTTCGTACCTCCCACCTCGTACTGCGTACTTTTGTCGGAACGACAAATATCAATTTCCGGGCAGTTTCTACGCTGTCTTATTCTCCTGAATTGGTGTCGAACGAAGGCCTCGATATATAATCTAAGATATGCCTGTATCCTTGTTTTTCTTCCTGCGATAAATAATCTGAATTGTATATTTCAAGAATGGCTCTCTTCGCTGCTTCAAAAGAATACTTTTCGATATCAAGACATAAACTTCCATCCTCACGGATATGCTCCCGCATATTTAAATGCATGATTCGTGGGTTGGCTCGCAAAGCCTGAGAGATATAAGCCAGAGCCTCTTTTTGAAGTTTTGCGGCATCTAATTTCCTCGCTTCCTGTCTTCTCTGAGTCAGAATAAGGTCTGAATATAGTTTCTGTCCCTCTTGGTATTTAACCATATCTACCTCCTCAATGAGTTCCAGATACATGCGCAGAATATCGTAGAATATGACGGAGTTCTGCCACTCGCTCTCAAAATTAAGACATTTGAAAATTGACAACGCTTCCTGGTAGCGGGAAATGAAAGCTTGTGTATACTTGTATGCGCCCGTTACCCCAATATAACTAACTGGCCCCAACTCGTTATTATCCTCAATCTTATATAGATATGTATGGAATAATGCTCTATCTAATTGGCCCTCCTCTGGATAAATGAAGAAAGGATTAAGAGTCAGGAAATAAGTCTCCGAATTGTGCAAAAAAGCACATAAAGGAATCCCTTTGAAATCAACCTCCTTCAGCGTTGTACTGCCTAATATGATGCCTCCTCTGTATGAACAACGTTCCCTTGAATATTCAGGATAACCATGCGGAGAAATGTAGTGCATCCATTGCCTCGACGGCAATTTTATGGAAACAGAACGCTCCAACTTCACACCTACTTGAGTATAGTTGGATTTTCCCAGGCTCCACTCTCCCGGAGAAGTTAACACGTCCATTCTTGAATAGGGCTTGCATGGTTGATATGATTCCACAACCTGACCGTTATTGCCGGAACAACAGCCCAGAAGGAATGACGCTATCATAACAGAAAGAAGCAGTCTATTTACGAGACTCATGGGAAATCATTTCTGTTTCAATTAATCGTCTACTGGGCAGGACTATAAACACCAATACCCGATGATGGCCGGGACTGCGACAATGATGTAGATTGTGCTGCCAGCCAGAGAAACGGGAACATCCACCCCATAAGACAGCAGCGCCACAAGCGGTGTCCGGATGTAGTTGCCGGCGCCGCGCCGCACCGGCACCCCGGGGTAGACGTCTTCTGCATGGTAGGTCAGCGTCAACGGGTGGAGCTCCCCTTTCATCGAGGAGCGGATGCCACGCACTCCGCAGCCATTGATGCATGGAGAATGGCACAGGTGAACGGCAGATTTGAAGTCGAACTCGTCTGCCGGAATGAACTTGCGCGCTGTTGCAGGAGGCTCCGGCACCGTCTGTTCAAGATGGTGGTCCACCTCGGACGCGCTCATTAACAAAAAGCCTTCTGTTGAAGCTCCGGCAGGGGTATCCGGGGCATGTGGGTCACTGACATAGGCGATTTTCAGCACACTGGGGTGCTCGCTGTAATATTCCAGACGCACCCGGGCATAAAAGCAGTCGTTCAACTGATAAAACGGCTTTTTCTCCACATAGGCTGATTTTTTCGCTTCTGCTCTGCCAGCCTGGTCCAGCCGATCCCCCAAGCCGCAGGATACCAGGCATCTGCAGCTACTCAGGCAGCATAGCAGCACGGCGAGAACCAGGCAGACGAAAGATTTGCCCTTGCCATATATGACTGTGCGATAACAGTTTTTCATCATTCACTATCTCCTCCCGCTTATGATAACCTCACGACAATGATTTTGTGGCACAAGAAGCCCCGAATCGGGCCGACTCAGATTCCATAGCATCATTATATCGATATTCGAGAGAAAGGCATAGACATATTTCCACAGCTCCGTTCAAGCGCGGCAGGCATTATGCTGCGCGTTTGCAGCCGGCAGTGCGATGTTATAAACTGATCAGAGAAATCGTTTTATCGTATCGGGTCGCTTTCAGTGTGCCTTCTTCAGTCCGCCAACTGACTCGGAAGCAAAAATACCCTTCCGCCAGCTGGTAGATTAAAGTAGAATGTTGCGTGTTTCCTGGACCTTCTCTGGCTATATCGTAAATG
>CALFTQ010000130.1 GCA_937916135.1 uncultured Verrucomicrobiales bacterium
CCGCCTCGCTATGGGTATGTCGCCCGTTTCACGGGCTTTGAATGCCGCTCGCTGGTGCTCGCAACCTAATCGACAAATTCCAATTTATCGAGTTTTTAGAAGTTTCCAATTGTCAATCCCGTTAAACTCTGAATTGACGGTAGATTCATGAAAAACAAAAAGCCCCCGCGGGTGCGGGGGCTTTGGAATGAATATCTGTGGGCGGGATGCTTAGATCTGGCCGAAGAGGGTCTTGCCCTCGGACATGAGGTCGGAGCAAGCAACCTGCAGGCGCTCGCAGATACCCTGCTCGCCCTTCTTCAGGTAGGAGCGGGGGTCGTAGACCTTCTTGTTGCCCACTTCGCCGTCCACCTTCAGCATGCCGTCGATGTTCTGGCACATGTGCAGAACGATGGGCTTGGAGAAAGCGTACTGGGTGTCGGTGTCGATGTTCATCTTCACCACGCCGTAGGAGATAGCCTCGCGGATGTCGCAGAGGTCGGAGCCGGAGCCGCCGTGGAACACGAGCAGCATGTCCTCGCCGTGCTTGGCCTTCACCGCTTCCTGGCCGTCGCGCAGGATCTTGGGAGCCAGCTTCACAGCACCCGGCTTGTACACACCGTGCACGTTGCCGAAGGTGGCGGCCAGCATGAAGGTGCCGATGCCGTTGAGGGTCTCGTAGGTGAGCAGCATATCCTCGGGGGAGGTGTAGAGCTTCTCGTTGGGGGCGTCGCCGTTGTCCACGCCGTCTTCCTCACCACCCACGACGCCGATCTCGAGCTCGAGAACGATGCCGACCTCAGCGCACTCCTTGAGCATCTGCTGGGAAATCTTGAGGTTCTCAGCCATGGGCAGGGCGGAGGCATCGAGCATGTGGGAGTTGAACAGGGGCTTCAGACCGGCCTCCACACGGCGCTTGGACTCAGCGATGAGCGGGCGCAGGAAGCTGTCGATCTTGTCGGCCTGGCAGTGGTCGGTGTGCAGAGCCACGAGCACGTTGTACTCCTCGGCAAGGCGATGGGTGGCTTCGGCAAGCACGATGGCGCCGATAGCGGAGCTCTTCACAGCGGTGCCGGAGGCGAACTGGCCGCCACCAAGGGACACCTGGATGATACCGTCGGACTTGGCTTCAGCGAAAGCCTTGAGGGCGCCGTTGATAACCTCGATGGTGGTCACGTTCACGGCGGGGTAGGCGTAGCCCTTTTCTTTGGCCGTGTTGAGCATCTTGATGTACTGTTCTTGTGTAGGTACAGGCATGGTACTTATTTTTTTTGGTTGGAATATTCAGGAGCACGCAGAGCGCGCGCTCTGCACGCGGGTATTTTAGCGCGGTATGTTGAAATTAGCAAGCGAAAAATCAGAAAGCCCCGATTTCCTTGTTGGAAATCAGGGCTTATCTGAAGTTCGGGAGTACGAGAGATAGGACTTGAACCTACGACCTCCACCATGTCAAGGTGTTGCTCTACCAACTGAGCTACTCCCGCATTTGGAACTGGGCAGGGATGGATTCGAACCATCGAAATCGTACGATAGCAGATTTACAGTCTGCCCCCTTTGACCGCTCGGGAACCTACCCATTCTTGGTTTTGCAGACTGCCGAAACAGTGTGCGGCAACAATTTACACAAACTTGCGGCGGATTGCAAGTCTTTTTTTGCAAAATCAGCAATTTTTTTGTTTTTTGAGGCCACGGAGGGCGTAAATGAGGAAGAAAACGCCGAGGATGGCGATGATGATGGAGAGGGCCTGCCCCTGGGTGATGCCGTGCCACACGCCGGCATCGGGCTGTTTGAAGCACTCGCAGGTGATGCGCGCGGCGGCATACAGGAAGGCGAAGGCGGCGCAGAAGATGCCGGCGGGTGCATTGCGCCAGAGCAGGCGCAGGGTGAGCAGCGCCACGAAGATGAGCAGCCCCTCGCCCACGGCTTCGAACAGCTGGGAGGGGTAGCGCGGGTTCAGGAACTGCCCCAGAGCCTCGCGCACGGCCGGGTTCTCCCGGCAGAGGCGGGTGAGGGTATCGAAGAATACCTCGCCGGGCAGGGCGAGCTCGCGCATGCTGCCGCCTGCGGCGTGTTCCACGGCTGCCACGGCCTGTATCTGCTGCTGCGGGGCCAGTTCGAAAATCTCCTGGGGGAATTTCATGGCCAGCGGGTTGGTGGCGTCGGTCACGCGGCCGTAGAGCTCACCATTGATGAAGTTTGCCACGCGGCCGAAGAAGAGCCCGATGGGGCTGACGATGGCCACGCCATCGATGAGGGCTGCGGCGGAGAGTTTGTGCTTCCATGCGTACCAGAAGGCGGTGAGAATCACGCCGATGATGCCGCCGTGGGAGGCCATGCCGCCTTCCCACACGCGGAATACCCAGGTGGGGTCAGCCAGGAATCCGCTCAGCCCGTGTTCCGGCAGCCAGTAGAAGAAGAATTCGCCCAGGCGGCCGCCCATGAGCACACCGAAGATGCAGATGAGGGTGACATAGTCCCCGAGCTTATCCTTCTCTACGCAGTACAGTTTTTTGTCGGAGAGCCACTGGAGCACCAGGTAGCCCAGGATGAAGCCGCCGACATAGGCAAGGCCGTACCAGCGCAGGGCGAGCGGCGTGCCGGGGATGTTGACGATAATCGGGTCCAGGTGGTGGATGTAGGTGGCAAGGATAGGCATGACGGAGTGCTTTATATCACAGGGCAGGGGTGGAAACAAGGCTAAAACTCCTCGCGCGCACGTAATACTATGCGTGAGCCGGCTGTTTCTTTCAAAAAAATCCGCCATATTGAAGATTCTTCTCGCCAAGCGGGGGGATATTGTGTATAAGTATAGCACACGTTTGTTTTTATCTGAACCATGAAACGCTTCTTTCTCCCCATCGCAGTTGCTGCGCTCTGCGGCCTTCCTGAGGCTGCTGCCATCAGCGCAGATTATGCCCAGGCTGAGCTCACGTTGAAGGCAAGTGATGCCCAGGTGGAACAGGTTGTACCCCGCACCGAGTATTTTGCCTCGAAGGATACGGCCAAGAATATCAATCCGGCCTGGCATTTTGTGCGCATTCCTTATTCTCTGCAGGGTAAGTGCCGCGGGGATAAGACCCCGCTCTATGTGGATGAGTTGAAGGTGCATGCCTATCTCGTGTTTTCTGTTGGCAAGGAAGGTGAAAAGCTTATCCTGGTGGATAAGGAAATCACGTACGTGAACATTCCGCTGAGCCCCAAGGGGGATGTGAGCGAGAACAAGAACGTGCAGGCGGCTGTGTTCATTTCGCCGTCCGATGCTGCCCGTATTTGCGGCAATGGCTCCAGCAAGGTGGAGAAGGTGGACCTGGGCGGCAAGCTTGCAGCCGTGGCGGTGGAGTTCAAGTTCAAGGATGCCGATTGCGCCAAACCGGAGACTGATGCCGACGTGCTGGTGAACAAGAAGATGAAGAGCAAGCTCAAGAAGGGCTGGTGGAAGAAGGAGGACAAGGCCGGGATCGGTGTGCGGCTCCGCGCTATTTCCGAGACTCCCTTCGCTCCTTTCTATGCTCCGGCTTTCCCTGCTACCTCGCCGATGTATGGTGAGGCTTCCGGCAGCTCCTATTCTTCTTCCTCCTCCGGCGGTATGAGCGGTTACACCCCCTCTGCTGCAGTGGAAAACACGGAATCCTCTGATTCTGCGGATACGGCAGCCACCACTACGGAGGAGCCGGTGGCTCCCACCAGGAAGAGCAAGAAGCGCCGCAAGTAACGCGGCGCGTCTTCTGTTTTTCTTTCGGATTTAATTTTTTGATAACTGACAACTAACTACATATGGCTGAATATAAGACAACGGTAGCCCTTGAGATTGGCTCGCAGAGCGTCACAATGGGCGTCTTTACCCCGGCCGGGCGCGGCTTTGCGCTTTCGCGCTATGCCCGCAGGGATATCCTGTTGGATCCGGTAGAGGAAGGCATGCGTATGGATTATGTTGGCAGCGCCATCGCGGAGATGGTGCAGGAACTCAAGGTGCGCGGCAGTGAAGTGCGCAACGTGGTTTCCGGCCAGCAGGTGTTCATGCGTTTCATCAAGCTGCCTGCAATCGATATTGATAACATTGCAGAGCAGGTAGGTTTCGAGGCTCAACAGCATATTCCCTTCCCTCTGGAGGATATCATCTACTCCTACCAGGAACTGGCCGACCGTGAGGAGGGCGAGCGCGAAGTGCTGCTGGTGGCTATCAAGAAAGACGTGCTGGATAACCTGAACTCCCAGGTGGAAGCCGGCCCGCTCAAGACCCGCAGTGTGGATTGCGCCATCACGTCTCTGTACAATGCTTTCCGTGCCAACTACGATGAGGATGAACCTGTGATGCTGCTCGATATCGGTGCCAAGACCACTGACATCATCTTTGCAGAGGACGGCCGTTTCTTCACCCGCTCGGTCACGGCTGCCGGTGCCTTCATCACCAACAGCATCGCCCGCGAGTTCAATATGAGCTTCCGCGAGGCCGAACAGCTCAAGATTGAGAGCGGCGTGGTCTCCCTTGGAAATGGCTATACTGATTCCATGAGCGAGCAGGAAGCTGCCCTGGCCACCACCATCCGCACGGCTATGGGGCGCCTGAGCTCTGAAGTGCAGCGCACCATCAACCACTACCGCGCGCAGTACAAGGGCAATCCTCCCACCAAGGCATACATCTGCGGTGGCGGTGCCCGCCTGCCGTTTGCTCTGGAGTTCCTGCAGTCTGCCCTGAATATCCCCGTGGAATACCTTAACCCCACTGAGGTGATTGCTGTGGGCCCGAAGGTGGACGAGGCAGAGCTGGAGCAGGACGCCATCTGCCTGGGCCCGATTGTAGGCGCCGCCATCACCGGTTCCGGTACCGGTGAGTTCAATATCGACCTGGTGCCCACCAGTGTGGGTAAGGACCGTGCCGAGAAGAAGCTGCTGCCGATGGTCGGCATTGCCGGCGCGATGGCTTTGATTGGTGCTGGTGCATATGCCGGTGTAGCCACGATGAATGCCAACGAGTCGGCTGCTGTTCTGGCTAAGGCTTCCCGTGTGGATGCCGCTGTGGCACAGGTGAACGACCAGATTACGAATGTGCAGCAGAAGTACGAACGCGAGATGCAGGAGATTAACAAGTTTGCTGATCTCTACGCCATGCGCTCGGCTTACATTGATGTGCTCAAGCAGCTGACCCGCAAGGCCGCTTCCATTAAGTTCTGGTTCAACGAATTCTCCCCCCTCATCAACTATGATGTAGAGGCCAATTCCCTGACCGAGGCGGCAGATGTGAAGGGTACGAAGCTGATTGATATGAACCGCAGCCGTTCCAATACGAATGATTCCGCTATGAATGCCGCCCCGGATGAAGTCGATGTGCGCAAGCGCAACAAGGCTCCGATGGTGACGGCCATCTACGTGAGCGGCTTCACCATCAAGAAGCCCGGCAGCGATGGACTCGCCCAGCGCGATGCCATCTACAGCCTGGTTGCTCAGAATTTTGATGAACGCAGCGCGGATTCTCTTTTCTCCTATGAGAACGGCAAGGTGCAGAGCAACCTGAACCACTACTTCCAGTTTGTTGATTCCAAGGCCTCCAAGGGCAAGATGCCGGACTATGTGGAGAAGTTCATGATGGTGATGCCGCTGAAGAATCCCATCCCGATTCCTGAGCAGAGCGAAGGCAAGAAGTGATATTAACTCTCAATTTTACATTTCAAAATGAATATCAGTGAAAATAAGCGAGTAGTCGCTCTCAGTGCTGTCTTTGCGCTGGCTTTTGGCGGTGTCATGTTCTATGGCTACGGAAAGAGCCAGGAAGATGCCGAGAACAAGGCGAAGATTGCTGAAATCAATGACCGCTTTGCCGGTTATGATGGTCAGGAAATTGCTCCCACCAAGCAGAATCTGAAGGAACTCAAGGCTGCTTTCTCTCAGGTGGCCGGGGTGAACAAGGACTTGCAGGCTGAGCTGAACCGCTATGCTGCCTATTGCTGGGGTGATGGTAAGCAGATTTCTGCCCAGGATTTCCAGAACGAACTGCGCGATTCCATCAACAGGGTCAAGAGTCTGGCTTCTTCTCAGGGTGCCCGCGTGGCTGGTCCTGCGGAGAACCTGGGGCTGGCTTCTTTCAAGAATGCTGCCCCCGTGGCAGACGATGTGCCTTTCCGCAGCTTCCAGCTCAAGGCTGTGACCCGCATGGCTGAATATATCATTGGGGCGGGAGCTCCCTCCCTGGAGAAGGTATACTGCGCGCCGCTTCCTGAAGCCGCGGCTGAATCCCTGAATCCGAACAGCCGCAAGGCTGCTCCGTATTTCCCGCTGCGCTTCGAGCTTGCTTTCGATGCGACCCGTGGTGCTCTGCCCAAGGTGCTCAACAGTATTATTCAGGACAAGGATTTCTTCCTTACCATCACCGGTATTGCTGTGCGCGGTAATGAAAACCTGCCCGGTATCGATGCTTACTCTGCCCCGGCTGAAATTGCTGCAGCCGGCGAGGACCTGGGTTCAGAAGCTCCTGCGGCCGAGGACAGTGCAGCCGGTGGTTTCCGCACGGTGGCTGTCCGCAAGACGGGGGCTCCCGATGAGAGGGTGCGTGTTCATATGACCATGCAGGTGCTCTATTTCACCCCTGGCAAGACCAAGTAAACCTTAACAACTTCACATAAGAATTATGGCTGAACAATCTAATCCCGGAGGTAAGGCTCTTGTCATCGGTGCTATCCTTGGCCTGGCCTCTGCCGGCCTTGCGGGATACTCCTACATGGACAAAGTGTCCGAACCTGAAACCAATATCAGTGCATCCAAAGGTGGTGAATCCCTCACGGCTGAAGCGGATCGCGTGAAGGAAAGCCTTAAGCGTGACCGTACCATCACTGACGTGGCTCCCGAGGGCGCCATGGTGAACGGCCAGCCGCGTATTACCCCGCTGTTCTTCTCTACCGAGCTCTGGCAGATAACGCTGGATTCTGAGAAGAAGAACACCGTGGTGGATATTTATGACCCGGCGGCTCCCAGTATCCATGGCGATATCCCCAATACCTGGTTTATCGCTAATAATATTGCAGATGCCCTGGGTCGCTCGGATGGCAGGGTGCTCGATAGCGATAATGACGGTTTCACCAATGAGGAAGAATTTATCGCCAAGACTTGCCCTTCGGCTTCTACCAGTTACCCGGACCTGGTTCAGGCTTCCGGCTCTGCTCCGAAGCTGGAAGTAGTCAAGACGAGCGTGGCCCGCGCCACTATCGTGGTTGATAATATGTTCGGTATGGCTTCCACGATGCCCCAGTCCGCCAATATCCGCATCTTTGCCAAGCATTCGGATATGACCCCGGTGTGGAAGGGCGATGTGAAACCCGGCGGCACCTTTGACCTTCCCGGAGAAAAAATCGGCCGCTTCACCGTGGTGCGTTTCGAGAAGGCTGAGTTCCCCAGCTTCAGCGGCATGACCAAGGAAAACGTGGTCATTGTCCGCGATAATGTGACTGCTTCTCCCGACAAGGAGTTCCGCATCCGCGCCGGCAGCAAGACTTCTCCCGGAACGAAGGACTACGGTACTCCGAATGAGAAGGGGCACCGCCTCAGCGATACTTCTGTAGTTCTCCGTGTTACCGCCGGCTCGGCTGTGGGTAAACCTGAGGGCGAAATCCGCACCCAGCCTTATGCCAGCTTCGTCATCCCCGGCGGTAAGGCTGACGGCTCTGAATTGAAAGCTACCCTGGAATCTATCGATGCTTCCGGTAGCGTCAATATCCGCCTTGATGGGGCTGAGAGTCCCGTCAATGTGCCCAAAGCAACTGGAAAAAAGTGATTCTCTTCGCAAAAGACAAAAAAAATCCCGATAAATAAGCAAAAATTAAATTGTAGACTTTACATTTGAACAGAATTCTGCCATAAATAGGACGTTACCATGAACCACACACCTCTCATCAATTCAAAGCGCACGATGATTCTTGCAGCCATCGCAGCTTCCTGCCCCTTTGTGCAGGCTAGCACGGCCGGCTACATCAGCACATCGTCCGCTGCCGGCACCAGCCAGGTGGGTCCCACCGCCGTGTACTCTGGTGATTCACAGGATAGCATCAATGCCCGTGAAGCTGCCCGCCGCAAGGCCAAGACCAGTGAGGCTCTCGAGCTTCTGCAGCAGGGGCGCACCGCATACTCCCAGAAGGAATATGTGCAGTCCCTTGAGAAGTATGAAGCTGCCTGGAAAGTTCTCCCCAAGGCTCCGGCTACTCAGAAGCTTCAGGAATTCCTTGTCAAGAGCATTGGTGATGCCTCCATCGCCGTTGCCATGGAGTACTCCCGCGTGGGTCGCTATGATGAAGCAGAGCAGCTCCTGCTCGATGTGCTTGAGCGCGAACCCAACAACAAGCGTGCTCGTCATGAGCTTTCTCTGATGCGCGACCCCGTGCGCAACAATCCGGCTCTTACTCCTGAGCATGCGAAGAATGTGGAGGAAGTTAACCGCCTTCTTACCCTTGCCTATGGTCATCTTGACCTTGGCAGATACGACGCCGCTTATGCCGAGTTCAATCGTGTAATCAAGATTGACCCGTACAACACCGCCGCCCGTCGCGGTCAGGAGGCTGTCAGCAAGCGCCGTTCCAACTACTACAAGGCTGCTCATGATTCCTACCGTGCCAAGGCTCTGGCTGAGGTGGACGCCTTGTGGGAAGAGCAGCTGCCTCAGGATCTGCCGACGATTCAGCTGGGCTCCACTGAGACGGTGGCTACCTCTGAAGGTGTGCTCCGCAATCGCGACAACCTGGTGACGCTGAAGATTGCCAGCGTGAACTTCGAGGATACCCCGATGGCTGACGCGCTGGATTTCCTGCGCGCAGAGGCCCGCAAGAGTGGTCAGCAGATTAACTTCATTTTTGAGAAGGCTCAGGCTCCTGTTGCTCCCGCTGCAGCTCCTGTGAGCTCCGATGATGAGGAAGAAGATGAGGAGGAAAGCGAAGATGAGGAGGAAGAGGAAGAAGCCGCCGCAGCTCCCGCAGCTGTGTATACTCCTCCGCCCCCTGCCATCATTTCCTCTCTGCAGATGAACGATGTGACCGCTGCTGATCTGCTGGCTCACATGTGCTCCCAGGCGGGTTGTGAATACCGGGTTGAAGAGACGGCTGTTGTCGTGTACCAGAAGGGTGCCGGCTCTCAGCGCATGTCCCGCCGCCAGTGGACGGTGCGTCCTTCTTTCTTCAGTGGTGCTTCTGAGGGTTCTGAAGACGAAGAGGAAGAGGATGATTTCAGCTCCGGGCCCACCCGCCGCGCTGCCAAGATTGACGCCAAGGCATCCCTTATTGACATGGGCGTGAACTTCCCGCAGGGTGCTTCTGCCAAGTATTCCCCCGTGACCGGTACTCTTACCGTGACCAACACTGATGATGAGCTTGACACTGTTGAGGAAATCATCAACAAGGTGCGCCAGGAGATGCCCAAGATGGTGAAGGTCAGCGCCAAGTTCGTGGAAATCACCCAGACCAATGAAGAGGAACTTTCTTTTGACTGGGTTATCAATCCCTTCTCCATCAGTGATTCCGGCAAGACGTATCTCGGTGGCGTGAATGGTTCCCACTCTCTGCCCAACCGTCTTGTGAGCGACTTCGTCTCCAGCGGTGGCAGTGCCTACAGCAACAACTACGATGGCGTCGGTTCCTGGCCGATTTCCTCCAACAAGGTTTTTGCCAGCGCTTCTGATACTGTCTCCAACGGCCTGATGACAGGTGGCCTCCGCTCCGGCTCTGGTGCTATCACCTCCGGTGCATTGCAGAACCTCATTACTTCCGGCTCCGCTGGTGCTTCTTCCACGGCTTCTGTGGCTCCCGGCGTCATGTCTCTGTCCGGTATCTATGACTCCGGTTCCTACCAGATGATCATGCGCGGTCTGTCCCAGAAGAAGGGTGTGGACGTGATGTCTGCTCCGAGCCTCGTAATGAGCGCAGATGAGGACCGCCCGATGGATTATGCTCCCGCACCCGATCAGCTGGCCTCTGACCAGAACGATGAGACCGGTTGCGCTAAGATTGAGGTGATTCGTCGCTTCGTGTACCCGACCGAGTATGATGAGCCGCAGATCGAAAGTTCCGGCAACAATAACAACAACAACGATGATGACAACAACGGATACAGCGGCAGCATGCCTGTGGCTGCTCCGGCCAACCCCTCCAGCTGGGGTGTGGAAGAAGTCGGTGTGATGCTGCGCTTCCAGGTGGAACCGCTCAAGTCTACCGGTGATGACGTTGTCCGCTTCAAGCGTTTCGAAATCCGTGTGGTTGACTTCGAAGGTTTCGTGAACTATGGTTCTCCGATTACCGCTGGTATTGCCAACCAGAATACGATTGAGCACATCACTCTGACTGAGAACCGCATTGATATGCCTATCTTCAGCCGTCGTTACATCAACTCCAACCCCTGCGTGTATGATGGTCACACTATCGCAATCGGTGGTATGATTCAGGATGAAGTGCAGAAGGTGGAAGACAAGGTGCCGGTATTCGGTGACCTCCCCCTCATCGGTCGTCTGTTCCGCAGCAATGCCGAGTCTCACATTCGCAAGAACCTCATGGTGTTCGTGACCGCTGACATTATCGACCCGTTCGGTAAGCCCATGCGCAAGCGCGATACAGGCACGAATGCCGGTGGTGCCAGCACGTCTATCCCCGGTCTCTTCCCGGATGATGGTCTGGTGAACCCCTGAGTAACCAGGTTCAATGGTAATTCTGCCCCGCTCCGAATCCCGGAGCGGGGCGATTACTTTTATGAAGTATCCCAGAATACCATCTGCCCGGCATAGATGGATTGTTCCTTCCTGGTCGCATGCTTGCTCTGCCGATAATGCCGGAGGCGATGCGTGCATCGTCATGGTTCCAAATCTGAATGGGAGGGTGTTTGGCAAGGCGTGCTCCGTGCATGAAAGGTCAAAAAATGAAAAAAATGCAGAAAATCAGAAATTTTACTTGCCAAGGGAGCTGTGATGTGTTAAATTGCCGTCGCACTGGTGCAAACCGGTGAAATAATAAAAGTCTGGATCGTCTAGAGGCCTAGGACTCGCGCCTTTCACGCGCGCAACACGGGTTCGAATCCCGTTCCAGATGCTGAATCGGTTCTACCGCAGGGTGGAACCGGTTTTTGTTTTAAGGAAGGAAGAGGTATGAATGTGCTCCGCAAGCTAGTTGACAAGGGTGAGCTGAAACGCCTGCTGGTGCTGATGCTGCCGCTGTATATTGCCAACCTCATGAATATGGGTATGGGTGTGGTGGATACTATTGTTGCGGGGCAGGCCGGGCCTGAGCAGCTGGCCGGGGTGGCGCTTGGCAGCTCAGTCACCGTGCCTATCATGGTGGCCGTTGGAGCCGTGTTGACGATTATAGGCCCGATGATATCTCGTTTGCGTGGTGCCGGAAGCGAAGGGAAGGTGGGGCTGCTGCTGAACAATGCAAAGCTGCTGGCGTTCATTCTCATGGCGGTGGAGCTCGCAGCGCTGTTTGCCGGGGTGACGGTATTTCCCTTGGTTTCGGATGATGAGGTGATGGTGCAGGTGGCAACCGATTATCTTTATTTCCTGATGCTGTGCGTGCCTGCCAGCGTGATGCTGCGCTGCCTGCAGGGGCATTTCGAAGGCTATGGGCACACGCGCCCTGCTATGATTATTGCATTTATAGGTTTGCTGCTCAATATACCGATGAATTATGCATTTGTGTTCGGCTGGGGGCCCATCCCTGCCATGGGGGGCGCCGGCACCGGGCTTACCACAGCCGTGATTCATTATATGATGATGGTGGCATTGCTGGTGCTCATGGCAGTGTACCCCCGCTACCGTCGGAATATAACGCAGATGTGGACGAACCGCCGCGCCGACTGGCGCGTCGTGCGCGAGATCTTTTATAAGGGGCTTCCGCTGGGGGTGGCCTCGCTCTGCGAAATGACTTTCTTCTGCGTGGTCACCCTTGTCATTGCGCCGCTTGGTGCTCTGGCGGTCGGTGCGCACCAGGTAGCCATCAATGTTTCGGCGGTGTTGTTCATGTTCCCGCTTTCGCTGAGTATTGCCACTGCCATCCGCTCCGCCTACCATGTGGGCGCTCGCGATAAGGAGCGTTTCGATGCCCTGCTGCGCACCAGCATCACCTTTATGCTGGTTGTGATATTGTCGCTCGCATCGCTTACCATCATCTTCCGCCGTGAAATCATTTCGCTCTATACGGATGAGCTCCCCATCGTAGACCTGGCGTCCGGCCTGTTGTTCCTCTGTGCTGTTTACCAGTTGTCGGATGCCCTGCAGGCGCTTATGAGCGGGCTGCTGCGCGGGTGTCACGAGACACAGTCCATCACCTGGGTGAATATGTTCTCCTACTGGGTCATTGGCTTCCCGCTGGCTTGCATCCTCATCCGCACAGATTGGATTGTGCCGGCCATGGGGCCTGCCGGAGCCTGGGTGAGCTTTGTGGTGGCTCTTACCATTACTGCCTTGCTGCTCAGTTGGCGCTTTGCCTGCGTCCGGAAACGCGTTTTTGCCACCCATCAGTAAAAAAATGTGGGGCAGGGGAGAAAAGTCGCGTTATTTTGCTTGACGTGTGCCTGGGAAGAGCGTATAGTGGGTGCCCCGCACTACAGGTGTAGTGTGGTCTGAACATATACCAAGAAAACACAAACGATGAAGACCCACGTGAAGAAAGGTGATAATGTCGAAGTTATCGCCGGCAAGAACAAGGGCAAGCGTGGTGTTGTTCTTTCCGTGAATGCCAAGAAGCAGACCGTGACGGTGGAGGGTGCCCGCATCCTCAAGAAGGCTACTAAGCCCACCGAAGCTGACCCTGAAGGCGGCATCAAGGAAATCGACGGCGCCATCCACATCTCCAATGTGAAGAAAGTGAGCTGATGCCGAAAGGCTGAAACTCCGCGCTTAAGCCATCACTGAACTAACTAATAACAAGAGCTGACCCGCTAATATTATGAGCACACCTACATTGCTTACATACTACAAGGAGAAGGTCACCAAGGCCCTCCAGGCGAAGCACAACTATGCCAACGTGCACCAGATTCCCCGTCTTGAAAAGATTGTGGTGACCACGTGCATGGGCAAGCACCCCGACCGCAAGCAGGCTGTTGAGGATGCCGTTGCCGAAATCGCCAAAATCACCGGCCAGAAGCCGGCTATGACCTACGCCCGCAAGAGCGTGGCTAACTTCAAACTCCGCGAGGGTGAAGTCCTCGGCGCCCGTGTGACGCTGCGTTCCACCCAGATGTGGGAGTTCCTCGATCGCTTCATCAACATTACTGCCCCCAACATCCGCGACTTCCGTGGCCTGCCCACCAAGTCCTTTGACGGCCGCGGTAACTATGCCATCGGTATTCCTGATCAGTCCATCTTCCCGGAGATTGAGCTCGATCAGATCAAGCGTAACATCGGTTTCGATATCATCTTCGTGACGACCGCTAACACGGACGAAGAGGGTCGCGACCTGCTTGCTGAGCTGGGTATCCCCTTCCGCAAGCCCTCCAAGAAGACTGAAGAAAACGCCTAACTAAATTACGATTATGGCAGTATTAAGTGATCCTATTTCCGATTTCCTCACCCGCGTGAAGAACGCCGGCGCCGCCCGCAACGAGGTTTTCACCG
Organism: uncultured Verrucomicrobiales bacterium; assembly: GCA_937916135.1. Classification (GTDB taxonomy): domain Bacteria; phylum Verrucomicrobiota; class Verrucomicrobiia; order Verrucomicrobiales; family Akkermansiaceae; genus Akkermansia. The sequence goes on from CALFTQ010000130.1 coordinate 13,551, forward strand.
CTCCCTACTCCGCTATCAAGGCTGAGATTGCCCGCATCCTGCAGGCTGAAGGCTACATCTGGAGCTACGAGATCGTTGGCGAAGGCAAGGACAAGGCCATCAAGGTCAAGTCCAAGTTCACGAACGAGGGTAAGTCCATCATCACGGACGTGAAGCGCGTGTCCAAGCCGGGCCGCCGCGTGTACGTTCCCTCCGCCGAGATTCCCACCGTCATGAACGGCCTTGGTATCTCTATCGTTTCCACCTCTCGCGGCATGATGACGGGTGCTCAGGCCCGCAAGCAGCAGATTGGTGGCGAGCTCATCGCTCTTGTATGGTAACATTAACCCCTGACCTGATATAATAATATGTCTCGAGTAGGTAAAAAGACAATCACCGTTCCCGCCGGCGTGACCGTGACGATCAACGGTGCTGATGTTACTGTTAAGGGTGCCAAGGGTGAGCTCAGCTGGACCCTGCCCGCCGGTATCTCCGCCGCCCAGGAGGGCGCCGTGCTGACCGTGTCCCGCGCCAGCGAGGACCGCCAGGTGCGCGCTCTGCACGGCACGAGCCGCTCCCTCATCGCCAACATGGTGGAGGGTGTGTCCAAGGGCTTCGAGAAGAAGCTCGAAATCGTCGGTGTGGGTCTGAAAGCCGCTGTGAAGGGCAATGTGCTCGACCTGGCTCTCGGTAAGTCCCACCCCATCCTTCACCCCATTCCTGCCGGTCTTACCGTGACGGTGGCCGACAACACCAAGGTGACGGTGGCAGGTATCGACAAGCAGCTTGTCGGTCAGTTCGCAGCAGAGGTGCGCGGTTACTATCCCCCCGAGCCGTACAAGGGCAAGGGTGTCCACTATGTGGGCGAGTACATCCGCCGCAAGGAAGGCAAGAGCGTTGGCAAGTAATCATTATCATCTCAAACCCTTTAAAAGTTTACTAGAAGAATATGAGCACTATCAATCGCAAAGCCATCCGCGCCCGCGTTCATATGCGTATCCGCAAGAAGCTCTCCGGTACGCCTGAACGCCCCCGTCTGGCCGTTAATTTCTCTAACCAGCACGTCTATGCCCAGGTGATCGACGACACCAAGGGTGTGACCCTCTGTAGCGCCTGCACCCAGCAGGTTGAGCTGAAGAAGGCCAATGTGGAGACCGCCGCCAAGGTGGGTGCCCTCATTGGTGAGCGCGCGCTGGCTGCCGGTATCACTGAGGTTGTGTTCGACCGCGGTGGTTTCCTCTACCACGGGAAGGTGAAGGCCTTGGCCGATGCCGCTCGTGAGGCTGGTCTGAAATTCTAAAGAAGAAAGGTTTATAGAAAATGAACACTGAAGAAACGAATGTTCCGGCCGCAGAGGCAGCACAGTCTCCCGCCGCTGCTCCCCAGCAGCGTGGTGGTCGCGCTCCCCGCCGTGATGGCAACCGTCCCGGCCGTGGTCCGCGCCGCGAGGGTGGCCGCCGCAACGAAGCTCCCGCCGAGGAAGGTCCTCAGCTGATGGAGAAAGTGGTGTACGTGAACCGTTGTGCCAAGGTTGTGAAGGGTGGCCGCCGCTTCTCCTTCTCCGCCCTCATCGTGGTGGGCGACCAGAAGGGCAAGGTTGGCTACGGCTTCGGCAAGGCCAATGAGGTTTCCGACGCTATCCGCAAGGGTACCGACGCTGCCAAGCGTGCCATGAAGAAGGTGGTCGTGGTGAACGACACCATCCCGCACGAGGTGTACAGCGAGTTCGGTGGCGCCAAGATCGTTCTCAAGCCCGCTGCTTCCGGTACGGGTCTTGTGGCCAGCGCCAAGGTGCGTTCCGTGCTTGAGGCTGCCGGCGTGAGCAACGTCATCGCCAAGTCTCTGGGTTCCTCCAACGCTGCCAACGTGGTGAAGGCCACCATGCAGGCCATGCTCGACATGCGCACTGCTGACCAGGTGCTCTCCGCCCGCGGCAAGAAGAAGAAGGACGCCTCTATCTGAGTTTAACCACCAACCATAGATAATCAAGAATCATGTTGACTCTCGACAATCTCCAGCCGAACCCGGGTGCCAAGCATCGCAAGAAGCGCCTCGGTTGCGGTGAAAGCTCCGGCCTGGGCAAGACCTGCGGCAAGGGCAACAAGGGCCAGAAGGCTCGTTCCGGCGGCACCATCCGCCCCGGTTTCGAAGGTGGTCAGATGCCCCTTCACCGTCGTCTGCCGAAGAAGGGCTTCAACAACGCCCGCTTCCAGTCCACCATCGCTATTGTCAACCTGAACCAGCTCGAAGCCTTCTTCGAAGCCGGTGCCACGGTGACGGAGAACGAGCTGCGCGCCATGGGCCTTGTGAAGGGCCAGGCCGATGCTGTGAAGCTCCTGGGCAATGGCAACCTTTCCAAGGCTCTGAACGTGACCGTCGATTTCGCCAGCGCTTCCGTTGCTGCCAAGATCGAGGCCGCCGGTGGCACCCTCACGGTGCTCAGCGCCCAGTAAAGGATTCAGGCTCAGCTGCTGAGCCTTTGCAAAACTTGACACAGAGCCGGGCAGCGCAGCGCTGCCCGGCACCTGTGTAAGAAAGGGAAGGGATTTTTTAAATCTGCATACCTTTCTAAGCATCAATCCGGTGCGTGATAAATCAGCTGCATGCCGGGCTGCCGCACCACCACTCGCTGCACTATCAGATTTCAAATTAATCTTAACATCCCAGGAAACCATGATTTCAGCATTTGCTAATACCATGAAGGTACCGGAGCTCCGGAGCCGCATCCTCTTCACCCTGGCCATGATTGTCATCGTGCGCCTTGGTGTTCACCTGCCGCTCCCGGGCGTGGACGTGGCTGAGCTCGCCCGCTGCGTGGCCGAAGCCTCCAAGGAAGGCGACAGCCCCCTTGGCGCACTCGGCTCGATTCTCACCATCTTCTCCGGTGGTGGCCTGCAGCAGTGCGGTATCTTCGCCCTGGGTATCATGCCCTACATCTCCGCTTCCATTATGACCCAGCTCATGGGCGCCGTGCTGCCCTCCTGGCAGAAGATGATGCGCGAGGAAGGCGGACGCCAGAAGATGACCAAGTACACGCGTATCCTGGCCATCATCATTGCCATCATCCAGGGCTACTTCCTCACCCAGACCCTGCGCAACCCCTCCACCATCGGTCTGAATGCGAATGACCTGGTGATGAACCCCGGCATAATCTTCACCCTTACCACGATTTTCATCATCGTGACCGGCACCATGTTCCTCATGTGGATTGGTGACCAGATTACCGAGCGCGGTGTGGGCAACGGTATCTCCCTTATCATTTCCGTGAACATCATTCACGCACTGCCCGGTGCCTTTGCCGTGGCATGGAAGACCTGCGTGATGAAGGGCACCGAGGTGAACCCGCTGGGTTCCCTGGGCATGGTGGCCCTCATCCTCTTCATGGTGCTGGTGGTGGCCCTGGTGGTTATCGTGAGCCAGGCTCAGCGCCGCATTCCGGTGCAGTATGCCAAGCGTGTGATGGGCCACGGAAAGATGATGCAGGGTGGCACCCAGTATCTGCCGCTCAAGCTCAACTACTCCGGCGTGATGCCCGTTATCTTCGCCACCGCCATCCTGGCCCTGCCGCAGATGCTCGTGCAGCAGATGTTCTCCCAGGATAGCTGGGTGCATGCCGTGGTGGCCAACTGGCTCTCCCCGAACGATTTCCCCTACTACATCATCTCTGCCATCATGATTTACTTCTTCTCGTACTTCTGGGTGGCTACGATGTTCCAGCCGCAGCAGATTTCTGAGGACCTGAAGCGTAGTGGTGGCTACATTCCCGGCGTGCGTCCCGGGCCCCCCACCGCTCAGTACCTGGACACCACCATGTCCCGCCTGACCTTCTCCGGCTCCCTGTTCCTGACCCTCATCTACTTCCTGCCGAGCCTTCTTTCCGTGTGGGGCGGCCTGCCCATGCTGGTCACCCAGTTCTTCGGTGGTACTTCGCTGCTCATTCTTGTGGGTGTGCTGCTGGATATGATGCGCCAGGTGGAGGCCACCCTCCTGCAGAAGAACTACGATGGCTTCATGAAGAAGGGCAAGATCCGTGGCAAGTACAGCCACCTGCAGGGCACCGGCCAGGCTGCCGAAGGCCGCGGCCTTGTCATCCTCTGGGTGATTATCTCTGCCTTCGTGCTCGCCGGCGCCATCGTCCTCGCAAGCTGAGCGAATACACGCTTTTACCCATCGGGCGCGTTTCCTCCGGGAGACGCGCCCGATTTGCATTGACAAAACGCTCATTTCAGGTAGAATGAGCGGCGTTATGAGTCTCCGTCTTGCCGTATTGGGTTCCGGGTCTGGTTCGAATTGCCAGTCAATCTTCAATGCCATTGCCGATGGCCGCCTCGATGCCGAGGTCGTTATCGTACTCTCTGACCACGAGGATGCCTACATACTCGAGCGTGCCCGCCAGCACGGCGTGCGGGCCGAATACATGGATTGCGGAGGCTTCAAGAACAAGTTCCCGCTGGAGGTGCAGGAAGCCCTGGCCAGGAAGCTGCAGGAGCTCAATATCGACCTCATCTGCCTGGCAGGCTTCATGCGCCTGGTCAAGGCACCGCTGCTGGAGGCCTTCCCCCGCCGCATCCTGAACATCCACCCCGCGCTGCTGCCCGCCTTCCCGGGCGTGGAAGCCTGGACCCAGGCGCTCAATGCCGGCGCCAAACAGGCCGGCTGCACCGTGCACTATGTGGATGCCGGCATGGACACCGGAGAGATTCTCATGCAGGCCTACGTACCCGTGCTGCCGGATGACACCCCGCAGACCCTCCACGCCCGCATCCAGGTGCAGGAGCACATTCTGTACCCCGCGGCCATCCTTTCGGCTATCTCGCGGCTTTGAAAAAGCTTCATGTTTCCCATGCCGCCCGCACCAGCAAGACCTCCCTCTGGCGGTCTTGCTGCTTGCGGGGGAGGAACTTTGTCGAAGCACGGGACTTTAGTCCCGATTAAATGCACCGTGATTTCGGGACTGAAGTCCCGTGCTCCGAAAAAGGTACTTATTTTTCGCGGTTCCGCTTGCGGAACTCGTAAGGGTTCACTGGGTTTTTATCCTTCCACAGGCCTTTGCGAGACTTGCGGGCGTTTTTTTCGGCGGCGGCCAGGTCTTTGGCATCCGGGGCGTAGTAGGCATAGTGCCAGGCCAGCCCCTCCTTCACCATCTGGAGGTTGATGTTGGTTTTCCCTTTCCACACAATGGCTGTTATCCGCCCGTACCTGTCCGTATCTTTGATTTCAAGCCGCACTGCTTTCCCTTCGCAGAGTTCTTTCAGTCGGTCTCGAGACTTGTCAGCATAGGGTTGACCTTTTTCCGGTGCATCGATGCCCCACAGTCGCACCCGTGTCTCATTATCGGGCAGTTTGAAGGTATCGCCATCCTGCACGTAGTGGCATATGACTTCGTCTGCCGCCGGTTCGGCAGCCTGCTCAGCCGGCTGCAGCTCTCCTTTTCGGAAGAGGTAGGGCTTCACCGGGTTCTCGTCCGCCCAGAGGCCTTTTTTCGCCTTGCGGGCCTTCTCCATTTCATCCGCCAGACCGGCTTCAGGGGCGTTATAATCATCGAACCAGGCCATGCCGGCTTTGACCATCAGCGTGCCGATGTTGGAGTTGCGCCTCTGGTTGCCCTGGATGTACACCATGCCGAGGGTGCGGCCTTTGTCATCCGTTCCCTTGACCTTGATGCGGAGTTCAACCCCTTTCAGGCCGATGGTGTTTTGCAGCCAGGTGCGGGCCTCCTGTCCGTGAGACTGTTTCAGCTCCGGGGCATCAATGCCCCATATCTGCACGGTTGTGTTGTCATTCAGGACGAAGGTGTCGCCGTCCACCACGCGTTTGCAGGTGCCGGTGATGGTTTCAGCCTGCAGGGTGCAGGCAAGCATGCTGATGAGCAGCAGATTCTTAATCATGGCGTACGCGGGAGCGGGGTGAAAGCACGATGGGCACACCCGCCGCCTTGATGCGGGAGCGGATGGTGTTGCGCAGGTACTGGGCATAGCTGTCGGCCAGCAGACGCTTGTCGTTCACGAAGAGCACGTATGTGGGCACCGGGATGGTGGTGTACTTCTCGTTCACCGCCGTGGTCGCGTAGAAGAGCTTCAGGCGCTTCTTGAGCACGCGGTGCTGGCCGGGCGGGTTCATCTCCATGGCGCGCTGGAGCAGGCGGTTCAGCTCACCGGTGCCGGGCATGTTGAGCGCCTCCTGCTGCACGCGAGCAATGCTCTTGAAGATGGAATCAATACCCCAGGAATCCTTGGCGGAGACGATGGCCACCGGCGCGTAGTCCAGGAAGAAGAGGTTCTCTTTGATGTGCTCCTTCACGGCCTCCTTGCGGGCGCTCATGGGGGCATCCGGGCAGTAGAGGTCGAACTTGTTCACGATGATGAGGCAGGGTTTCTTCTCCTCAGCAATGATGGAACCGATGCGGCGGTCCTGCTGGGTGACCCCGGCGGCCATATCGATGACCAGCAGGCAGATATCCGCGCGGCGGATGGCGCGCTCGCTGCGCATGGCAGAAAATACCTCCACCGAGGTATCGCGCTTGCTGCGGGGCCGCATGCCGGCGGTATCGATGAGCACATAGCCCTGCTCACCGCGCATGTAGGGGATATCGATGGCATCGCGCGTGGTGCCGGCCACATTCGAGACGATGGTGCGCTTATCCTGCAGAATCGCGTTCACCAGCGAGGATTTACCGGCATTCGGGCGGCCCACGATAGCCACCTTGATGGGGGAATCCGCCGTTACCTCCTCCTGCTCGGGCTCGTCCTGCGGGGTCGCATCGGCGGCGGCTTCGGCCTGCTTGGGCGTGGCCCCCAGGGATTTGAGCATGGCGTTCAGCTTATCGGCCAGGCGGGGGAAGCCGCGGCCATGCTCGGCCGAGGTGAACACATAGTCCGCAAAGCCCAGGTCGGAAAACTCGCCCAGGTTGAGCTCCTGCTTCTCCGTGTCGGCCTTGTTCAGCACCAGCAGCACCGGCACCTTGCTCTTGTGCAGGTGGGCCGCTATGGTGCGGTCGATGGGGGTGAGGTGGTCGCGGCAGTCGCACACGAACATGATGTAGTCCGCGGCGTTCATGGCGATATCCGCCTCCTGGGTCACCTGCGCGGCAAAGCCGTCGTCCAGCGTGCTGCCGATACCGCCGGTATCCACCACCAGGGCATCAAAATCAGTGATACGCACCGGGGCACACAGGCGGTCGCGGGTCACGCCGGGCTGGTCATGCACAATGGCAATGCGGCGGCCCACCATGCGGTTGAAGATGGCGGATTTGCCCACATTCGGGCGACCGACAATGGCGATGGTCGGGGTAGACATGGCGGTTTAGAAGGGACGTTCGGAAGCTTTGCGAATTTTCTCGCTGCCGGGTTTGGGGGCAACGTAGGGGAAGAGGCCGACGGGCATGATCCCCTTGCCGGTGCTGATGAGATCCACCGGCTGGCCGCCGATGCGCTTGTACAGCTTGGCAGAGGAGCGGTTGCCGTGTGTATTCATCACGGAGTAGGTATAGAAATCCGGCGAGGACTGGCAGAGCACATGCAGGTTCTGCGCGCTGTCCAGCAGCACGCTGGGCTTCATGAAATTCAGGTATTCGGCCAGGTAGCAGGCCCCGAGCACTTGGTTCGTGTCCTTGTTGACAGCCTGGCCAAAGAGGCATTGCTTGCCGTTTACCATGGCCAGGCGCAGGCTCATCACGATGCGCTGCCCGCGGGCCTGGATATTGAACTCTCGCACCTTTCCACCATTTGTCAGGGTAAAGAGCCCGCGGTTCGAGCTGTAGGTGGTCTGGCCATCCGGCATGCGGATGGTGGCCACGGCGGCATAGTTTCCGGCGGTGCTCAGGCGGTAGATCGATTTGAGGTTGAACTCAAACGAGCGGGTGGAACCAGGGGTGAGCACCAGCTCCGGGAAGCGCGCTGTGGCAACCGGGGAGACCGGGCCACTCTCGCCGCGCTTGGTCACGCTGAAGTTGAGCCAGGGGCGCCCGGGGGTGTTTTTCAGGGTGATGGAGGCGTCCGTCTGGTTGATGATGGTGAGGCGGAGCTCCACTTGTTCGCCCACGATGAAATCCTTGCGGACGGGCTGGAGCCGCAGCTCCACCTGGGCCAGTGCCTGGCTGCTCAGCAGAAGGCATACCAACGTGAGGAGGAATTGATATATGGTCTTCATATGATTTTCTTTCTATTCTTCAGTAAATGTGATGCGGAAGCCGCAGCGGGAATCGCTCCAGTCGCGGCTGCCTACAGGTATTACATTGCCCTGCATACCCACCACCAGACAGGCGGCCTCAGAGTAGATGCCGGGCAGGGGGGCCACCTGTTCAGTGCGGCTCCATTCCATATCCAGGTAGCCGGGGATGACCCCCAGTACGGTCTGGAGCTGCTGCGCGGTGGGGAGATTTGCGCCTTTTTGCCGGGCGTAGAGCAGGGCCTGCCAGTAAGAGACCCCTGTGACCGGCGCGCCCGGATCCCCACGCTCCCATTGCTGTTCCCAGTTCCGGGGGATAAGCGAGCCGCAGTTGCCAGGCACTGAGCCTTTGAGCTCCTGCCTCTCGTCCTCATCCATCTCTTCGAACTCCTGCATGAAATCCGCATATTCCTGCACCGTAACTGGGAAGCGCATCACCAGCTCGTTTTTGCCTGCCTGGTGGCAGAAAATGCCGGAATCCCCACTGGCCCCGGCTGTGACCGGGTCGCCCATGCCGAACATGGTGCCCATGCAGCTCATCACCACGACCACGCCGGCCGCTGCGCCCACGTAGCTTCCCCACCTGCCCAGAAAACCGCGCAGCTGCTGCACCTGCGGGTGCTTTCCCACCCGCTCGGCGAGTCGCCGGTGGAGGGGGGCGGCGCTGTCCGGGCCGGCATTCTGCTGAAGCTGGGAGATGATGGTTGCAGCCGTTTCTTTCAGTTCATCCCACTCCATGAAACGGCCTTCGTGGCCTTCCTGGAGCCATTGGAGGAGCGCAAGGGCCCGCCCCAGTCCGGGTACCTTTTCTTCCGGGCATACAGCCCGGAGAGCGGCAGCAGTTGCCTGCATCTGGCTGGCGGCAGCGGCTGGTGCCCCCTCCACCAGGGGAGAGAGAAAATGCACTTCTCCGCCCGTTTCCACAAAAATGGAGGAAGCCGCCAGCGGCATGGCGCACAGCCCGCCCTGCATGCATGCGGAGTACATCTCCGCGGCAGCCTCAATCACCCGGCATATGTGCTGCACGCTGAGCTTTTCACCGGCAGCTGCCATGGCTGCCAGCGAACGCCCCAGTGGCCGCTCCTGAGTCAGGAACCAGATACCATCCGAACGCAGGGATTCGAACACATCCGCCACGTGGGGAATCCCGCTGGTGGCTACCCGGTGGCGGGCCTGCGCCAGAAACGCCACTTCCTCAGCGTGCGAAACACCGGGCTGCAGCACCTCCAGCACCACCGTGCGGTCCACATGCGTCTGCTGCGCCTCATAGAGAGCACTGTTCTCACGCAGCTCGATGAGTTGCGTCAGCGTGTAAACCCCCAGCGTGTGGGGCAGGTCGGGGAAAATCGGGTTCATTGCGGGAGCGGGAGTTCAGGTAGAAAATCGCTGGCCGGCATGGCCTCTTCATAGGCCGGCACCAGGCCGTCATCCGGCAGCAGGGAGTTGGTGGGGGCGTACTGCTGGCGGCGCCGGCGGTTGTTCAGCAGCTGCTCCTGCAGAATAAGAGCAGCGGGAGAGCTGATGCAATCCAGCGGTTCGCCCTTATAGTAAAGTTTGGCGGTGAACCCGTAATAGCGCAGGTCGCCGTAGGCATCCAGCTGCTCCTGGGTGAGTGGCGGCACGCTGTACTGCGCCACCAGGTTTTCCTCCCAGTTGCTCCAGTCCGGCTTTTCGCTCTGCCAGGTGAGCTGCGGCGTTGCCATGCGGGAGAACTCAATGCGCCGCCCGCTCACCAGATCAAAGAACTGGATAGTGATGTAGATATCATCCGGGCGCACCTCTTCCCCCGGGGCCAGCAGCACCGGCAGCAGCATATTCACCTGCTCCCCGGTGTCCGGGCTGTAACTGTGTTTCACCTGGTGCGGGCCGAATGAAAGCTTGCCACGCATGGCTCCGGCCTGGTCAAACCCATAAGTCAGCCGGTGCGCCGCCCGCTTGAAATAACTGCCGGCCCGGTCACGCATCTGGAACACGCGGGTGAAATACTCGCGGGCCTTCTTCGGGTTCAGCAGCTTGTCATACGCCATGCCGTAGTAGTAGAGCAGGGCGGGGTGGTCCGGGGCCAGCAGGGAGCCCTCCTCCAGGCTCAGGATACACTGGCGCATGTCTCCGGCGGTCATGGCACTTACCCCCTGGCGGATGAGGCGGTCCACCTCCTCTCTGTCCTCCGCGCTCAGCTGGCCGGTGGCCTCCTCTGCTGCCGGGGATGCGGGGGCGGAATCCTCTGCGGGTTGCTCCATCTCCATGAAATCCAGCCCGCCCTCCTGCGCCAGGATGGTATCGACATCGCGCACGCGCAGCGGTGGTGGTGCCTCAGCCTCGGCGCCGGCATCCGGGGCCGCCGCAATGCCGGCAGAGCCCTCTGTGTTCTGCTCCAGCTGGGCCAGTTCCCGCGCCTCAATCACGGCCAGCTGCGCCTGCGAAACCTCCAGTGAGCGTTCATAGGCCATATCCAGCCGCCGCGTCACCCCCACCCCCAGCACTGCCAGCTCAGTGGCAATGGTGAGCAGCAGCAGCGTGACCGCTATGCACCGCGAGACCAGGGCATGCAGCAGCTTTCTGCCGCAGCTGCGTGCCGCTGGCAGAAAGCAGTGTGCCATCTTGCGCAGGTGCAGTTCAGCCGGTTGTTTCCTTATTTTGCTCATATTCCAGAACCTCGCCCTGGTAGCGGGCAAGCAGTGCCTGCATAAAAGCCTCGGCCGGCTGGCCGGCAGCCGGGTCGAACCCGCCGTAGGTCATGCCGTCCAGGCGCACCTTGCGGCCATTCACCGTGGCATAGGCCACGCCCTTGTACCCCTTGCCCCACTGGCGCAGATCCAGTCGGGAAATCTCCTCCACGCGGAACTGCTGGCCGGCGGCTGTCACAAGGTTCCCCTCCAGCGCCATCACGCGGCGGCGCGTGCGCAGAATAAAGTATATGATGACGGTGCTGATGCACATGCACACCCCGCCGGCAAGCCATTGCTCGCGGATGGCTGCCGTATCAAACGCATGCTCAGCCGGTTTCACCGGGAAATGCATGCGGGCGGTGTAGGCCGTCCAGCAATCGGCCCAGCTCTTGCTCATGGCGGCGTGGTCGGCGGCTTCCTCCGGGGTGGAGCGGACCGCCTCGCAGCCCACGGGCAGGGGGTATTTCCCCTCCACCATCCATTCGCCGTCCACCTGTTCGGCCTCAATCAGCGGCTTTGTCAGGTCTGCCCCCAGACTGCCCCGGCTCGCCTCGGCTCCAAGCCGGGCAAAAGCCTGGTAGGAAAAATAAACTTCATTTGCCTTCCGGTAGCCCACGGAGCCATCGTAGAAAAAATAAAGCCCGAAACCGAAAAATGCCAGCAGCACAATCCCGAACCGTACAAATGTGTCGCGCGTCGGGCGGCAGATTATGGAGGAATCTATCATCTGCCCGCCATTCTACCATAACCCACGCGCCCTGCATAGCTAAAAATGGCGAACCTGCTGCATAATGACGTATTATGCGCACGCGCGAACCCAAATTGAAAGCAGGCAGTGAGCTTTGTCGGAGCACGGGACTTTAGTCCCGATTAGGTGCACCGTGATTTCGGGACTAAAGTCCCGTGCTCCGACAAAGCCAAACATCAATTTATCGAGATGAGGGGGGCTTCTTCCAAAATGTTGCTGATATTTATATTCTCTACAAAATCTTTGGGGCTCGCGTGGTGCTCATAGTATGTGACGTAATAAAGACTTGCGTCCGCGCTGGTTTCCTGCTAGTGTAGTCTCCATGAAGGCATTACTACGGGGATTGCTGCTTACCATGTGCATGATAGCTCATGCACAGGAGTTTGACCCCTTGCCCATGAACCTGGACCCGCTCACGTTGGATGCCGTGGATAGCGCCGCCTTCCTGGATGCTCCCAAAGCACCTGCCCAGCCGCCGGAGGAAGAGGACTATGCCGAGGAAGTGGAACCGGACGAAGTGCTGGATGTGCCCCGGGACCAGACCCGCGTGACCGTGTTGGGCTACCACAATTTCAGCAAGAAAGCCCCCGTCTCGCAGATGCTCATGCGCACCTCCGAATTCCGCGAACAGATGGAATATCTGCGCCGCGCCGGTATCACCGTCATCAGCATGCAGGAATTCCTGGATTGGCGCCTCGGGGCTCGCACCCTGCCGGCCCGCTGCGCCCTCATCACCCTGGATGATGGCTGGAAAAGCGTCTATACCGAAGCATACCCCATCCTGAAGGAATTCGGTTATCCCTTCACCATCTTTCTGTACACGAAGTATATCACCGGCATGGGCGACAGCCTCAGCCCGGCACAGGTGAAGGAGATGCAGGCCAACGGTGCCACCGTGGGCAGCCACTCTGTGAGCCATCTCTACCCGCGCAGTTGGAAAAAGACAGAAAAACAAGGGCCTGAGGCCTACGCCGCCCTGGTAGATGCCGAGCTGGGCGAATCTCAGAAAAAGCTCAGCGAAATGTTCGGCCCGGTGAATACCTACTGCTACCCCGGCGGCTATGTAACCCCCGGCATGCTCGAGCGTATGCCTGGCTATGGCTATGTGGCAGCCTTCACCGTGCTGCCCGGCAAGGTGACCGTGACCGAGGACCCGCTGCAGATTCACCGCTATATGATCTTCGGAAACGACAGCTCCATTTTCCGGCGTGCGGTCGATTTTCGGGCGGCTCAGCTGGGTACCGGCGTTTCCACCGGGGCCGGCCCCGGCTCTCTGCCTGCAGATACGCCGCCGCCCCCCTTTGCTGTTTTCCCGAAGCCCCAGTCCACCGTCGCGCCGGATTTTGAATCCATCGCAGCCTATATGAGCGGCGTGGAAGGCGTAGATATTTCCACCGTGCAGATGAAAGTGAGCGGCTTCGGCCGTGTCCCCGCCAAGGTGGACGAAGCCTCCCGCACCATCCAGTGGGTGCTGCCCTGCCGCATCTACATGCCGACCCTCTCCGTGCACGTTACCTGGAAGAGCATTGATGGCAAAGGCCACAAGGCCGAATGGTCCTTCAATGTCGCCCCGAACGCGCCCATCCAAACAGAAAACACCATACCATAACCCATGGCCCCTGAACAAAACATCCAGCCCGAAGCTGAGGTGAAGCCCGCCGCCCGCAAGCGCACCACCACGCGCAAGAAGGCCGCTGCCACCCCCGCCCCC
>CALFTQ010000131.1 GCA_937916135.1 uncultured Verrucomicrobiales bacterium
CTTCTTCCAAAATGTTGCTGATGTTTCTATTGCTTACCAAATCTTTGGGACACGCGTGACCGCCGGATAGCGTTCATCGGAACCTCCTTGACAAAGCGCCACTGGAATAAACGATATCCGGCTAGCGCCGGACGATATCTTGCCTGCGGCAAGACGATATCCGCCCTGCGGGCGGACTTGGGGCAAGATGGAAGAAAAAACGCAACCACCCCGCCGGCCGGGGAGGCAGGCGGGGTGGCACTTATGAGTTGGTCAATCTGGCGAATGAGCCTTACTCCTGGGGAGCTTCGGCCTCATCGGCGGGGGCGGAGTCGCCTTCCGGGGCTTCGGTGGCTTCCTCCTCATCCTCATCGTCATCGGGGATGACGAGGGTGATTTCCTGGATGGATTCCTTGCCATCCAGCGTGATGAGTTTCACGCCCTGGGTGGCGCGGCCGGTCTCGCGGATGGTATCGACCTTCATGCGGACGGACTGGCCGCCGGTGGTCATAATCATGAGCTCATCGGCATCCGTCACGGTGGTGGCGGAGACGACGCGGCCGGTCTTATCCGTGCAGTTCATGGTCTTGATACCGATACCACCGCGGCTCTGCGGGCGGTATTCATCGAAGGGCGTGCGCTTGCCGAGACCATTCTCGGAAACCACGAGCAGGTTGGCATCCTGCTGCACCACGGCCAGGGCCACCACATAGTCGCCCTCGCGCAGCTTGATACCACGCACACCGATGGTGTTGCGGCCCTGGGCACGCATATCGCTCTCGCTGAAGCGGATGCTCATGCCATCGTGCGTGACGAGCACCACTTCATCCGAGCCGGAGGTGAGGGCGGCATTCACGAGTGTGTTGCCTTCCTCCAGGTTGATGGCGATGATACCGGCCTTGCGGTAGTTCACGAAGTCGTTGAGGGCGGTCTTCTTCACCGTGCCGTCCTTGGTGGCGAACACCACGTTGCCGGAATCCTCCGCAAAGGTGATATCCTTGCCATCCTCGCTCACGCGGCGTTCCAGGCGCAGAATGGCGGCGATGCGCTCATCCGCCTGCATATCCAGCAGGTTCTTGATGGAGCGGCCCTGGGCGCTGCGGGCGGCCTCGTCAATCTCGTACACGCGCTCCACGTACACACGGCCGGTATTCGTGAAGAACATGATGTAGTCATGATTCTGGGCGGCGAAGAGGTGCTCCACGAAGTCGTTGGCATCCTTCTTGCTCTTGGTCGTGGCGGCCTTGATACCCTTGCCGCCGCGGGCCTGCAGGCGGTACTCATCCGAGTTCGTGCGCTTGATGTAGCCGCTGTGCGTGATGGTCACAATCATGGAATCGTTCGGGATGAGGTCCTCGATGGCCATGTCGCCCTCGAACGGGATGATGTGGGTCATGCGCGGGGTGGCATACTTCTCCTTGATGACGCGCAGCTCGTCCTTCACAATGCCGAGCACGCGGCTCTCATTGGCCAGGATGTCCAGGTAGTCCTCGATGAGCTCCAGCAGCTTCTTGTACTCATCGGAAATCTTGTCGTTTTCCAGAGCGGTGAGCTGGTAGAGACGGAGTTCCAGAATGGCATTCACCTGACGCTCGGTGAAGATGTATTTATCCCCCTGCACGGAGGGCTGGCTGTGGATGAGGATACCCAGGCCGCGGGCCAGCTCCACCGGGAAGCTGAACTGCATGAGTCGGTTGCGGGCGTCCTCGCGGTTCTTCGAATCGCGGATGATGCGGATGAACTCATCCATGTTGGCCAGGGCAATGAGGTAAGCCTCCAACACCTCGGCGCGGTCCTCAGCCTTGCGGAGCAGGAACTTCGTGCGGCGCACCACCACCTCGCGGCGGTGCTCCACGTAAAAGTTGATGGCATCCTTCATGGTGAGCACCTTCGGGCGTCCCTCGTGAATGGCCAGCATGTTCACGGAGAAGGAAGTCTCCATGCTGGTGAGCTTGTAAAGCTGGTTGATGACCACCTGCGGGCGGGCATCGCGCTTCAGCTCAATCTCGATGTAGTCCGTCAGGTCGCGCATACCGGCAATATCGGTGATAATCTTATCACGCACCAGCTCGGCAATGCGTTCCTGCAGCACAGCGCGGTTCACGCCGTAGGGCACATCGGAAATGTGGATGAACTCACGACCGTTCTCGTTGGTCACCACCTCCATCTTGCCACGCATGCGCACGCTGCCGCGGCCGGTGCGGAAGTAGCTGTCAATCCCCTTGTAACCCAGCACATAGCCGCCGGTGGGGAAGTCCGGGCCCTTGATGTAGGCACGCAGGGCCTCACTGGTGATGAGGGGATTATCGATATAGGCGCAGATGCCGTCCACCACTTCACCCAGGTTGTGCGGAGCCATGTTGGTGGCCATGCCCACGGCAATACCCGTGCCGCCATTCACCAGCAGGTTCGGGAAGGCAGAGGGGAACACCACGGGCTCGGTGAGGCGGTTATCATAGTTCGGCTGGAAATCCACCGTATCCTTGTCCAGGTCATCCATGAGGGCCACACCCAGATGGCTCAGCTTGGCCTCGGTGTATCGCATAGCGGCGGGCGGGTCGCCTTCCGGCGTACCGAAGTTACCCTGTCCCTGCACCAGGATGTCGCGCATGTTCCAGGGCTGGGCCATGGTCACCAGCGTGCCGTAGGCGGACTGGTCACCGTGCGGGTGATAGTTACCGATGGTGTCACCCACGATTTTACCGCACTTGATTGTGCCCTTGCTGGGCACCAGGCCGAGCTCATGCATGGCGTAGAGCACGCGGCGCTGGGAGGGCTTGAGGCCGTCGCGGGCGTCCGGCAGGGCGCGGGAGATAATCACCGACATGGAGTAATCCAGGAAGCTGCGGGAAACCTCCTCGGCCACGTCTACCGGGCGAATTCTTGTTTCACTCATAATTCAGTAAGAAATCGGTTAGGGGTTACACATCGAGGTTGCGGACGTTGAGGGCGTTGTCCTCAATGAAGCGGCGGCGGGGTTCCACCAGGTCACCCATGAGGATGGTGAACATCTTGTCCGCCTGCATGGCGTTGTCATCGTCCAGACGCACGCGGAGCAGCTCGCGTTTCTCCGGGTCCATGGTGGTGGCATACAGGTCCTTGGCGTCCATTTCACCCAGACCCTTGAATCGGGTGATAGTCACGCTGCGGCCACCGATTTCCAGCACCTTGGACAGAATATCGCCCACGAAGAAGATGGGCGTGACGGTGTTGCGGGCGTTCTCCACCAGCTCGTACACCGGCTCGTCATCGGAAAGCAGGCGGGCGGGGTCGATGCCGAGTTCCTCCAGGCGGGCCAGCACGCGGGTGATGGCCATGGCCTCGTGCAGCTCATGCAGCAGGGCGCGGCGGCTGGGGCCCTCGCGCACCGGCAGCGGGTTGGCAGCCAGTTCTTCCTCGCTGGGCTCACCGAAGAGGAAGAGGTCGCGGTTCTCATCGGAGAAGGCGGTAAGCTCTTCCATGGACTGGAAGTACTTCACCTCCTCATCGTTGCCGCAGCGCACCTTCACCAGGTACTGCGGGAAAGCGCCATTGCCGGCACGGTGGCGCAGCAGGTCCTTGAAGTCGCCGCCATGCTGGGCCACGCTGCCCTCGTACTTCTGCAGGTTGATGAGCGTCTCCAGAATCGCCATGAGCGAATCAGCATCGAACTCGCGGCTCTTGTCCGGGGTGCGCAGGGTCACATCACCGGCGCCCAGGGAGATGAGCTTGCGGTTCAGGGAAACCTCGTCCTGCACGTACTGCTCCACCTTACGGTGAATCACGCGGTACAGCGGCGGCTGGGCAATGTACAGATAGCCCGCGCGCACCAGCTGCGGCATGTGGCGGCAGAAGAGGGTGAGCAGCAGCGTGCAGATGTGGGAGCCGTCCACGTCGGCATCAGCCATGAGGATAATCTTGTGATAACGCACCTTGTTCAGGTCGAAGGAACCTTCACCCTCGCCATCGCCGATACCGGCGCCGATGGCGGTGATGATGTTCTGAATCGTCTCGCTGCCCAGGGCTTTATCCAGGCGGGCCTTCTCCACGTTGAGAATCTTACCGCGCAGCGGCAGAATGGCCTGCGTGCGGCGGTCGCGGCCCATCTTGGCGGAACCACCTGCGGAGTCACCCTCCACAATGAAGAGCTCGCTGAGCTTCGGGTCGCGGCAGGAGCAGTCTGCCAGCTTGCCGGGCAGGCCACCGCCCACCGTCATGGCGCTCTTGCGCACGCTTTCGCGGGCCTTGCGGGCGGCCTCGCGGGCGCGGGAGGCGATAAGGCAGCGGTCGATGATGGTCTTGGCAACGGCGGGGTTCTCCTCGAAGTATTCCTTGAGCTCCTCGTACACCACGCTGCTCACCACACCTTCGATTTCAGTGTTCACGAGCTTATCCTTCGTCTGGGAGGAGAAGCGCGGGTTGGGCATCTTCACGGAGATGACGGCCACCAGGCCTTCGCGCACATCGTCGCCGTTCAGGCTGGGGTCCTTATCCTTGAGCAGGTTGTTGCTCTTGGCGTAGTTGTTGATGGCGCGGGTCAGCGAGCTGCGGAAACCGGAAAGGTGCGTTCCGCCATCCGCATTGAAAATGGAGTTGGCGTAGCACTGGATCTGGTAGCGGTCGCTGTCGTTGTACTGCATCACCACGTCCACAATCACATCGTCCTCCATGGTCTTGCCGTCGTACTCCACCTCGATGTGGCGCACGCCGCTCATGGCGATAGGCTCTGCGGTGATGAGGGTCTTGTTCTCGCCCAGCTGCTTCACGAACTCACGGATACCGTCCGCATAGTAGAAGGTCTCCGTGCGCTCCTGGCCGCTGCGCTCGTCCACCAGTTCGATGACGAGGCCGGGGTTCAGGAAGGCGAGCTCGCGCAGGCGGCGGGCCAGCAGGTCAAACTTGAATTCCGTGGTGTCGGTGAAGATGGTCGGGTCCGGCAGGAAGGTGATGGCGGTGCCGGTCTGTCCCTCCGGGCAAGTGCCCACCACATGCAGTTTCTCGGTGGTCTTGCCGCGCTCGAAAGTAATGACGTGGCGTTTGCCGTCGCGGCGCACTTCGGCCTTGAAGAAATCGGAAAGGGCATTCACACACTTGGCACCCACACCGTGCAGACCGCCGGAATACTTGTACGCACCTTGGCCGAACTTACCACCGG
>CALFTQ010000132.1 GCA_937916135.1 uncultured Verrucomicrobiales bacterium
AAAGTAGCGTCTAAAGGCTTGTCAGCCATCACTCGCTATGTGACCGGCAGAGCCATGAGTAGAGGCCTGAAACCTGGTGCACTTACCCGGTGGGTCATCAACACCACACAGAAGAGCACAGGCCGCGCCCTGCTGTATGAAGGTGCGGTGAGTATGGTGGAGGAAGGCTTCATCGAGCCCCTGACACAAGGCCTGGCCACCATGGGAAGTGACGCGCTGCTGGATATGGTGGGGATTGACCACGGCCAGAGCCGCAGCATGAAAGAGGCCTTTGCTGAGATAACCGAGACCTGGCAAGACCCGACTCAGGTTGCAGCGCTTGCGATGTTTACAGCAGCATTGACCGGCGCATCATACCCGGGAATCAGAGCCAACGTCAAATGGTTCCAGGACAACCGCAACATGTGGGAAAGCCTGGGATTGAGGCCGGAAGTGGTGGACGAAATCATGGCCGACCCGAATCCGATGCAGCGAGGCCAGGAAGAAGTGGAAAAGGGCTGGCGTGAGGACACCGAGGGAATGAGACAGCGCATGCTGGAGAAAGCCCGCCAGATGAAGAGAGCCGGAGAGGTGCTGGTACTGACCGGACAAGGCAGTCTGGACCCCGAGCTTGCGCCTGATAGCTCACTTGCCAGGGCATATTCTGCTGTGTGGCAGGAGTACGAGCGAGAGGGACTGGTGCCCCATGTGGAAGCCGTAGAGAACGGACAGTTCAAAATCACCGAGCAGCAGACGGACGGTACGACCATGGAGCTTGTACTGAATGCAGAGGACGCAGACGCCTACCTGCAAAGCGCCATCGACAAAGCAGATGCAAAGCGCGTAGCAGCCACCCAGGCACGACTTGGGGCTGACCAGGACGCAGAAATCATTGACCTGAGAGAAGAGATATCCAACGCCGCATCGGTAATTGCCGGTACGGCAGCCTTGCGCCAGGTGGAACAGACCGGCGAGCAGCACGGATTGCAGATAGAAGACGTGACCGCCGGACTACCTGACGAAATAGCCACCCCCATACGCAACCAGGGATATGTGAGCCTGAAAGACGCGCAGAACATCAGCGAGTATGCCATGGGCGTCATCCAGGGACTGACCCAGGAGGGCATGAATGAAACTGACGCCCGCATGAGCAAGAACGAGGCCGCAGGTATGGTGCGCAGCTGGGGGTATTGGGCAGACTTTGCTCAGAACTTTGCGCACCGAGAAGCCATGGCAGGCCTTGCACCCGGAGAGGGACGCTCCAGCATATCACGCACACGAGGAGAGTATAAGGTGCAGATTGACGGACGCGAGGTGTACGGTTCATCCCTGATGGGCGTGAAAGGAGCTGTGACGCACTACGGCGCCCTGGAGGACGTGACAGAATCGGTATTTGATATGATGGTGCAGAAGCGAGCCCAGGTAATACTGGAAAACCAGGCAGGCATACGTGAAGCCGCCGGAGAACAGCGAGAAAGCACCGCCCTGGAACGCCAGGAAGCCGAGAAGCAGGCCTGGCAGGAACTGGGGGACATAGCCAAGAAAGCCCGTGCAGCCATCCTTAAAGCCGACAGTAAGGCCGAGATAGAGGAAGTGGTGGACGGCGACCGCATGAGCATTACAGAGGCCTTTAGTACCATGGCGCTCAGCAAGTTCATCACGAGCCCGGTACTGCCCACCTGGATGCAGAGCCTGGGAAAAGCCTTGCAGGCCAACGTGAGCGCAGGAGCAGCCATCAACACCGTGCGAAAGGCATACGCCGCAGCCATGCGTAAGGACGCAAAGGTGATGAGCCAGCTGGATAAAGTGCTGGAAGATATCGGGGTACAGGTGCGCGATGTGTTTGCAGAGGCACGCATTGAGCAGGCAGACATCATGGCCTGGAAACAAGCCAGAGCAGCCACCTATGCCGCCATGAACGGTGTGCATGGTGTGGGTGGTAATATGGTGACAGATGCCTTGCAGCAGACCCAGGAAGAGTATGATGGCATTGAACGCCAGGACAAGAAGCCGCCCGTACAGATGGAGAATCCGGTGACACCGAGCCAGCTGGAAAACATCGTGCGCCAAGGGATGACCAATGTGCCCAAGGTGACCGGGAGCATGGCCGGTGTGTTTGAGGACGACCAGGGCATCTACTGCCCGGCAGGCAAGTACTGGATGGGACTCATTGACAAGAACAAGCTCAAGGATGGTATCGCCCAGGTGAAAGTGGGTGATAAAGGCAAGCATGGCGTTATCCGTGGGCGTGAGCTGGTGGGCAAGTTCCAGGCATCGGCAGCACCGCTGTACGTATTCAAACGCAAGAACGGCGAGCTGACCGTTATGTCAGGCCGCCACCGATTCGAGCTCATGATGCGCGATACAGACTGCAAGGCTCACCCCTGCTACGTATTCGAGGAGAGCGAGGAGTTTGACGAGCGCTGGGCACGTATGATGGACTACGAGAACAACATGCGCGATGACCAGGCCGACGAGCTGACCGCAGCCACCTACGTACGCGAGACCGGGTATGACGACAGCATCCTACGCGAAAAGGGATTGATGCGAAATGAAAGCCGCTCCAAGACCGGCGCATTTATCGGCAGACACGCATCAGAAGAGCTGTTTGTGCGCTTTAAGAACCGAGCCCTGGGAAAGAGCGCAGCCGAGAACGCCAAGAACGCCTACACCATCTGCCAGCTGACCTACACCATCAAGGATAAGAAGCGCATTGAGGACATCCAGACACGCTGTGCGATGCTGCTGGAACAGGGCAAGAGCTGGGAGTACATCGGTGCGGTGAGTCAGCTGCTGGCCAACAAGGAACGCGTGGTAGAGCGCCAGGGACTGCTCGACCTGGGTGCAGACTTTGAAGAGGACATGGAACGCATGGCGAAGTTCGTAGAGAAGAACTTGCAGCTGCTGAAAGAATCCATTGACGTCATCAAACAGAGTAAGAAACTGAGCAAGGAGAAGAGAGCGCAGGCCGAACGCCTGGGTATCATCACAGCTACCTCAGCCGAGAATGAGGAAAGACTGGCAGACCTCAACGAGCTGAAAGCACAGTTTGAAGCCATCGGCAGTTTCCCGGAGCTGATAGCTCAGGCGCAGATGTGGGACGGTGTGACGCCACTTGACCCCGTGGGGCATTACCTTGCACGTAAGGAAGAAGAACAGCGCAGACGCGAAGAAGAGGGTGACATGGGCGCAGACGAGTATCTGGACGGTCAAATCCGCGAGATTGTGGATGATGGAACGCCTGACTTATTCAGCGCCGAGATGAAAGGAGTGTCACAGCCTGGGCACATTGAGAAAAACGTGACCATGGCCAGGAGCAAGGCCAGAGGTATTCTGCATAACCAGGAGAAGCCCAGCAGCTTTGCCATGACCAGCAAAGCCCTGAAACGCCTGGACGCCGACTATCTGGAGGCTGTGAAGAGTGGCGACATGGGCAAGGCAGCACGCATGGTACGCGAGTATGCCGCCCTGAAAGGCTACACCACCGATGAAGAGTGGCGCATGATGCACCGGGCACCTGGTCCGGACGGGTACAAGACAGCAGAGGAACGCGTGGAGGCGTGCGCCGGTATATCCGTGCTGGATATGGTCGATGGATTCACTTACCTACCCGATGACTACTGGGAAAACGGCTGGATGTATTCTGACCTGGACGATGCAGCGCATCGGGAATCATTCCACAAGATGCGGGAGGCATTGCAGGCAGCAAAGGCCTGGAGAGCCGGTAAACGCAAGAGTGAACCGCTGGTACGCATGTACAGAGCCATGCCCAAGGACGTCAAAGGGGATAACTTCATCAACGGCGACTGGATAACGCCATCCCGCCTGTATGCGGTGATGCATGGGCAATCCAATGTGGACGGCGGCTACCGTATCGTGGAGCGTGCTGTGCCCGTGAGCCAGGTGTACTTCAACGGTGACGATATCTGCGAGTGGGGATATGATGACGGGCACGAGAACGCCTATGCCAACACCCGCAACAACGTCAAACGCATTGACCCGGTGATATATGAGGAGGACGGCAGCGTGCGCCCCCTGAGCAAGCGCTTCAACCGCCGAGAAAGCCTGACGACTTATCTGGTGATAGGTAAGAATGCCAAGACATGGAAAGAGTACGCCAAAAAGGCATTCCGAGGGCGTGATGACGGCAAGAAACGCGCAGAGCTGCATGACTACGAGTGGAGATTGACGCAGCCCTGGCGTGAGATGGGCATTGAACAGCCCGAGAAGAAACTGGCCGAGAAGCTGGAGGCATTCATCAGCACCATCACCCAGGAAGAGAGGGATGAGATGGAAAGCATCATGACCATATCACGCCGCCGCCACATGTCACGCATGAGCCCGGTGTACAGTCTGAACGATGCCGAAGAGAAGCTGTTCACCGAGATTGTGAACAAGCACCGTGCAGCCGGTGGTGTGCTTCACCGAGCAGAAGCAGCCCTGGGTGTACATCTGCCAGACCACAGCTATGCTACATGGCTCAAACCGCAGGCATTAGGGTATGAGCTGATAGCGAGCAGCATACTGAACCTGGAGGAGAATAAAACCCTGAGAGCCAATGCCAGCATACAGTACATCGGCAAGTTGGGGGACATATTCAATGCCCCTGAGCTGTTCGCTGCCTATCCACAGTTGAAGAACATACGCGTGGAGCGACACAAGGCATGGGAGTACAGCGGATTCTATTCGGAAGCAGAGAATCTCATCGCCCTGCATGCGAATCTGGATGAGGCCGAAGTGCTGGAAGTATTGCTGCATGAGATACAGCATGCCGTTCAGGGCATTGAGGGATTTGCACGGGGTGGCAACCCGGAATCTGCCAGATGGGAAGTCTACAAGAACAAGAGGGACGCGGTACGAAAGCTGGAAAGAGCCAAGGAGACATTGAAGTTCCTGACCGCTTGCGATAAGGCAAAGGGAGTAGCCGAGCAGATGCTGCGCTACCGCACGATGAGTAGGGACGAGTTTCTAAAGCAGCCGGTGAACGGTTCCATGGTGCCTACACCGTGGGGTAATCTGCTGGACGGAGGCGCGAACCGTGAAGCCAACATTGACAAGCTGTGGACATCGGCTATGAAGCGCCTATACATGCAGCTGACGCAACTGACAGAGGAGCGAAACACGTATGATGGATATCTGCTGTTCATGATGCCACCGCTGCCCCGCCTGGAGGAGATTGTCATGGGTGAGGCCGAGGTGATGGAGCAGTACATCGAGCAGTTGAACCTGGTGCCAGATGCCCACATGCTGGTGGAATCCGGTGCTATCGAGAATCCGAATGTGGAGCTGCTGATGCAGCTGTATGAGAAGTGGGCAAACCTGGAACGCCTGAATGACCATGAGCTATACCGGCGCCTGGCAGGTGAACAGGAAAGCCGCAACGTGGAGATGCGCCGTATACTTACCCCGGAGCAACGAGAGGAGTACCCGTTCAATGATACGCTTGAGTACAAGGCTCAGGAATCCATCGTGACTTATAACGTCATCGGGCCGAATGCCGAGACCTGGAAGAAGTACGCAAAGAAAGCCTACAAGGGACGTGACGACAGGAAACTGCGAGCTGAGATTGATGCCAGCCAAGCGAAGCTGATTCCCTTTGAGAGCGCTGCCATCAATCTATACCACAGGATGCTTGCAGGCGAATTGAACGAGGCGGAGATGCGACTCATCAGGGAATTTGACGCGCTGGGTAAGAAAATGGACGCCTGGTATGAACTGGCAGAGCAGGATGCGAGCGAAGAGGAACTGGCCGCTGTATTGACCACTGAGGACATCAATGCCTATGAGAGCAAGAAAGACAGGGTAAAACTCAGCATCATATACCGCCTGAAAAACGCCGGTGCCGTGGGGAATGATGCCGGTGGATATGGCAGCTGGAAATCCAATGACCGCCTGCTGCGAGCCCTGGCAGCCAGCCTGATATCAGGCAAGGTGAACGCCGATGTGGAATCTGAGCTGCGCGATATGAGCAAACGAGTGACGGCCTATGAGCTGGGCGATATCCTGGACTACCCGGAACTGTTTGAGGCATATCCGCGTCTACGCCGAGTGCATGTGGGATTCTCGGACTTGGGGGAAAACTTGAACGGACGCCAGCATGGCAACTGGATAGACCTGAATACCAGGATGGAGACGGAGGAAGAAATGCTCAGTACCCTGCTGCATGAGGTGCAGCATGCCATCCAAGACATCGAGGGGTTCGCCCGTGGTGGTAACACACGGCACGTTTATACCCAGGTGAAGAACATGCTGGAGGCTACCAAGAGCAGTATGGAGAACGTGGCGGAGGAATTGAGATGGTTCTCAGCTGTGGATATCGCCAGAGACCTACTGAAAGAGGCCAGAATGCTACGCCGATATCCCAATGCTTGGAAGAGAAGCGGACGGAGATTCTATCATTCTCGATTGTCACATTCACCGGGTGAAATTCGTGAGGCCATCCTGCGCGATATCGCCATGCAGTATGAGAAGTTCCGCAAGGAAGATACCGCACGCACGCTACAGATGGACATGGAGGACTATGTGCTGCCCGTGGTGCATTTCTTTGAGCTGGCCGGTATCGAGAAAGGCATTGAAGCGCTGGGGAAACTCAAGTCTCGCAAGCTGGCATTCCGTGGCGTAGCAGCGATAAAATCGAGGCACTATGATGTTCTATACAAACAGCATAGCATGGCAGCAAAGGTGATGGCTCAGTACGACATGGAGCCCTATGAGCTGTATCGCCGCCTGGCCGGAGAGATTGAAGCCCGCAACGTGCAGTCTCGCCTGGGTATGAGCCAGGCAGAAAGGGATTCATTACCGTTCAATCTGACCCTGGAACACAAGGGCGAAGCCATCGTGACCTACAACGTCATCGGCAAGAAAGCCAAGACATGGAAGAACTATGTGGCAAAGGCGTTCAAAGGTCGTGACGATGGAGAACCGCGTGCTGAGATTGATGCCAGCCAGGCGAAAATCAAGCAGTTCGAGTACGGTGACAGCGAAAAAGCGAACATCGGTGAGGTGTATGCCGCCATCATGGGATTCAAAGAAACTGTAACACTGCACCCGGTTCATCGGAAAGCCCTGGATATTCTGGAGGCATACGACCACGATGCACAGAGAATCAGCTCACAGGCAAGCCAGGACGAGCTGTTCATGATAGATGCGCTTGAGGGGCTGTGGAAAACGCTGGTGAGCCGCCTGGCACGTAGAGGCATTGATTATACGGGGTCTCGCTGGTATGCGATAGAGGATGGCCTGTACAGGGCATTTGTGCACCCTACCCGGGGCAATATCAAGAAGTTCATGGAGTATTGCACGTGCAAGGTATTCGCTGTAAATAAGCTGGCAGACGTGCTGGATTATCCTGAGCTGTTTGAGGCGTATCCACGCCTGAAACGCATGCCTGTACGATGGTTCAAAGGGCAAGCAGACAAATCAGGTGCTGTGACGTATATGCCGGAGAATCCGCGCGAGCTAGGATACATCCGGGTGAACAGCAATCGCACCGAGGCTCAGACATTGAACACCCTGGTACATGAGCTGCAACATGTCATCCAGCGTATTGAGGGATTCCCCATTGGTGGCACATCCGGCACCGTGCGACGGGTGTTGACCCACATGGGATATCAGGATGGCCTGGATAAGTACGACAACACAGAGCTGTACAGACGCTTGTCCGGTGAGGTGGAAGCCAGAGCTGCCGCCGAACGCCGTACGATGACAGCAGAAGAGCGAGAAGCCACGCCGTTCGCCGAGAGCATGGAATACCCCGGTGAGAGCTTTGTCGTAAAACGTGACGACTTCTACAATGCACTCAACGTGGCCGGAAGTTTCCAGATGGAAAAGGCTACTATGGCAGGCTTGCACCTGCTGCAAACCCGCGCTGACGAGCAACAGGGCGAACTGCTTGCAAAGGAGTGGAAACGCCTTGCTGAACAATGGGCAACCATGGGCGGTGACGAGGGATATCGCCTGGGCTCAGGCGCGAAGTTCCTGGGAGAGCTCAATGCACTCATATCCGCGACCCGGAACGTGCTGCCAGAGAAGTATGCCCGCATGGGACGATTCAACGGTCTGATGCGCTGGGCTGCTGTGTATGCCCAGATGATGCAGGACGGCAAAGTGCCCCGCCAGACCCTGCTGAAAGGTGCTATTTACCAGAAGTTCATCCAGGCCATGTCACGCCGGGATGAACAGAACAGGCTGAACGGCATGACTGATACCGAGGCAAAGGAAGCGCTGGCCGTGATTGCCGGTGAACGTCTGGATGCCGCCATGGATAAGGTGGTGACAGAGACCATCTACCGCCTGGAGTTATTCCTCAAAGACAGAGAGCGTGAACGCATTGACTGGATTGTACAGCGGGCATACCCCAAGCGAGAAGCCGGTCAGAAGTGGCCGAGAGGCAAGATGGATGCAGACAGCTATCGCCGCATGGAGAGAGCATACGAGTTGATGGACATGGAGGCAAATGACGTTGCCAAGCTCATCGAGGGGGTGAAGCATGACCTGGAGCAGTTGGAACCAGAGGATGAAAATTATGCTGAGCAGGAAGAAGAGCTGGAGGATAAGCTGTTCCTGGCACATACCTTTGGCTGCTGGGCGAACATGGGCGTAGAACAGGCACGCAGAGCATGCGGGGCTATGGTGGAGATGGTGACGTCTGGCCGTACTTCTTGGAAGAGAAAATTGGATAAGGAGAGGAGAAGAGCGGATTATACCCGAATGATAATGGCAAATAACTTCACTACTCCACTATCTGAGATGCAGGCGACACGCCAGGAGAATGACAGCAAGGAGAAGTCTGACAATCTGACCAAAGTCAAAAAGTTCGGCATGGGCTTCATGAGCTATAGCCAGCTGATGGTGGCACTCCGCAAGAAACTGGGTGCTGAGTTTGCTGACCGGCATCTTCGCCTTATTGCAGAGGCGCATGAAAAGACGCTGTGTTTCCAGAATGAGCTGCACACATGGCTGTATGATACGCTGCATGAAATCACCGGACTGGACAATGAGAAAGATATCGCCGCATGGGTGAACAGCAACAACCAGACGGAACATACCGGCATCTTCCTCAACATCCCGGTGCGTGAGACCATCAGTATCACCGCAGAGGATGCAAAGGTCTGGCTGGCATTGACACCAGAGCAGCGTCAGGAACGCCGTGACAGGCTGATGGAGGAAGCCAAGAAGAATCAGGAGAAGCCGGTCATTCCCGGTGAGGATATCATCTACCGCTTGGAGGATATGGTGAAGCATAGTGAGGCAAAGGGGCGCACCCCTGAGCACTACAGCCTGGTCACAGAGTACTCATACAAGAGCGAAATTGTGGCAACAAAGGAGGCGATGATGTTTGCAATCCTGACGTTTGAGCAGCCTGATTATGCCCATCTTATGTTGGGGAACGGGCTGAGCATATCCACCTTGCAGCAGCTGCGCGAGTACGTAGGGAAAGACGTGCTGCGCTGGGGGTACGCGATGAGAAAGAAGCTATCAGAGCATGGAAAGCTACTGGCTGAAGTCTATGAGGCGTACAACGGTGTGCCGTTCGCTCATCGTGAGAATTACTTCCGGGGCATGTTCGACATCTCCACGCTTAAAGACCGAGGCGATAATCCTGGTCAGAGTGATGCTAATGGCGGCATCGGGTGCGGCAAGTACGGCATCCTCACCCCGCGTCAGTATCACAACCAGAAAATCAACTGGATGACATCAGCAACTACCGTATTCATCGGCACGATGAAAGAGCAGAACAACTACATCTGCACCAGCCACATCACCCGGGAATGGAAAACGCTACTGAGCCATCCGCTGTTTGAAAAGCGGCTCAGGGCGGAACTGGGGGATGCCGCGCTCACTCTCATCACCGGCTGGACGAAGATGCTGGACGGTGCTGCCCTGGCAGATATGCGAGTGAACGCCCTGATGAACCGCCTATTCGGCAAGCTGTTGTCAGCATACGCTGTGTCCCGTCTGGCAGGTAACATCTATTCCATCGTGAAGCAGGTCAGCGCACTTCTGCACGGCTTGGTCGGTGGTCTGGTGCCCACCAAGGTCATCGAGAACGGCGAGGTGTGCAAGACGCTTACCTATCATCGCGTAGGATTCGGCGATTATCTCATCGCACTTTCCAAGGCAATGACCGGTGCGACTGAAATCACCCTAGAGGAGATACAGCAGGCGGCGTACATCCGCGGCAGAAAGAACGTGCGCGGGCGTAAGATTGAGCGGGCAACCATGCTTACCCCGGATGAGAAAGTGCCTGGTAAGCTGGGACGCACAGCTGAACTGGTATCTGAGACTGCCATGGATGCCATCCATTATGTGGACGTGAAGAGCAACACCAGGGCATGCCTGGCACTTGCAGAGGTGGTCTATCAGAAAGCAAAGGCGGAGAACAAGGACGGCTTGGTACCCGATGAAGAGCTGCGACGCGTAGCGATTCAGACGGCAGGATTGATGGTTGACCGTGTGGCACAGCCCCGCTTGCGTACGCAGCAGAACTTCTGGACAGCCGGTGGTGGATGGGCTGGATGCCTGGGTAACTTCCTCACAATGTTCAAGTCTGAGACCCTGGCCAAGCTGGGTGAGTACATCGCCCTGGCCATGAACGGACAGTATGCCAGGTTGGGGGTGGCGGCATTCTCTTATGGCCTGCTCAACGCCCTCATTCTGGCACTGGTTGACTGGATGCGTGGGTATGGAGGTGATGATGAGGATGCAACGCAATGGTGGCTGACCCTGGGTACAAACATAGTGTTCAATGACTTGGGCAGCGTTCCGGTGTTCGGTACAGGCGTGGAGTGGGTAAAGCATAAGATTGCCGGTGGATATATGCCGCAGAGCAGTCCGATGGAGATGGTGGTGCCATACTCTGACCTGTGGAAGTACAGCAAGCAGGTGTATCGCAACGTGGAAAAGGGAGCCAGTTGGGATAAGCATTTGAACTCTCTGACCGGCCTGATGCGCACCCTTGGTGGGGCGTCTGGATGGGCTCAGAACAGCACGGTGGGCCCGTTGGCTTGTGCGTCCAGTCTGACGCTTGCAGCAGCCACCCTGGGCAATCTGACGCGCTTTGGACGCGATGTGTACAAGCGTGTGGATGATGAGGATGAGACTCATGTGGCGAAGCCTGCGAGAGGCAGAAAACAGCCGCAGATTGTAGAGTAAAGCGAAGCCCCGGCAGGTTGATATCTGCCGGGGCATTCCATCTGGTGCGGTGACACGTTACATGGCCTTGACCATACTCGACATATAGCTGGCCAGTTCCTGCTTGCGCTCATCGGGAGCTGCGAAGTACATGCGCTCCACTTCTTCGGAGCTGTGGCCAACGCCGTCGCGTACCACATCGGCTGAGAAATCGGGATTCGAGCGCAGGGTGCTCACAACATAGTGACGCAGAGAGTGAAAGCAGAGCTCATGGCGGTGATGAGCCTTGCTGTGTCCCTTAGCTGGTGAGTTGATGCGCTTGATGCGCTTACGCATGCCGAGCCTGGTCAACTCAGCGCAGAACGCGGCGCTGACTATGCACAGGTGCTTTTGTTCTGCCCATTGAGGGAAGAGATACGGGCTATTGTGGATGCCGTCAATGTGCTGCTGAGTCTTAATCTCACGTAAGAGCTGATGGAACTCCTTTGTGATGTGGGTGAGCATGGGGCGCTTTGTTTTCCCGGTCGTGTGCATGAGCCAGTTCTTCTTCATATCGAACATATCCCAGCGCATGCGGCAGCAGTCGGCGAGACGCTGACCAAGGCTATACAGGCACACCAGCATCAAGAACCGGAGCTGCTGCGGCAGTTCTTTCTTTAGGGTGGCAATCTGCTTGTGCGTGAACGGCATGATGACTTCACGCTCACGGTCGTTTTCAATCATGGATTGCCGGATTGTACGTACGGGGTTGCGCTGTATCAGCTCATTGTGTTCGGCGCTATTGAAAGCTACACGCAAGGCGGCGCGGTGACGTATCACGGTGCCGATGGCGTATTTCAGCTCCTGGGATTCATAGTTGAGGAAATCCACCACACGGGCAGAATTGATTTTAGTAATAGGCGCATCGGCATCATTGCCTAACCATTCGCAGAATGACCGAAACACCTTCGCGTAACTCTGCTGAGTTTGAAGATTCGTGTGCAGGAATTCCGGGCGTTTTTGAAACTCCAGAAACCACTCACGCACCGAAATCTTACGCGCGATACCCACCGTCTCCAGCTGCATCTGCACGGTACGGATAATACGCTCAGAAGCAGCACCCTTTACCGAGGCCTCCAGGCCTGCTGCGATAGATTCGGCTGCTTTCTTTGCCTCACGAGCTGTGAGCCCGTTACCACCCTTGACAGGGATGTGGGTGCTGGTGCGATGTTGTTTACCTTGGGCATCGGTGTATCGAGCCTGCCAGATGCCGCCGCGATTGACTATTGTACTCATATTGATTTGGGATATTATGGGGGCAATCAGGGTTTGGGAACTGTACCCAAGACTGTACCTGCGTGCCCGAATTTGTACCCACAAGGATATCCCCGCAGTTCCCACCGCACAAGAAGTTTTTTGGGATATATCAATGAGTTACGCGTTAATTTCCCCTTGTTTCCCGTCTAAGGGGAAATATTTTTAGCATTGAGAATGCTGTGTCAAGTACAAAAACTATTTTTCTGTATAAAAAACGAAAAATCAGTA
>CALFTQ010000133.1 GCA_937916135.1 uncultured Verrucomicrobiales bacterium
TTCGGGACTGAAGTCCCGTGCCCCGACAACGACAAACATCAATTTATCGAGCAGAGGGGGCTTCGTTCAATGTTGCTGATATTTCTATTGCTTACAAAATCTTTGGGGCGCGAGCGGCGATTTTTATTTAAGCAAACCGAAAAATCCTGCTTGAAATGGGGCCGGGGATTTGTTAGTATATAGCTGTTGACGCTCCCTGACTACCCTGAACCGAGCCAACGGATGCAGCTGCATTGTCGCGGTTACACCAGGGTGAGGTGGTCGGGGCTGCAGTCTGCACAACCCCTGAACCTACCTATCAGCCCTATGATACCTGAAATCGAAAACAAGAATAGTGTCGTTTCCTTTTTGCGCCGTAATCTGCATCTGGCCTTACGCCGCCGGACCTGGAGCTTCAAACGAAATGCCCGCCTGGAAGCGCTTCTTCCCCGGCAGCCAGAGCGTGGCACTCGCTCCTGGTGGTTCAATGCAGTGCCGGCTCTGCTGGCTATGCTGGTGTGTCGGGCCTGAGCAGGTCGCCTATGTTGTCGGCAAAAGAGCTCCACGGCTGTTCGTATATCCACGAGTTGTGGTCAGAACGGCAGCGGCGGGTGAATCCGTAGCGTTCGGAGAATGCACAGCCGGCCTCGGTTACGTTGTCGGTGATGACGCTCAGGCATGGGAGCCCGTTGTATGCCTGCGCTGCGGCTCTCAGCAGCTTGCGGGTGACTCCGTATTTTCTGGCCGCTTCTGCTACCACCACACAGGAGAGAAACATGTGCAGCGGGGTGTCGGTGATATCGGCCACGTCATCCAGCGTCATGAAATGGTCATTGAAGCGCCCTTTTGCCAGTGCGTGATAGACCGGCTCTTTTACCGGGAATAGGTTGACAAAGCCAACGATGTGGTCATCGGCAGCAGCTGCCACTGTGCTGTGCGGGTGGTGCTGGTACCACTGCCAGGATTCCTGCGGTGGGGTGATGAACTCCGCTCCGTAGAATTGCAGTTCCAGTGCTTCCATTTCCTCGAAGTGCCGGTAGTTTAATTTCTGGACGATACGGACGTTCATGTGCCGGGAATTATACAGCAGGGAAAGTCATTTTCAATAATAAAAAGATACATTATGTCTAAGCTTGTTCTCGACAAACCGGTGGGGATGTGATTTAGTATTGCCACGTTTATCTTTTTCTCACGCATATGAAGTCCTACACGATTTTCCAGAAGTCTGACGACGCCACGGTGAATGCCTTCCTTGAGTGGATGCGCAACCAGGAGCGCAACGTGTACCGCGCCGCTCTCCGCGAGCTGGGCGCCCTCAAGAAGCTTCGTCCGCAGTACATGCAGCAGAAGCCGGTGGCTGAGCAGTTCGAATGGATTAAGAAGATGCTGGCCTGGAAGCCTGCTGAGACGATTGCCGACCACCTGCTGCAGGTGTGGTTGATTCGCAAGCACGAGGGCATGCTGGTGAGCTTCATCGAGAAGCTGGGTATCGAGCACAACGGCCACGGTGTGGTGGATGTGCTGCCCGAGACGCTGGAGGCCGACAAGCTGAAGGAGGCCGTGGACTCCCTGTTCGAGAACTATCCCGCCGGTGCTGTTTCCGTGTACCTGCACATGTTCCAGAACCAGACCGAGGAGGGCTGGCCTGAGCTGCAGGACATCCTGGACAACGATGAGCGCGTTACCATCAAGTAAGATTTGAAACCGCTGAAGCGGTCGGCCCGGGCGGGGAACTGCCTGCCGGCCGCTTTTTCTTTTTCCCGTACCACCATGACTGAGGACGAGCAATTCATGCTGTTGGCCATGCGCGAGGCGGAGAAGGCCCGCGCTGCTGATGAAGTGCCCTGCGGCTGTGTGGTGGTGAAGGATGGTCGCGTGATTGCCCGTGGCTGGAACCAGGTGGAGACACTCAAGGATGCCACCGCACACGCCGAGATGCTGGCGCTGACTGCTGCCGAGGCCGCCGTGGGCGACTGGCGGCTGGAGGGCTGCACCGTGTATGTGACCAAGGAGCCGTGCCCTATGTGCGCCGGTGCCCTGGTGCATTGTCGCCCGGACCGTGTGGTGTTCGGCATACCGGACCCGAAGGGCGGCGCCTGCGGTGGCTGGATAAACCTGCTGGATTCAAACCCGCCGTTGAATCACAAATGTGCGGTGCAGGGCGGGGTGCTGGGCGATGCCTGCCTGGAGCAGTTTCAATCTTTTTTCCGCGCGGCACGCGCTGCCGCCAAAGAACGTAAACGCCGCGAACGAGAGGAGGTCTGTGATGCAAGCGCAGATTGAAGTATACGTCAACGTCGAGAACGACTGGGTGACGGAAGAACTGGCAGAGCGCTTCCGCGCGGCCTTGCAGGCCCTTCTGCCCGAGCTGCTGGCCACTCCGCAGGGGCCCGACCATGTGCTCAGCGGGCTGGATACTGTGGAAATCTCCATCGTGGATGACCCGACCATTGCCGCAGTGCATGGCGAGTTCCTGGATGACCCCACTGCCACGGATGCGATTACCTTCCCGTACGGTGAGGTGCTGGTAAGCTGCGATACCGCTGCCGCTTATGCTGCGGCTCATGGCCTGCCGCGGGAGGAAGAGCTCTTCCGCTACATGGTGCACGGGCTCACGCACCTGCATGGTTATCTGGATTATGAGCCGGCGGACCGCGAAGCTCTCTTTGCCGTGCAGGAACCGCTGGTGAAACGCTATTTTCCTGTAAAATAACAAGGGATTTAGATTGACTTGTGCCGGGGAACAGAGTATACAAAGTTCAGTTATGAGTTTGATTCCTTGGATGATGATGGGTGCCGCTTCGGTGGCTGTCGACCAGCTGGAATGGCTTCCCCAGCCTGGTGAAGCCGGGTATACGAATGCTCCCCGGCACCACCTGCGCTGGATGATGGAGAATGACTCCGCCGTGGTGAATGACCGCAACTACACGCACGGCACGCGCTTCGATTATCTGCACGATTTTGCCAAGAATCCGAATCACGCCATTGGTTTCAGCTTTACGCAGAATATCTATACGCCCGACCACCATACGGACGGAGCGGTGGAGCGCGAGCATCCGTACGCCGGCTACATGGCGCTGGGCGTGGCTCATATGTACCGCGGGGAGAATGTGGGCAACTGTGTGGAGTTCCAGATTGGCACCACCGGCAAGGCATCCGGCGCCCGCGAGGTGCAGGATATGATTCACAAAGGCTTCGGTCTGGAGCGCTGGGATGGCTGGGAAGACCAGATTCGCGGCGAGGTGACCTTCCAGCTTTCGGCCCAGCAGGATTACCGTCAGGCCTGGGCGGAAACATCGCTTGCCAACGGCTGGCAGACGGATGGCATTTTATACACCCGCGAGGAACTGGGTACCGTTTCCATTGCCGGTGGCGGTGGCTTCAGCTTCCGCGTGGGGCACAATCTGCCACCTGCCATGCAGGTGGTGCGCAACAACTCTGCCACCTTCGGCAGCAGCACCATCCGCAAGCCTGATTATGACCCGGAGGATAGCTCTTATTTCCTGGTGATTGGAGCTTCCGTGGATTATGTGGCGCGCGATATGTTCATTGATGGTGGTGTGTTCCATGATTTCGACCGCACCTGCGGGGTGCAGCCCTGGCAGGTGGAGGGCCGCCTGGGGCTGGGTGTGCGCCGCAAGGGGGTGGATTATTACGCCGGGGCCTTCATCCGCTCCCGTGGTTACCGCTCGCAGCGCGATAATACGGCGCTGGGTACTTTCTCCATGACATTCAACTGGTAAATGACGGCACTGCTCAAAGGGGGATTGATGGCGCTGGGTGCAGCCTGCGTGCTGCTGCTGGCGGGTGCATTCCCCCTGCTGGGGGCTCCGGAGGTGTACCGCAGCGGCGCCATGATGCTGCTGGGGGCCCTGGTGGTGCTGCTTTGTGTGTGGGGTGGCTGGCGCCTGGCGGCCGGTCGGCGCGGTCAGCTTATTTTCGGGCTTCTCTTCCTGTTTTTCACGGTTACGGGGCTCAATATGCTGTTTCAGTACGGCGCGAAAGCTCTGGAATATGCCGGGATAGGCGGCCCGATGTGGGCCGGATTCGTAGGCATGGGTTGCGTGGCGCTCACCGGCGTGCTGTTCATGGCGGTGTTCGGCTTCCTGTGTTACCGGGTGATGAACCAACGCGTGCTCTGGCTGGCCGGGGCTCACTGGGCAGTGGCGTTGCTCGGTATCGGCGCTTTTGTGGATGCCGCGTATGAGGTCCGCATGCCCATTACGATGCCGGCAGATGGCAAGACGGAGCTCACCGAACTTTTCCTGGATGATGGCCGCCACTTCCCGCTGGGCTTCCGTCTGCGCGTGGATGATTTCACGGTGCAGCGTTATGATGATGCCACCTACACCATCTATACCTTTGAAAACGGACGCCCCGGCCCGGCGCAGCCGGTGGAGCGCCGCGGTGATATGCTGCATCTGGGGGCTGAAAGCTGGCCGGTGAGCGCGTTGAAGCAGGCCCCGGGCATGCCGCACCCCTTCCTGATGCTGCCGGGAAATCCCGCCCGTGTGCTGGTGCAACGCCCCGGCACCGTGCGTGATTACTGCGCCCATATCACGATATTTACGGATCACCGTGGCCGCCCTGAGGTGCGCAAGGAAGAGCTGCGGGTGAATACCCCCACCGCCTGCAAGGACTGGCGCTTCTCGCTTTCCTCCTACCGCCAGAGCGCGGAGGGCACCGAGGTGCTGCTGCAGGCTCGCCGCGCACCCGGTCGTTTTGCCGCGCTTGCCGGCATGGTGGGTATCATCATCTGCACCGCGGTCTGGTGCTGGTGGAGAAAGGAGGAACAGGCATGATTACTGTGGTCTACACCCTCACGATTTTCTCGCTGCTGCTTTGTCTGGGCAGCGTGCTGGCGGCTGTGCTGAAACGGCACGGGGATTGCCGCCGTGCGTTTGATGCCGCCTGGGTAGCGTCTCTCCTGCTTTTTGGGGCAGACTGGGTGCTGGCCCAGGCTCCGCCTTTCGGCAACATGCGGCATGTGCTGGCCTTTTTCCCGCTGGTCATGGTGCCGGCGGCTCATTACCTCCGCCGTTTCCGCGGGCTGGAGCTCACTGCCTGGCTGGCGGCTGCTTCCGCCTTGGCTCTGGTGGGGGCGCTCTGCATGCCGCTTCAGGCTGCCTGGCGGCAGATGCCGGCACTGCAATCCCCCTGGTTTGCTCCGCATGTAGTGGCCTATGTGGTGTCCTACGGCCTCATGACCGTGGCGGCACTGCTCACGCTGGCTTCCTTCCGGTGCGACGCTCGGCTGGCAGCGGCAGATGCCGTGGTGCGGCTGTCCCTGCCGTTCATGACCTTCGGTCTGTGGAGCGGGGCTCTCTGGGCAGATGCCGCCTGGGGTGGCTATTGGGCCTGGGATATCAAGGAAGCCTGGTCACTGCTCACCTGGTGCATTTACCTCATCTACCTGCATGTGGAGCGTTACCCGGCCTTTGCCTCGTGGCGGCGTCCGCTGCTTCTACTGGGATTTGCTGCGGTGGTGGTCACTTTCCTGGTGGTGAACCTGCTGCCGAAGATTGAATCCATGCACTCCTACGCCCAATAGGGAACTAAAAACTCACTAAATTGGAATTTGTCGGGGAACTCTGTCGGAGCACGGGACTTCAGTCCCGATTGGAAGCACCGTTATTTCGGGACTGAAGTCCCGTGCCCCGACAACGACAAATTCCCATTTGTTGATTAGTTTCGAGTTATTAGAAGTCCCCAATAGTTTATGGAGAAGTGCATCATCAGCGTTTGCGCATGCCGGCAGGCAGGATGCGCAGCTGGTCGCGGTATTTGGCCACGGTGCGGCGGGCAATGTTGATTCCCTCTGCCGCCAGAAGTTGCTCCAGCTTTGCATCGGAAAGCGGTTTGCGCGGGTCTTCGTTCTCAATTAATTCACGGAGCCGGGCCTGCACGGCTTCCGGGGAAACGGCGTCGCCCAGGTCCGCGGTGAAGAAGTGCCGCAGTTCAAAAATGCCACGGTCGCATTTCAGGAATTTGCCGTTTACCGCGCGGGAAATAGTGGAAACATGCAGCCCGGTGGCGTCAGCTACCTGAGCCATGCGCAGGGGAACCAGGCTGGCCGGCCCTTGCAGGAAAAATGCCCGCTGTTGCTGCACGATTTCCTGCGCCACTTTCAGAATCGTCTCTTGCCGCTGCGCGATGGCCTTGATGAGTTCGCGGCCCTCACTGAAACAGCGTGAAAGGTAGCGGCGCACTTCCGGTTTATCGGCCTGTTCGGCCATCATTTCGCGGTACTCGGCAGAGAGTGTGAGTCTCGGCACGTTCGCGTTGGTCAGGCATACCTCCAGTTCGTTCCCCTTGCGGATTACCTGCACGTCCGGCTCTATCACGCTGTTATCCTCGCGGGCAAAAGCGGCGCCGGGGTTGGGATTCAGCTGGGAGATGCGCCGGGCTGCCCCGGCCACGGATGCTTCGCTTTCGCCCAGCTCGCGGGCGGCGTCTGCATAGCGGTGCTGCACCAGCTGTGGCCAGAAATCCTGCATCAGCCGCATGGCCAGCGAGTCTTCCTCACCCTCGCGGCGGAGTTGCAGCATCAGGCTCTCCCGCAAATCATTGGCACCCACCCCGGCGGGGTCGAGATCCTGCACCGCCAGGAGCGCCTGGTTCAGCAGATTGGCGTTCCAGCCGTTCAGGCGGGCGATATCGGCGGGCGCCTCGCTGAAATAACCCCGGGTATCCAGATACTGCACCAGTTGCAGTGCGGCCTGTTCCACCTTGGCGGGCAAGGCGCTGCGGCGAATCTGCTCCTCCAGATGGGCGGCAAGACTGGGGGCCTCCGTCAGTGAATCCAGCAGGAAATCATGCCGCCGGGTGGCTGCGCCATCGGTCTCCATCTGCTCTCGTTCCTCATCGTCCGGCGGCAGTTCCTCCAGTGCCGGGTTGGCCGCCATAGCCTGGGTGGTGAGTGTGCGCAGCTCCATGTTGGTGGCCTGCAGGGCGCGCATGAACTGCTGCATGGCGGCGGTGGCCACCATGCTCTGTTTCATGCCTTGCTGCATCCCTGCGTTGCTCATGCTGCTGCGGTTGTAGCAGATTGCCGCATCGCTTTCAAGCGCAAAGCGCGTGTGCGCAGAATACGACAGCTTGTAATTGTTTGAAAAAAATCAGGTCAGGGAGCAGCGCCATTTTTATTTCCCACGCTTGCCGTGAGGAAAATAATGCATGCAAACGCAGAATGGGCGTGACAATTGCCCGCAAAGTGCTTAAATAGGGGGCATGCACTACACTCCGTACACACTTTTTCCCGTGGGTGCCATGAGCGCCCGTGCAGCAGCCCAGCCTCGTGAAGGCGTGCTGCTGCGTGGTGACAATGGTGGCTATGCCTGTCTGCAGGCATGGCCTGAGCTGGGCGACTCCCCGCTGGAGTATGAGCTGGATGCTCTGCGTGAAGGAAACCCGATGCGCCTGGGAGCCCGGGCTCTGAGATGCATGGAACTGGACGGAGAAGCCCGCGCCAAAGGAGTGAGCCTGTTCGAGGGGCTCAGCGTGCCCCGCAGCTATGCCACCCTTACGGTGAGCGCTACGCCTTCCCAGGTTTATAATCTGCACCAGCGCGGTTTCCGTGTGGGCAAAATCAAGGTTATCCCCAAGCTGGCCGCTACCGTGGAGCGCCTCGTGAACCTGGCTGCCATGGTGCCGGACTGGAAGTGGCGCGTGGATTTCAACTGCACGCTGAGTCAGGAGGAAGCCTTGCAGTTCTGGGATATGCTTCCTGAGGCAATGCGCCAGCGCATTGATTTTGTGGAAGACCCCTGCTATTATGATGTGGACGTGTGGCAGAGCCTTCAGGATGCCGGCATGCCGCTGGCATATGATATGCCGGTGCAGAATGAGAGTATTATCCCCGCCCGTACCTCCAAGCCCATGATGCGCATCGTGAAACCTGCCCGCCACCAGAGCACCACTGGTCTGCCTGTGTTTACCACTTACATGGATCATCCGCTGGGCCAGTGCTGGGCTGCCTACAATGCTGCTAAGTTCTACACCGGCAAGCCTGCGGACGAAGTGCCCCTTTGCGGGCTGGTGACCCACCATGTCTACCGCCCCAACGCTTTCTCTGAAGCCCTGGGTATGGATATTACCCCTGAGTTCCCCGTGCCGAAGGGTTCCGGCCTTGGATTCGATGAGCTCCTGGCTTCTCTCCCCTGGAAGAAGCTTTGATTTCCTTTTTTTTGTTCTGAATGACAATTCCCCCGCAGGCACCGCCTGCGGGGGAATTGTTGATTAGCTCGGGCCGTGGGGGCGTTTTATAAATCATCCACCAGTGATGTGCTCTTGGCATAGGCGGTGGAGCGGGCCTCGAAGAAGTCGGTCTTGATGAGGTTGGCATTGCTGAACTGGCTGACCCAGGTGCAGGCGGGGGGGTCGGTTTCATAGCCTTCGTAGACGGGGGCGAAGCCGAGGTCCAGGCAGCGGCGGTTGGCCAGGTAGCGTATGTAGTCGCGCACCATACCGGTGGTGAGCCCGGGGATGTCATCGCCGATGACGTAGCAGCCCCAGGCAATTTCCTGCTCGGCGCCTTCGCGAATCATGGCGCGGTACTCGTCCACCTTTTCCGGGGTGAAGAGCCGGGGTTCCTCGCGCTGGAGCTCGCGGATGATGTTGCGGAAGAGCCAGAGGTGGGTGCTTTCATCGCGGTTGATGTAGCGGATTTCCTGGGCGCTGCCGGGCATTTTCTGGTTGCGTCCCAGGTTGTAGAAGAACATGAAGCCGCTGTAGAAATACACGCCCTCCAGAATGAAGTTGGCCACCAGGGTGCGGGCGAAGTTTTCTGGCGTGCGGTTCTGCTGGAACTCGTTGTACAGGTTGCCGATGAAGGTGTTGCGGCGCAGCAGGTGCTCATCGTTCCGCCACTGGTAGAGCACCTCCTGCCTCTGCTGGGGCTCGCAGATGGTATCGAGCATGTAGCTGTAGCTCTGGCTGTGCACCGCCTCCTGGAAGGCCTGGATGCAGAGGCAGAGGTTCACCTCGTTGGCGGTGATGTATTCGCCCACGGAGGGGAGGTTGGCGGTCTGGATGCTGTCCAGGAAGACGAGGAAGGAGAGGATTTTATCGAAGGCGCGGCGCTCGGCGGGGCTCAGGCGCGGATAGTCCTTCACATCGGCCGCGAGGTTGATTTCCTCCGGAATCCAGAAATTATTCATCGCCTGGCGGTACCACCCGCTCACCCAGGCGTATTTCATGTTGTTGAAATCGTTGAGGTTGGTGGTGTTGCCGTTGATGATGCGGCGGGCGGCGGTGTCGGAGTCGCCCTGCGGGTTA
The DNA here is from genome assembly GCA_937916135.1 of uncultured Verrucomicrobiales bacterium. Taxonomy (GTDB): domain Bacteria; phylum Verrucomicrobiota; class Verrucomicrobiia; order Verrucomicrobiales; family Akkermansiaceae; genus Akkermansia. The sequence continues at coordinate 9,256 of CALFTQ010000133.1, forward strand.
AAGAGTGGTCTGCGGTTCAGCTGGCACATAATTCACATTCTTCTACTTCTAAGCTTTTGGATCGGATGTAATAGATGGTCTTCACCCCGCACTCCCAGGCGAGGATATAGAGGTTGAGTATCTGGCGGAGGGTGTATTCATGGGTAATGTAGAGGTTCATGCTCTGCGCCTGGTCGATGTGGCGCTGGCGCACCCCGGCCGCCTGCACGGACCACGTCTGGTCGATGTGGTGGGCGCTCTTGTAGAGCCAGAGGGTGCGGAGGGTGAGGTCCGGCGCCACACGGGGCATGAGTCCGCTCTTCTTTTCCTCCAGGAAGAAGAGTTTCATGACCGGGTCTACCCCGGCGGTGGTGCCGGCGATGATGCTGGTGCTGCTGGTGGGCGCCACGGCGAGCAGCCAGGCATTGCGCAGGCCGTGGGTGGCCACACGCTGGCGCAGTTCCTGCCAGTGGGGGGCGGTGTAGCCCCGGCGGTCGAAATAGGCACCGCTTTGCCATTCACTGCCCTCGAAGGCGGCGTAGGCTCCCTTTTCGCGGGCGGTATCGCAGCTGGCGGAGATGGCGGCGTGGTTAATCTGCTCGAAGAGCTTGTCGGCAAAGTCCAGATGTTCCTGCGTTTCCCAGTGCAGCCCCTGCCTGGCGAGCATGTGGTGGTAGCCGCTCACGCCCAGCCCGATGGGACGGTTGGCGCGGTTCGTGATTTCTGCATAGGGCAGGGGGTAGAAGTTCAGGTCAATCACGTTGTCCAGCGCGCGCACGGCGCTGCGGGTGATTTCTGCCACCTCCTGCGGGTTGTTCACATCGATGCGGCCCAGCGAGAGACTGGCCAGGTTGCAGACCACGAAGTCGCCGGGTTTCGTGGTGGTGACCACCACCGTTTCGCCATTCACATCCTTCACCTCCTGGCTGAGGGATTCGATGGCGCTCATATTCTGCGCGATTTCGGTGCAGAGGTTGCTGCAGTAGATGATGCCGCGGTGCTTGTTCGGGTTGGCGCGGTTCACGAGGTCGCGGTTGAAGGCGAAGGGGGTGCCGGTTTCCACGGCGCTCTTCAGGATGAGGCGGATGATATCCTTGATGGGCACCACGCGCTTGTGGATGCGGGAGTCGGCCACGCAGCTGTGGTAGCGCTCCTCCCATTCCTCGCCGTAGCTGTCCTCCAGGGCATAGCCTTTCACGGTGCGGATTTCGTGCGGGCACATCAGGTACCAGTCGCCGCCGATGTTGTCTCGCGCCTGCTGCCAGAAATAGTCCGGGTAGCACACGGCGGGGAACACATCGTGCGCTTTCAGGCGGTCATCGCCATTGTTGGTGCGCAGCGCCAGGAACTCCGGCAGATCGCGGTGCCAGGCATCCAGATACACCGCCACGGCTCCCTGTCGTACCCCCAGCTGGTCCACCGCCACGGCGGTGTCGTTGGCCAGGCGAATCCAGCGGATGACCCCGCCTGCCGCGCCGGGAAATCCGCGGATGGCGCTGCCGCTGGCGCGTACCTTGCCGAAGTAGAGCCCCATGCCGCCGCCATACTTGCTCACCTGGGCAAAGTTATCGATGCTGCGGTAGATGCCGTCCAGACTGTCCGGCACGGTATCGATGAAGCAGGAGGAGAGCTGGTGGAAGGGCTTGCGGGCATTGGCCAGGGTGGGCGTGGCCATGGTCACTTTCAGCGTGCTGAGCATGTCGTAGAAGCGCTGCACCCACTGCAGGCGGTCGCGCTGCTCCTGCATGGCCAGGTGCAGCGCAATGCCCAGGAACATTTCCTGCGGACTCTCCAGCACCGCCCCGGCATGCGTGCGGATGAGGTAGCGCCCGTGCAGCAGCTCCAGCCCGGAGTAGTTGAAGAGATGGTCTCGCTCCGGGTGCAGGTAGCTCTCGCATTCCTCGATTTCGGCCTTGCTGTAGTACGCCAGGATGTAGGAGCCGTACACGCCTTCCTTGGTCAGGTGCGTGAGCTTATCGTGCAGACTGGCGATGCCGGCTTCTGCCTCGTGGCGGATGAGCTGGGCACGGAAGCGCAGCAGCCAGAATCGCGCGGCTATCATCTCCCAGTTGGGGGCATCGCGGGTGGTGAGCTCTGCTGCGGCCTTGATGAGGCTGGAGAGGGCTGCTTCGTGGCTCTGCCCGGGCTTGCTGAAGCTGCGGAAACGGGCTGTGAGCTGGGGCAGGGCATATTCCTCGTCCGGATAATCGCGCTGTATATCGCGAAGCGCCAGTTCCAGTTCGCTGCGCTGCTCGAAATTCGCCAGCAGATGCTCGCGCGCAGCACGGGCGCGGCTGCGCTCGTTGCGGTAGAGAATAAAGCTCTTGGCTGCTTCGTAATGCCCCGCGACCATCAGCCCGGCCTCCACCAGGTCCTGGATGCTTTCCACCGGCACCAGCTCTTCGCTGCGGGCCAGTAGCTTGTCCTCAATATCGGCCGATAACCGCCTCACTTCCGCACCGGTATCATTCATGCCCACGCTTTCAAACGCCAGCTGGATCACTCGCGCTATTTTCTCCCGACGGTATTCCTCCGCGGCTCCGTTTCTTTTTCTTATCTTCATAGCTCCACTACATCTTGTATGCGTGTCGACAGTTTACCCTCTTATCTTGAAAAGTCAAGCAAAATGGTGGGAAATAGTGGAATTATTTTCATTTAAAAACCACGTCGCTTGTAAGTGAGACTGTTACGGCTTATAACCTTCTGCTTGAAATAAGCGCTGCTTGGTTTGCATGGCTATGTTGCCGGAAGTAACAGGAAAGAAGGTGCCGTGGAAACCCCGGAAGATACGTTGCGATATGCACCGCTTTGTGTGTTGATGAAGTTTGGAAAACCTGCGGAGAGGTGCGGAAATCAGGGAGTAATTTAGGCAGGAAAAGGAAATTTGTGTTGACTCTGTGGGTGGAAATCTATATACTTACTCTTGCCTTGCCAGGCCTGGTGGTCGGGCGGGTCTAATCTTAAAAACCATTATATACTACTATGGCTAAATACGCTATTAACGGTTTCGGTCGCATTGGTCGCAATGTGCTTCGCGCCATGTCCCAGGCCGAGCTCGAGAAGGTTGTTGCTATTCACGACCTTACCCCCATCGCTACCACTGCTCACCTGCTTAAGTATGACTCCACGCAGGGCAAGTTCAAGGGTACCATCGAGGTTGATGGTGACAACCTGATCGTGAACGGCCACCCCATCAAGATTGTTGGCGGTATGCTGGGTCCGGATCAGCTTCCCTGGGCTGAGCTGGGTGTTGACGTGGTGCTTGAGTCCACCGGTCTCTTCACTGCTCGCGAGAAGGCTGAGGGCCACATCAAGGCCGGCGCCAAGAAGGTGCTTATCTCCGCTCCCGCCAAGAACCCCGACCTGACTTTCTGCATCGGCATCAACGACG
>CALFTQ010000134.1 GCA_937916135.1 uncultured Verrucomicrobiales bacterium
GCCATAAATGGCACGTACGGTGGTGTGAGAGGGGGCGAAAGCCCCCTACTCGATTCCTTGCTTTCAGCGCGTTACAGCATAGAGTGCCCGCTATCCGTCTGTTGTTCCTGCTTTTCTTGTTTTTGGGTCAAGCCCAAAATACACTTTCCCTTGACTCTTCGGCCAGGCAGGAGTAAATTTACCTGCGGAGCAGAAGTATGGAAAAGGATAAGAAACTCGTGGATCTGGAGCAGAAGCCCATGGGGCGGCTGCTGGCAGAGTATTCATTGCCGGCCATTGTGGGCATGGCGGCCATGTCGTTCTACAACATTGTGGACTCCATCTACATCGGCCAGTGCTGCGGGGCCTATGCCATTACCGGCATGGGGCTGCTCTTCCCCATCATGAACCTGCTGGTGGCGCTGGGCACCCTGGTGGGGCTGGGTGGTGCGGCCACCACCTCCATCACCCTGGGGCAGCAGGATTTTCCGCGGGCATTCCGCGTGCTGGGGCACTGCACCATCATGGGCTTTGCGCTGGGGGTGCTCTTCGGCTGGCTGCCCCTGCCGTGGATGGATGAGATTCTGTACCTTTTCGGGGCAGATGAGAACACCATAGGCCCGGCGCGGGATTTCATGCTGGTGCTCATGCTCACCTGCCCGCTCACCTTCTCGTTCATGAACCTGAACCACGTGATGCGCGCCAGCGGCTACCCGTACAAAGCCATGTACAGCTTGCTCATCTCCATGGTGGTCAACATCGGCTGCGCGCACCTCTTCATCTGGGTGCTGGGGTGGGGCATGACCGGCGCCGCCCTGGCCACCACCGCCGGGCAGGCCGTAGGCATGCTGTGGGTGCTGGCGCACTTTCTGAACCGGCGCAGCGTCATCCACTTCCGCGGGCACATGTGGAAGCTCTGCGGGCCCATCATGCGGCGCATCTGTCTGCTGGGGCTGCCGCCCTGCCTCATGAACCTCTGCGGCTGCCTCGTGGTCATCATCTTCAACACGCAGTTCCTGCGCTACGAAGGGCCCATGGGCGTGGGCGCCTTCAGCATCGTGAACCGCGTGCTGCTCGGCATTGCCATGGTCGTGGTGGGCATTGCGCAGGGCCTGCAACCCATTGCGGGCTATAACCTGGGCATAGGCTACTACAGCCGCGTGCGCCGCGTGTTCTACTATGCGGTGTGCTCCGCCTTCGTGCTCACGCTGCTCTGCTGGGTGGGTATCCAGCTCTACCCGGAGGCCGTGGTGCGCGCCTTCGTGAAAGAGCAGGATGCCAACTCCTCCCAGCTCATCGCCCTGGCCACGCGCGGCCTGCGTATCATGGGCCTGGCCTTCCCCCTGGTCGGCACCCAGATCATCATCGGCAACTTCTTCCAGAGCATCGGGCGCCCGATTATGAGCGTGTTCCTGAACATCTCCCGCCAGTTCCTGGTGCTGGTGCCCTGCCTGCTGCTGCTGCCGCTCTGGTGGGGCGGCACGGGCATCTGGCTCTCCCAGATGGTGGCCGATATCTTCTGCGCGCTGCTCTCCTACCTCGTCATCTACCTCTTCTTCACCCGAGTCTTCCACAAGAAAGACTCCAACCTTCCCCAGTAAAAACGCACATGACCAATCGCATCCCCCTCCTCATCGCCACCCGCAACGCGCACAAAGCCCGCGAGTTCGCCCGCATCCTCCCCCCGCAGTTCGAGCTGAAGACCCTGGCCGATTTCCCCGGCGCCCCTGACCCTGAGGAAACCGGCACCACCTTTGCTGCCAACGCCGCCATCAAGGCCGAGAGCATCTCCGCCGTTTTCCCCGGCCTTGTCGTGTCGGACGACAGCGGCATCTGCGTGGATGCCCTGGGCGGCATGCCCGGCGTCTACTCCGCCCGCTACGCCGGCACCCACGGGGACGATGAAGGCAACAACCGCAAGATGCTCGCCGAGCTGGCCGCAAAGCCCGAAAGCGCAAAACCCTTCACCGCCCGCTATGTCTGCGCCATCTCCGTGGCGAAGGAGGGCAGGGAACTCGCCTCCTTCATCGGCACCGTGGAAGGGCAGATTACCCTGAACCCCCGCGGCACCGGCGGCTTCGGGTACGACCCCCTCTTCATCCCCGCCGGCTATGACTGCACCATGGCCGAACTCCCCGCCGAGGAGAAAAACGCCATCTCCCACCGTGGCGAGGCCCTGCGGAAGTTCGAAGCCTGGCTCCAGAAGCCCGAGGGCTGATAGCCCCTCCTTTCCCGCCCGCCCGCCCGGCGGGTGCGACAAATCAAACCGGCGCGGCCATCTCTGACCGCGCCGGGGAAATTTTTATCCAATTAATCATTAATCACTAATAATTAATCATTCCTTCTGCGGCGGGCAGCGAGA
>CALFTQ010000135.1 GCA_937916135.1 uncultured Verrucomicrobiales bacterium
ACGCCCCTCGCTATGGATATGTCGCCCACTAACGTGGGCTATAAATTCCGCTCGCTTGCGCTCGCAAATTAATCGCCAAATTCCAATTTATCGGGCAGATGGTGGATTTTTTCAATATAGTTGTGGTTTCTATTGCATACCAAATCTTTGGCGTAGATGCGGGGCTACGTTGGTTGATGTGCTTTTGTTGCTTGATATATTTGCCAAAACATGCTAGAGATAAATACAGTTACTAACACAGCATACTCAGAAACATGAAAAATAACCTTATTCTTGCACTTGCGCTTGCAATTCCCGCCATTGGCGGCGAGATGGGGACGCCGCTGGCGCAGGTTGAGCAGCCTGCGGCGCCTAGTCCATGGGCAGTTGAAATTGCCGGTGTGCACACATGGACTATGGCCGATGCCGATGACTGGCTGCACAATATCAACACCGTAGGCTTCGATGTAACGGCTCTCTATAACATCAACAGCAATTGGGCTGCAACTCTCCGATTCTCCTGGGCTTATGGAAGTGGCAATTATTCTGAGATTGACGGCCCCGGTGCGTACTTCTGGGAGAAATCAGAAATCACCAACTGGTCTATAACGGGTGGTGTGCGATATTCGGCGCCGATTTCGGAGAAGCTTTCCTGGTTTGCCGGAGCCAATGCAGGCTGGGGGCGCACAGAGATGAAAGCAATTAATAAGGAGGTGCAGGGGGGCGACATTACATCGTATATAGATGGCGGTGCCGATGATGTCGGCCTGTCGTACTCAGCTGAGATCGGGTTGAAATACGACCTTACTTCCGATTTGTATATCATCGGTTCTGCCGGTGTTCGCGGTGTGTGGACTACCCCGAACTGGCCAAGCGGATATCGTTCAGACCAGCAGTTCGGCACAAGCGCCGGCATTGGCCTGGGCTGGCGGTTCTGATGCAGCTTTGCCTGCGAAGAAAGTGCGGGGGGAGCCCCATCAGGTCTCACCTTGTTTTTTCTCGCGCAGCTATCGGGGGCAGACTGGCAACGGTAAAAACCTGCGAGCCAGCTCTGCGCCGTGCTGAACAACAGGGGCAGGCTGCTTGTCCGGGGGGGCGATGATGCCCGACAATTCAGGGGAGTTGCCAGCTTTTGCGGAGGCGTGTGTATTCGTTGCGAGGCAGGAGGATATAGATGGGATGGCGGTCGGCCCGGAGCCGCGAGATGAACTGGCGCAGGTGCTGTTCATTCATGCTGGTGCAGCCGGCGGTGGGGGCGGCGCCGTCCCTTCGCCAGATATGGAAGAAGATTGAGGAACCAGCGCCCACGATGGGCCGGCCCACGCTCTCCGGTGTGTTGTGGTGCACCAGCAGTTTGATGCTGTGCGGGTAATCTGTCTGGCGCATCTGCTCATGCAGTTCCCAGGGCGTGGCGGCGGGGTGATCCAGCCGCAGGTGGCGGTTATAGAGGTGGGGCAGGCGCGGGTCGCTTATCCACAAATCATTGGGCCCTACCTGCACATAGGGGATGGCAGGGTCGTGGTCGACCGGGGTCGGGTTGTTCACCCAGAGCCCGCCCAGTGAGAAAATGCCAGCGGGGGAGCGTCCATCGCCCTCTTTCTTGGTGGTGGCGCCGGCGGGGATGCGGTGCATACCCAGTCCCCACACGCAGCCGTTGCGGCCCAGGCGGCCGGGGTAGGGGCCCAGCACGCGGTGCCATTTGCCGGCGGTGTTCTTTTCTACCAGAGTGAGGGTTACGTGGGAAGAGTTCCAGTCTTCCGCAATGCCGATGATGGCCTGGCTGCTGGCTGGAGGCAACTGTGAGCAGGCCGCGAAACACAACAGGAAAAGGCAGGGCAGAAGGCAATGGAACAAGCGCGTGTACACGCATGCAGCATAGCGCGTAGGCGCCAATTTGGCAAGGCTACCGGATGTCAGCGTTTCAAATTGCCCTCCAATCCTGCTAAAAATAAGGAAAAAGCTAAAAATCTTCAGCTGACATCTTGCAAAATATCCATTGGTGTGCTATTATTACAACATGCACGCGATACGCGCCACGGGGTGGACTGTATTCACCCGGCAGGTGTATCCGTTCCTAATCCTCCACAATTATCATGTTAAGTTCAGCACTCAATCCCGACCGCGCAACGCTAAATTTCCTGAACGCATATTCCGAACAGGTACGCAACGCGGGCGAAAAGCTCCAGAAGGATGGAGCCGTGACGCAAATTTTCGGCAACCACCTCTACATTCAGGGGCGCGTTGAAACGAGAGTCGGCGTTTTCCGCACGAGCCTGCGTCTGCAGGGGAACCGGTGGTTCGGTTCCTGCACCGCAGAGGATGCCCGTGTTGCAGGTGCCTGCCTTATAGCCACCATGGTGGAGCGCATGTACCGCGGTGCCAATATGCCGGAGAGCCCGAATGAACTGAACGAAGTTCCTCTCTCAGACTTGCTGGAGGAAAAACTGAATCGCGATCTGGATGACCGCGAGGCCGACTATGTGAGTAAACTGGAGAAGCGTTACCGCCGATTCGCGATAGAGCAGGAAATCCATGACCATGACCTGGTGCGACTCAACCCCCGCTGGGAGATTACGGGGTATGAGGCGCTGGAGCTCTGGCCGACGCCGCCCCGCAATATCCTCGAATTCTGGAACTACATAGCCTATGCTTTCAACAAGAAGCGCATTCAGTACCCGGAGTTCATGAACGTGGTGACCGACCTGGAAAAGGTGCAGAAGCGCATTTCTGAATGGGAGCGTGAGAAGGAGGTCGGCACGTGGTATGACCGCATCCAGAGCGTGAACGAGCGCCCGCCCCAGCCGCCGCGCCACCCTCTTTACATGCGCCTTGTCTCTACCATCAACGAGGCCCGCTTTGAGTACCGCCAGGATGCAGCAGAGGAGTGGTCCCCCATCCGCGATCGCGCAAAGCTGGACGAACTCGTGAAGGAGTTCCAGTACGGGGCCATCAAGTGTGATCCACAGACGGAAATTCTGCTCAATGTGCTGCGCGACTATGCGGAACGCCAGGATACCGTGGTGCTTGATCTGGATGATGAGGCAGCCTGCGGGGTGATGAACGTGCTTTTCCACCAGCCAGCGCTGAAGGGCTACCTGGTGAACCTGGATGAGTGCTACTTCAAGGTAGTGCGTGAGCCGCTGAAGTGGATTTGTATTGATGACCCCATCGTCCCGGATTGCTATGGCCTGCAGCTGGTCACAGCTGCTGGGGTGCATGTGACCCACTCGGTGCGCCAGCTGCCGGGGCAGGTGGAACTTTACCAGTCCGACGAAACGGTGTTCCCCGGTCCTCCCCGCTGGCTGGAGAGCACAGAGGTGGAGCCTCGTTACTCCATTCCCAAGACGGTGATAGATAGCCTGGACGGCGTGGAGTTCCTGCGTAAGATTGGGGCCACCCTGCCACCCAGCATGGAGGAACGCGTTATCGACATTGAGATGAAGCCTTCCTTCAATATGAAGATTGTGCGTGGCTTGACCAGTGCCGACACCGAACATGTATTGCTGGAGGTGAAAGCCCAGGACGACCCCGGCCGCCGCCGCGAGCGCCTGGTGGGTAAGGATGAGTGGGAGCTGCTTGAGCAGCAACCGGTGAAGGATCACACGCTGCTCCGTTTCATCCGTGATTATCTCTACCCCATCCCCGGACTGCTGGAGGAGATGAACTTCACCTACGACACGCAGATGGAGGCTTTCAAGAGCCGCATCACCAAGCAGTTCCCCGAGAAGTTTGCCGAATGGGCCAAGAATATCCCGGAGACAATCAGCGTGGAAATGGATGAGAATCTGAAGTCCCTGCTGGCAGATCCTGTGGCGGCTGCTATACGCTTTGAGGTCGTGAACCAGGAAATCGACTGGTTTGACCTGCGCGTAGTCATTGATGTGGAGGGGGTCACCCTCACCAAGGAGCAGATCCGCTCCCTGGTGTCTGCCCGCGGTGGCTATGTGCGCATGGACGATGGCCGCTGGATGCGCCTCGAGATCAAGCTGGATGACGCCCAGCGAGATGCCGTTACCAAGCTTGGTCTGGATCCCTTCGACCTCTCTGGCGAGACTCACCGCATGCATGCCCTGCAGCTGGCCGACCCGCGCGCAGCGGAGGTGTTCGACCCGAAGGCCTGGCAGCGCATCAAGGAGCGCACTGCAGAAATCAAGATTGACGTGAAGCCGGATGTGCCCTCCACCCTGCAGGCCACGCTCCGCCCGTACCAGGTTGAAGGTTTCCACTTCCTGGCTTATCTGGCAGAAAACGGCTTTGGCGGTATTCTGGCTGACGATATGGGCCTGGGTAAGACCATCCAGTCCATCACCTACATGCTGTGGCTGCGGGAGGACTATGTGCGCCGCAACAAGCAGGGCCGCAAGAAGGTGGTGATTCCTCCGGTGCTTATCGTGTGCCCCAAGTCTGTGTTGGACGTGTGGGCCAGCGAAACCGAGAAGTTTGCCCCAGGGGTGCGCGTCATGGTCATCCGCAACAAGGAGCAGGCCGACGTTGAAAACATTCTGGCGAATTACGACATGGTGGTCATCAACTACGCCCAGCTTCGTGTCTGCGGCGAGCAGATCAACGCCATCAAGTGGCTTACCGTCATTCTGGACGAAGGCCAGCAGATCAAGAACCCGGATTCCAAGGCCGCCAAGGCCGCACGCGAAATCAACGCATACAATCGCCTGGTGCTTTCCGGTACGCCTATCGAAAACCGCCTGCTGGATATGTGGTCGCTCATGGCTTTCGCCATGCCTGGCGTGCTGGGCAGCCGCGCCTATTTCAAGAAGCGTTTCGACAAGCGCAAGGATTCCCAGAGCCAGAACCGCCTGGCCGCGCGTCTCAAGCCCTTCCTCCTGCGCCGCACCAAGCAGCAGGTGGCCAAGGACCTGCCGCCGCGCACCGAGGAGGAGGTGTACGCCAAGATGGAGGGCATTCAGCGCCAGCTGTACAAGGCCGAGCTGCGCCGCATCCAGAAAGCCCTTCTCGGGGTGGACTCCGACGAATCGGTGAAGAAGAACTCCTTTGCCATTCTGCAGGGGCTCATGCGCCTGCGCCAGATATGCTGCCACCCGGGTCTGGTGGATCCCAAGTATGCCAAGGAGGACAGCGCCAAGCTCACCGCGCTCTTCTACCTGCTCGACCAGCTGCGTGAGGAAGGGCACAAGGTGCTGGTGTTCTCCCAGTTCGTATCCATGCTCGAGATTATCAAGGGCAAGCTGGAGGAGAACAATCACCCGTATAACTACCTTACTGGTCAGACCAAGGACCGCAAGGCTGAGATTGAGAAGTTCCAGACCACCAAGGAACCCAGTGTGTTCCTGCTGTCGCTCAAGGCAGGTGGTGCCGGTCTTAACCTTACCTCCGCTTCCTACGTTATCCTCTACGACCCGTGGTGGAACCCGGCAGTGGAAAGCCAGGCCATCGACCGTACGCACCGAATCGGCCAGAAGAACAAGGTGATTGCCTACCGCCTGCTTACCCGCGACTCCGTGGAAGAGAAGATCCGCGTGCTCCAGCACCAGAAGAACCAGCTTGTCACCAACGTGCTTGGCGATGAAGGCTTTGCCTCCAGCCTCGACCTCAACGACCTGCAGTTCATCCTGGCCCACGGAGGCGAGGATAACGATGACGACGTGGTGGTCGATGTGTAAGATACCCCGAATTTGTATAAAGGAACGCCCTGCTCAGAAGAGCAGGGCGTTCTGTTTAAAGGGGGGAGGAGGAGAGCGACGTGTCCCAAAGTTTGAGTACAGAGCTTGACCATTTGGAATTTGGCGATCAGTTTGCGAGCGCCAGCGAGCGGCATTCAAAGCCCGTGAAACGGGCGACATACCC
>CALFTQ010000136.1 GCA_937916135.1 uncultured Verrucomicrobiales bacterium
TCCATGCGTACGCGAGAGCCCCGGCGGATTGCGGGGAAACCGGGCTCCCGGAATGGCCGCGTCAGCAAAAAGGCCCCCAACGAGCCCAAGAAGGTGAGGAAGGACTTTCGGAGGGAAAACGGCTCCACCCAGGGAGGCTTCCTACCCCGCAAGGTGGCTTTTTGTTCGTTTTACGTTTCGGACTCGGAACCTTCACCGGGGGCGGCGGTACTTTCGGCACCCACCAGCTTGAGCATGGCCGCGACTGCCACCTGCATGGCCTCGCAGTCAAAATAGTGGTTCGCCCGGTTCTGAATCTGCTTCCATATCCACTTGCCGCGCTCATACACTCGCCGCTCGGAGTCGAGCATGTCGAGATAATCCTGCGGCGCGTCCTTGGGTACCTCCCAAGTGGCACCTTCGGCATTCTTGCGGAGGCGGGCCAGACAGTCTTTGATATTGAGGTTGCTCCAGTAGAACATGGTGGCATAGCGGTCGCGGCCCACGCTCACCTTGCGCTTGGTCGAGTAGTAGCGCATGACGGTCTGCCCGGAGCGGGTGCGGTGCGGGAAGGTTCCTCGGCGGTCGCCCATGAGGCCGAACCATCCATGTTCGGCGCACTTGGCATACACATCCGCCGTGGAGTAGCCACAGTCCAGGAATACAAGGCTCGAATTGACTTCCTGCGAGAGCTGCAAGCCTTCCAGAGCCTCCCAAGAAAACACCTTTTCACAGTGTAGCAGACGGGATGCCCCGTTGGCAGCCCATGAACGCACGACCGCATAGAAATGGCCCTTTTGCACGTCCACGGTCATCACGCGCACCGGGATGCCGCCGATATCCGCTTCCTCCTGCCAGCTTTCCCCCAGCAGGTAGTCACTGAGGCTCTGGTCAATGGTGTAGTCCTCCTTGTACTCGTTCCATGCCTGTGCCAGTCGCTTCTGGTAGAACTGCTGCAACAGGCTGTTGTCTCCCTTGCGGGAGGCCTCCTTGGCGCGTAGGTACATCTCTGCAAGCGAGCCCCAGCTCATGGTGGCAAGGGCGTTCCAGTGGAAGCCGACATTCTCCCGGGCGGCGCGGGGATTGAGCGGCACGAAACAGGCATCCGCATTCAGGCGGCGGCGGGTTTCGTCATGGTCCTCGAACTCGTGGCCGCATTCCCGGCATACCAGCCGCACGGAATCGCGCACCTTGCCGAAGTCATACTCCCCGGAATCGTCCCGGCAATCCTTGGCCCATCGTACCTGTTGCCATGTGAAGGGCTGCCGGGTGCTGCAATGCGGGCAGCGGTATTGCCACTCCCGCATGTCGGTGGTGGCGTGCTTCCGGTGGGTGTCGTCATTCTCAAAGCCACCTTGCGAGCA
>CALFTQ010000137.1 GCA_937916135.1 uncultured Verrucomicrobiales bacterium
CGAGGGGTTCCGCACCCCACGCTGCCGCGTGGAGTGCTCCACCGCCTCGCTATGGATATGTCGCCCTGACGGGCTCAAATAGACGCTCGCTGTCGCTCGCAAACTAATCGACAAATTTCAATTTGATGACTTTTTAGAAGTTCTCTAATGATAAAACGGGCCTGGGTAGATTTGCCCAGGCCCGTTCTGTATCGATTCAGATTATTGGTCCATGGCATCCGGATTATCCAGCAGCCCGGATTTTTCCAGGTAGTAATCATAACCGCCTGCGTAGGGGGTAACGGTGCCGTGGCTGATGTGCAGCGTCTTTTCTGCCAGGGCGCGGATGAAGTGCACATCGTGCGAAATGAAGACCAGCGTGCCTTCGTAGCGCTTCAGTGCCTGGGAGAGGGCCTCCACGCTCATGAGGTCCAGGTGGGTGGTCGGCTCGTCCATAAGCAGCAGGTTCGGCGGGTTTACCAGGAATTTCACCAGGCTCAGGCGCGATTTTTCACCACCGGAAAGAACTTCCACGCGTTTTTCGCAGTCCAGCTTGCGGAACATGAAGGAACCGAGCACGGCGCGGGCTTCTTCCTCACGCAGTTCGGGGTCGGCCTTCATGATTTCTTCCAGCACCGTGAAGTTCGGTGTCAGGTTTTCGGAGCGCATCTGGGAGAAGTAGCCGATCCGGGTGGTAGTGCCCAGCACGCGCTGCCCTTCATCAATCGGGATGACTCCGGCCAGAATCTTGAGCAGGGTGGATTTGCCGGCGCCGTTCGGCCCCACCAGCACGATGCGGTCGCCACGCTCAATGAGCAGGTCCAGGTTGCGGTAAATGCGCTTGTCTCCATAGCTCTGGCCCACTTTTTCCAGCTCCAGCACCTTCTGCATGCTGCGCGGCGGCTGCGGGAAGATGAATTTGAACACGCGGCGGGTCTGGCGTGGTTTTTCGATGCGGCGCATTTTTTCGAGCTGTTTGATTCGGCTCTGCACCTGGGAGGCCTTGGAGGCCACGGAGCGGAAACGCTCCACAAAGGCCTCGATGTGGGCGATTTCGCGCTGCTGGTTGCGCCAGGCGGCCAGCACCTGCTCATAGCGCTGTTCTTTCAGCTCCAGGAAGCGGGTGTAGTTACCGGTGTAGCGCACCAGTTCGCCGTTCTCAATGTCGTATACTGTCTCCACCAGCGAATCCATGAAATCGCGGTCGTGCGAAATCATGAAGATAGCGCCGGGGTAGTTCATCAGGTAGCGCTGGAACCACAGCAGACTCATCAGATCCAGGTGATTCGTCGGTTCATCCAGCATGAGCAGATCTGGCTCTGCTACCAGCAGCTGCGCCATGTGGGCGCGCATGACCCAGCCGCCGCTCATCTCACGTGCCGGGCGGTGAAAATCCTCATCCTTGAATGCCAGCCCCTTCAGAATGCGCTTGGCCTTGGGCTCAATCTGGTAGCCATCGTGGGAGATGAAAGTATCCATGGCGTGGGCATATTCATCGCTTGTGTTATCCCCTTTGGCTTCACACTCGCGCAGCGTGCGGATAGCCTCGCCCATTTCCGGGGTGGTGCTCATGGCGATTTCCAGCACGGTGCGGTCGGTGGGGTCTCCGGCTTCCTGCTGCAGGTAGCCCACCACGGCGTAGTCATCCATTACTATCTGGCCTTCGTCCGGCGTATCATCGCCGCGAATCATGCGGAACAGGGTTGATTTTCCTGCTCCATTGGGCCCTACCAGCGCAATGCGCTCGCCCCAGTTGACAACGAGCTCCGTCTCGAAGAAGAGCGTGCGCCCGGCGTGTGCTTTGGTGAGTTTCTTGATGGTCAGCATGGCGCGGCAAGTATACACCATTTCTGCCAAAACGCAAATGATTTTGCTTTTTTTCTTGCAGCAAAGCGTTGCTGGCGATAGAATGTCTGGCACTGAGCACCATGGAGCCACAAAAAGCAGAGGAGAGCGGATGGAAGCGCCGGGCGCGCCGGGCGGTGCTGCAGGTGGCTGTGCTGGTGGTATTTGTTCCGCTGGGGGTGTGGCTCGGGTGGCAGATGATGACCCCCTCAGCCGAGCATCTGGCCCTGCATGCTGTGAATGGTGCTGATAAGGCGGCTCTGCTGGAGCTGGTGCTGCGTGCTCAGAAACAGCCTGAGTCAGAAGAGATTTTGCAGGAGCTTGTTTTCCGGGATGCCGGCGCGCTGAATGCGCTGGCTGAGCTGGCCTCCGGGCATGAAGAGGCCTTGCAGTGCCTCATCTCCCTTGCGCGTAAGCAGCCAGATTCGCTGGCCTTGCTGGCTGACTGGAAAATGAGTTATCCCTTTGCTCTGGGCTTGCTCAGGCAGATGGGGGAAGCGGCCATCCCCAGACTGAAGGAGTTCGCGGAAATTTACCCTAATGCGTGTTTTATGCTGGGGGTGGACAGTGAGAATGGCTGCCATGTGCAGCAGAGCTGGGCAGAGGCCGCCCGCTGGTATGGCAGGGCCTGGTCCATGGGGTATTTCGAGGTTGAGGCCTATTACGCAGAGGCTGCATATAACGCCGGTTTGCAGGAGGAGGATGCCGCGCAGAAGGCCCGCTGGTTTGAATCCGCAGCAATCTGCCACCATGCGGCGGCTCAATGCGCTCTGGGGGTGTGCTATGCTGCCGGTGAGGGTGTGGAGCAGGACTTGGAAAAGGCCGTGGAGTGGTACGCAAGGTCGGCAGCGCAGGGGTTCTGCGATGCGCAGTTCAATATGGGCTGGTGCAGTTTGTATGGGGAGGGCATGCCGGGAAATGCGGCGGCGGCTGTTTCATGGTTCCGCAAGGCTGCCTGGCAGGGGGATGACCTCGCGCAGTATTACGTGGGCCGTGCCTATGAGCTGGGGCAGGGGGTGAAGCAGGATTTTGCCGAGGCAGTGCGCTGGTATGGCTGGGCTGTGGAGCAGGGGAATGCTGCTGCCCAATGCGCCCTCGGACATTGCCTGGCCCAGGGCCGCGGCGTGGTCCAGGACTGGGCAGAGGCCGTGCGCCTGTACCGCCTTGCTGCCGCGCAGGGCCGGAGCGAGGCCCAGCTAGCCCTGGCTTATTGTTATGAACACGGGTACGGCGTGGCACAGGATGCCTCCGCTGCCCGTTACTGGCGCGAACGCGCTGCAAAAGAATCTCAATCTACTATACCTGAATCATGAAAGCAATCTGTCTGCTCCTTCCGCTGCTGTTCGTCTCGTGCTCATACCTGCGCCCGGTGACCAGGCCTTATTTTAATGATGACTGCGGTGAGGGCCGCATCGGCTACTGCATCAACGGACGCGATGACCGCCGCTGGCACAAGGCGGTGGCCGCAGCGCACGACATGCAGTTGCAAGCCGCAACCAAAGCCCAGGTGGAGCGCGATTTCGGCGGTATGCATGTGACGCTGCATGGCGATGCCGGTGCGGAGTCATTCATCTATTTCTATTTTGACCACCCGAAGAACACGGCCTCGGAAACGCACGCGCTGCGGTTTGATTTCAGTGCAGCCGGGCGAGTGACCCGCGCCGAGGTGGTGCTCATGCGCGACCCCAGCCTCGTGGAGCCGCACTAATTGGGTGTGCATGCACTTTGAGCTTGAAAACAGGGCCCTTTTGCGTTTCAATAGAGCGCATGAAGACGCTAGCTTTTGTTCTTTCTGCCGCGGCGGTAGTGCTCACCCTTTCCTCCTGTGGTGAGTGCGCCTGCAATTCGTACAATCCGGCTCTGCTTCGCGATGTGCCGGTATCCTCCTCCCGCAGCTTCGAATAATAATCCGCGGCCATGTCGTTTGAAATCCGCGAGAAACCGGAGATGGTGGAGCGCGCCCTGCTGGTGGGGCTGGGCATGCCCGGCGATTCCCGCCGGGAGCGCACCGCCCTGCTGGCAGAGCTGGAGGACCTGGTGAGCAACCTGGGCATAGGTATCGTGGGTACCATGCTGGAGTTTACCCGCGAAATCCAGGCCAAGTATCTCTGCGGTATCGGCAAGGCAGAGGAAATCCGCGCCAGGGTGGAGGAGCTGAATGCCGATTGCCTCATCTTCGATAACCTCCTTTCCCCCAGCCAGCAGCGCGAGTGGGAAAAACTGGCCAATGTCACCGTCATTGACCGTGAAGAGGTCATCCTTGATATCTTCGCCAAACGCGCCCGCACCCGCGAGGCGGTGATGCAGGTGGACCTGGCACGCATGCAGTATGCCCTGCCGCGCATGACCGGCATGTGGAAGCACCTGGACCGCCAGCGCGGCGGCAGTGGTGGCGGCAAGGGCGGCGGAGCCGCTGCCCGTGGCGAGGGTGAAAAGCAGATTGAAGTGGACCGCCGCCTGGCCCGTGAGCGTATCGAGGCCATCCGGGATGAACTCGAGGTGGTACGCCGCCAGCGCGGTACCCAGCGCAAGGAACGCACCCGCCAGGGTATTCCCACCGCTGCCATCGTAGGCTACACGAATGCCGGCAAGAGCTCGCTGCTCAACCTCATCACCGGTGCCGGGGTGCTGGCGCAGAATATCCTGTTTGCCACGCTGGATACCACCAGCCGCAAGATTGAACTGCCGGATGGGCAGCCGCTGGTGCTTACCGATACGGTGGGCTTCATCCGCAACCTGCCGCACCGGCTGGTGGAGGCGTTCAAGTCCACGCTGGAGGAGGCCGTGCTGGCAGATTTCCTGATTCAGGTGGTGGATGCCAGCGATGAGGACGCCTTGCGCCACTACGAGACCACCTGTGAGGTGCTCACCAGCCTGGGGGCGGAGGATAAGCCCATGGTGGTGGTATGGAACAAGTGCGACCTCATCCCTGAGGAACTGCGAGAGGTGACGCTGCAGGCGCTTTCCTCTAAAGTGAACTGCCCCAGCCTGAGTATGAGTGTGCTGGAGAATAAGGGGGTGGAGGCCCTGCTGGCTTCCTGTGTGGAGATGCTTTCCCACCGGGTGGAGCGCCAGACCTACCGCATCCCCCTGGCCGAGAGCCGCATCATCGCCATCATGCACCGCGATGGCAAGGTGCTCAACACCGAATATGAGGGGAATGACGCCATTGTGGAAGCCATTCTTCCCAAGGAATTTGCTGCTCGTATTGCCAACTACCGCGTATGAAGCGTTTTGCTGTAATCCTGGCTTTGGTCGCTGCGGGCTGCCAGCAGTCGCCGGAAGATATGCGTGCCTATTATGAGGCCGAGGGTGACCGCCTGGAGGAAGAGACCCGCCATGTGCGCAAGGCGTACACCTTTGAGGATTTTATTGCCCACGAGGACTACCGGGAGACCCGCGATATGTGGCGCGGTGCAGCGTTGGGTGAGTATGCCCCAGCAAAATCGCACGTGGAAATCCTGCTGGAGGAGCAGCGCGGCCGCCTGTATATCAACGGTACCATAGCCATGGATTTCCCTGTCTGTTCCGGCCGCTTCGGCGGCCAGGAAACACCGAAGGGAACATTCCGCATCTCGCAGAAGGTGCAGGAGTACCGTTCTAATCGTTATGGCTCATTTATGAGCAAGGATGGCCAGCGAGTGGTGGAGCGCAATGTCTCTGTAAATGATACGCCGCCGGCAGGGTCCGTGTTCGAAGGCGCCGATATGCCGTATTGGATGCGTTTCAACGGCCCCATCGGCCTGCATGTGGGCAATGTGCACCGCCACAGTGCTTCGCATGGGTGTGTGCGTGTGCCGGAGGAGGCATGCAGTATCCTCTTTGAAAAACTGGCGATCGGTTCTAAAGTGATTGTGAAATGATATGATTACACGGTTGCATTCAGCGGCGGTCGAGGGAATCAACGGCTATGAGGTTGAGGTGGAGGTCGATGTCCGCCCTGTGGAGGATACCGGGCGCATCTCCATCGTCGGCCTGCCGGATGCCGCCGTGCGTGAAAGCGTGCAGCGCGTCACTTCTGCTCTTACCAACAGCTCGTTCTTCCGCCCGGGAGATGTGATGGTCACGGTGAACCTTGCACCGGCCGACACGCGCAAGCAGGGCCCCGGCTTTGACCTGCCCATTGCCCTGGCTCTGGAAATGGCCATTCAGACCAATTACCGCGACGTGCCGGAGGCCTTCAAACGCCGTATCCCCACCGGGCTGGACTCCTGGTGCTTTGTGGGCGAGCTGGCCTTGGATGGTGTGGTTCGCGGGGTTCGCGGGGTGTTGCCGCTCGCCGTAGCCGCGCGGGATGCCGGGCGCAGCTGCATCATGGTTTCTGCGGAGAATGCCGCGGAAGCTGCCGTGGTTGAGGGGTTGTCAGTCTACGCTGTTACCAGTCTGCGCGAGGCCTGGGATGTGCTGGTGAATCCTGCAAAGTTTACGCCCTATACCCTGCCTGCCGATATGCCGCCTTTGCCGGCCGAGGTGGATTTTGATGAGGTGAAGGGGCAGCCCTATGCCCGGCGTGCCATGGAGATAGCCGCCGCCGGTGGTCATAACCTGCTCATGTGCGGCAGCCCCGGCAGTGGCAAGAGCATGCTGGCCAGCCGTCTGCCCACGATTCTGCCGCCGCTCTCGCAGGATGAAGCGCTGGAAGCCAGCAAGATTCACTCTGTGTGCGGGCAGTTGCCGCGCATCGGCGGTCTGCTCAGCTACCGCCCCTTCCGCAGCCCGCACCACACCATTTCCGATGTAGGACTCATGGGCGGCGGTACCAACATAACCCCCGGAGAAATCTCTCTGGCTCACCACGGTGTACTGTTCCTCGATGAGCTGCCGGAGTTTTCCCGCCGCACTCTGGAGACCCTGCGCCAGCCGCTTGAAAGCGGGCATGTCACTATTTCCCGTGCCAATGGCAGCATGGATTTTCCCTGTGCCTTCATGTTTGTGGCGGCCATGAATCCCTGCCCCTGCGGCTACCTGGGCGACCCGCGTCACCGCTGCCGCTGCAGCCCTGCGGATGTGACTCGTTATCGTAAGAAGATTTCCGGCCCCTTGCTGGATCGCTTTGATATAGTGATTGAGGTGCCGCCGGTGGAGCCCGCCAGCCTGCTCAGCAAGCCGGATGGCGAGAGCAGCGCCGCCATCCGCGCCCGTGTGGTGGCCGCCCGTGCCAGGCAGGCAGAGCGCTACGCCGGCACCGGGGTAGTATGCAATGCCCGCCTCAGCAGCAAGATGCTGCGCAAGCACTGCCCCCTCACGCAATCCCAGCAGGAAATGCTGCTGGCGGCGGTGGAGCAGCTGGGCCTTTCTGCCCGTGCGTTCGACCGCATCCTGCGCGTCGCGCGTACGATTGCTGACCTGGCAGGCGCAGAGACCCCCACAGATGCACACATCTTCGAGGCCATCCAGTTCCGCCAGTTCGAAAGCCAGCTGCGCGGCTGATTACTTGCCGAGGCGTTCGCGGAAGTAGGCGATGGTGCGGTTCAGCCCCTCATTCAGGGGGATAGTCGGCTTCCAGTCCAGCACGGCCCCGGCCAGGGTTATGTCGGGCCGGCGCTGCGTGGGGTCATCGGAGGGCAGGGGAAGCTGCACCAGCTTGCTCGGGGTATCTATCTTGGAAAGCACAATGTCTGCCAGCTGGCGGATGGTAAATTCGCCCGGATTGCCCAGATTTACCGGCCCCACAAAGCCCTTGGTGTTTTCCATCATGCGGACCATGCCTTCGATGAGGTCGTCGATGTATTGGAACGAGCGGGTCTGCTGGCCCTCGCCGTAGATGGTGATATCCTCACCGCGCAGAGCCTGGCAGATGAAGTTGGAAACCACGCGCCCATCTTCCGGGTTCATGAGCGGGCCGTAGGTGTTGAAAATGCGGATAACGCGGATATCTACCCCCTCGTGGCGGTGGTAGTCGAAGAACAGGCTCTCAGCGCAGCGCTTGCCCTCGTCGTAGCAGGCGCGTATACCGATGGGATTCACATTGCCGCGGTAGCTTTCTACCTGCGGGTGCACCAGTGGTTCTCCGTACACTTCAGATGTGGAGCTGAGCAGGATGCGGGCGCCATGCTTCTTGGCCAGATCCAGCATGTTCAGGGCGCCCAGCACACATGTCTTGGTGGTGAAGATGGAGCGTGCATTCTGGTAGGCTGGCGGTGATGCCGGGCAGGCCAGGTTGTAGATGCGATCCAGCTTTTCCGGGCATTCGTAGGGGTAGATGACATCGTGCCCTACAAAATGGAAGCGGGGATTGTCCATCAGATCTCTCACATTATCCAGTGACCCGGTGTAATTGTTATCAAGGCAGATAACGCGATGCCCATCAGCTATCAGTCGGTGACAAAGATTGGCACCCACGAACCCGGTGCCTCCGGTAACGAGAATATTCAGCATATGCGAATTGAGTTTACATGATAAATCGTCGCTTAGCAAGACAAATGTTAGGCTTGAACCGTCATGGCTGCAGTGATAGAATGCTCCGCATGAGCGAGACGAATCTGACCCCGGAGCTTGTGCGAGCTGCGCTGACCACGGTGAAATACCCTGGTTTCAGTCGTGATATTGTTGCTTTTGGCCTGGTGAAGAATATTTCGGTAAGCCCGGACGGCAAGGTTGAGGTGTCGCTGCGGGTGGAAAGTAAGAACTCGGATGTGCCCCGCTACATCTACGAACGCGTCATCAGCGTGCTGCGAGAGTTGCCCGGCGTCACTTCGCACGATGTGCAGATGGAACACCGCGCCCCGGAGCAGAAGAAGGCCGAGCTGGAGCAGGGGGATAACCCGGACGATTGGAAATCCAGCGTGCCGGGGGTGAAGCATGTCATCGCCGTGGCTTCCGGAAAGGGCGGTGTGGGCAAGAGCACCGTCTCGGCCAATCTGGCGGTGGCCCTTTCAAAACTGGGTTACAAGGTAGGGTTGCTTGATCTGGATTTGTATGGCCCCTCCATGGCCCTTATGTTCGGCACCACGGAGCGTCCCGGTTGCAGTGACAAGGAGCAGTTCCTGCCGGTGGAGGCTCACGGGGTGAAGCTGCTTTCCATGGCTCTGCTGGTGGATGGTGATACCCCGCTGGCCGTGCGCGGCCCGCTGGCTACCCGCTATGTGCAGCAGTTCCTGCGCGATGTGGAGTGGGGCGGGCTCGACTTCCTCATTCTGGATATGCCCCCGGGCACGGGCGATATCCAGCTCACCATTGTGCAGACTGTTTCGCTGGCCGGTGCCGTCGTTGTGACCACTCCGCAGGAGGTGGCGCTCATCGATGCCCGCAAGGCCGTGGGCCTGTTCCAGCGTGTGAATACACCGATTCTGGGGCTGGTGGAGAATATGAGCTATTTCCACTGCCCGAGCGATAATCAGATTTATCACATTTTCGGTGAAGGCGGTGGAGAGCGCGAGGCCGCCAGGCTGGGCGTGCCGCTGCTGGGTAAGCTGCCCCTGGATACTCAGACCCGCGCCTGCGGAGATGAGGGCTCCCCGGTCGCTCTGGAGGACCCGGAGACGAATCCCGTTTCCGCAGCATTCCGCAGTGTGTCTGCCAGTCTGGCAGCCGGCCTGGGCATGTAAACCGGGCCCGGTGTTACCAGTTGTGCGGGGCGTAGAGGATGATGCCCAGCGCCGCTGGCAGCGCCATGGTCAGCCAGCTGAGCGCCAGCGCCAGATTCCCCGGCAGCAGGTGGGAGAGCCGGGCGAAGCCCTGCAGGCACCCCGCGCCGATGGCGATGGTCACGCAGAGTGTGCGCTCGAACATGGGGGCGGTCACGCTGGAAATGAGCGTGGCGCCCAGCAGCAGTATGAGCGTGAGGGTGGTCACCACCATTTCCTGTGGCTCATTTTTCTGTTGCCGCAGCCGCTCCCGTTCCCTGGCCATCAGGAAGAACAGCATCCCCAGGTACCACACCGGCCCGGTGGTCAGCATGTGCAGCGGGCTCAGGGTGAAACTGAAATAGAATGCCGGTATGCAGCAGAACATGGCAAAGGCTATGGCCTGCAGCAGCAGGCTGACCTGCGCAAACCAGGCGCGTGGCAATACCCGCGAAAGAGCAAACAGGAAGCCCGGCAGAATGGCATAGTGAAAGAGGTTCTGCCCCACATAGAAGAACGACATCCACAGTGTGGCCATGCCCACCGCAAACAGCAGCAGGAGTATGACCGGCAGATGCTCCCGGTAAAATCCTGCCTGCCAGCCGTTCTGCTGCACTATCGCAGAATACAGCCGCTGCAGCATCACCATGCACCACACCCCGCCGGCCACCAGCAGCAGGGGCCCGGCTGTTATCATGGTTATCTGCATGAGCGCGGCGCAGGCAATCGCCCAGCACAGGGCGGTGATAGGCGTATCCAGCCCCCACAGCTGCAGTTGCAGCCATCGGGAATCTGCTTTTTCTGTCGGGGTAGGCGGGGTCATGCTTGCTTGTATTATTCATCCTTTGTACGGCAGAACAAGCCGCAGTTTTGTCATTGCTGCTGAAAAACGGTGTGTCTGCTTTCTCCCGGGACGTGATTTCGGCTTGCTCCGGCGGGAGCTGCGTGCTACACTCCGTGCATGTCCCGGATTGATGACCTTTTTGCCTTTCTGAGCATCCCGAGTGTATCTGCCCAGGCAGAGCATGCGGCGGATGTGGAGCGCTGCGCCGATTACCTGGTGGAGAAACTGAGCAGCATCGGCTTCTCTGCCACCAAGTACCTCACGGATATTCACCCGATTGTGGTGGCTCATAGCCCGAAAGTGGAGGGCGCCCCCACGGTGCTTATCTACGGCCATTATGATGTGATGCCCGTGGATCCCATCAGCGAGTGGAAGAGCGATCCTTTCAAGCCGGAAATCCGCGATGGCCGCGTGTATGCCCGCGGTGCTTCCGATGACAAGGGCGAGATTATGGCCATGATTCTGGCCGCGCAGGAGGTGATTGCCGAGGATGGCGCCCTGCCGCTGAATGTGACCTACCTGCTGGAGGGCGAGGAGGAGCGCGGCTCCACCAGCCTGTATGAGTTCATGAAGCGCCCGGACGCCAGGGAACTGCTGGCCTGCGATGTGATTGTGGTGAGCGATACCGGCATGGCTGCGGTGGATATTCCCTCTTTCTCCTACGGCCTGAAGGGGCTCTGCTGCTTCGAGCTGGAGGTTTCCGCCCCCGCTATGGACCTGCACTCCGGTATCTTCGGCGGCGCCGTGGCCAACCCCATCACCACCTTGTGCGAGATGATTGCCTCCACCCACGATGCGGATAACCATGTGAGCATTGAGGGCTTCTATGATGGCGTGATGGAGATTCAGGACTGGGAGAAGGAAAGCTGGAAGCGCGTGCCCGGCATGAGCAATGCCGAGCTGGCAGAGCTCACCGGCGTGCCCGAGCTGCGCACGGAAAAAGGCTTCACCGGGGCCGAGTGCGTGTATGCCCGCCCCACCTTTGAGCTCAACGGCATCTCCGGCGGCTATGAGGGCGAAGGCTCCAAGACGGTCATCCCCACCCATGCCATTGCCAAGATGAGCTGCCGCCTGGTGCCCGGCCAGGTGCCCGAGGAGGTCATGAAGAAGGTGGAAGCCCACTTCGTGAAGGTCTGCCCGCCCAGCGTGCGCATGAAATTCACCCCGCAGCACACCGGCGAGGCCTACCTCAGCGACCCGAATTCCGCTTTCGGCCTGGCTGCCCAGGAGGCTCAGGAAATGACCTTCGGCAACAAGCCCGTGCTCGTGCGCGAGGGCGGTTCCATTCCGATTATTGCGGAGGTTTCCAAGGTGCTGGGCAAGGATGCCCTCTTCCTTGGCCTCGACCTGCCGGATGCCCGCATCCACTCGCCCAATGAGAACATGCGCGTGGAAATCTTCGAAAAGGGTATCGAGATGGGTAAGAACATGCTCCGCCTCATGGCCAAAGCCAGGTAAATGGATGCTGTTTCCATAACCGATGTACACAAGAGCTTCCCCGGCCACTGGGGCAGGGGGGGCGTGTATGCCGTCAAAGGCGTGAGCCTCAGCATCCCCGAGGGCGGGGTCTATGGCCTTATCGGCCCGAACGGCAGCGGCAAGAGCACCGTCATGAAGATGCTGGTGGGGCTCCTGGCGCCGGATGCCGGTGAGTGCCGCGTGTTCGGCCAGCCTGCCACGGCGTCTGCCAACCGGCGCGAAATTGGCTTCCTGCCGGAAAATCCGTATTTTTACAAGTTCCTGACCGGGGCGGAGACTGTGCGGTTCTACGGGCGGCTCTGCGGGCTCCGCGGGGCGGCGCTGCGCGAGCGCACCCGCGAGCTGCTGCATCTGGTCGGGCTGGAGGAAGCCGCCGACCGTCGCCTGCGCGGCTATTCCAAGGGCATGTTGCAGCGCATCGGCCTGGCGCAGGCGCTGGTGCAGCATCCCCGCCTGCTGGTGCTGGATGAACCCACCGCCGGTGTGGATCCCATAGGTTCCCGCACTATTCGCGATATTATCTTGAATATCAAGCGGCAGGGCGTCACGGTGTTCCTCTGCTCGCACCTCCTGGAGCAGGTGCAGGAAATCTGCGACCGCGTGGGGGTGCTTTATCAGGGCTGCCTCATCGCCGAGGGGACTATGGATGAACTCACCCGCGACGATTGCCACCGCGAAATCACCCTCAGCAACCCGGACCCCGGGCTCCTGCAGCAGATTCGTGAGCTGGCGGGTGATTCCTGGCAGGGCTGCCGCCCCGCCCGCAATTCGCTCGAAACCGTCTTCCTGCGCGGTATTCAGGCAAAACTCCGCGAGCAGGGCAAGGCTTGAATCAGAAATCCTGCGCTATCTTTTTTACGGCTTTGCCCAGCGTGGCAGAGCCGTAAAATTTTTCCTGCACCAGGCGGACACAGGCCAGGCGGAAATCATTCATGGCCTGGTCCATGCTGCCCAGGTGGCGTTCCATGACAGCCGGGGGCATGGGCGGCTGCTCTTCGGCAGCGGTTTGCAGGTGGCGGAACTCCTTATACCGAGCCAGCAGCTGCGGTGCGGCAGCATCGGCCGCAGCCCTGCTGCATACGGAGCTGAGCAGGGTGCTCATGCTGTTGAGTGTCTGCACCATACCCCGGGCAGGTGAATGCGGCGCAGCAGCCGCGCGCAGGCGTTCGCTGCGCGCTTCGGCCGGGGGCAGGCAGAGCAGTGCCCCCAGCAGGACGATGGGAAGATAACGCATGGCTGGAATTACTCCTGGCCGGCAGGCATGGCGTTCATGACCGGCCCCAGGGCATTCAGCAGAGCCTGGGAGCCGTAGGCATTATTCATGCCGATGCGGATGAACGATTCCAGGAAGGAACTCACCGTCTGCTGCACTTCGGCCACGTTGATGCTGCTGCGCACCTGTGCCTCCACTTCGGCACCGGGGCGGGGCATGGCTTCGGCCTTTTTCTGCAGCTCAATCATGCGCAGGGTGATGCTGCCCACCTGCTCAGCCGCAGCATCGGCACTGGCCTGGTCTTTCACGCCCTCCAGAATGGTGGTCAGCTCTTTCACCACGGCCAGCACCTCATTGGCGGTCTGCACATATTCGGCAGCGGCAGGGGTGGCCGTTGCCGCAGCGGGAGCCGGGGTGTTGGTACCAAGGGAAATATCGGCCAGCGCCAGCGGCGTGGCCACCGTCATCAGGGCGGTAAGAAGGAGCGCTTTCATTCGTTTGCAGGTGGTTTACGCTCCCATGTTACCCCCTGCGTTTTTCCTTGTCAATCCTCTTCTGTGCACACGGTCGGATGCTGCCACAATACCCGCTTGACCTTGTGGTACGAGTCAGTAGAATAGGGGGCAAACTTAATAAGAATCGAAACTATGGCAAATACGCATCAGTTCCAGACGGAGGTCCGGCAGCTGCTGGACATTGTGATTCATGCATTCTACAGCGACCGCGAGGTGTTCGTGCGAGAGCTGGTTTCCAACGCTTCCGATGCGCTGGAGAAGCTGCGCCTCAAGCAGCTGACCCAGACCGCCATCTACGAGCCGGAGCGCGAGCTGCGCATCGCCATCACCACGGATGAAGAGACCGGCACCCTCACCATTGCCGATAGCGGTATCGGCATGACCCGGGATGAAGTGGTGGAGTTCCTCGGCACCATTGCCCACTCCGGCACCAAAAAGTTCCTGGAAGCCATGAAGGAGAGCAAGGGCGGCACGCAGGACCTCATCGGCCAGTTCGGTGTGGGCTTCTACAGCGTGTTCATGGCTGCGGATAAGGTGGAGGTGACCACCCGCTCCTGGCAGCCGGAGGCCGCCCCCGTGCTGTGGACGAGCGATGGCCAGGAGGGCTACGAGCTCAGCGAGGCCGCTGCCGATACCCCGCGCGGCACCAGCATCAAAATCTTCCTGAAGGAGGACGCCAAGAACTTCTCCAAGGGCGACCACACCCGCTACATCCTTTCCAAGTACAGCAACTTCGTGGGCTTCCCCATCGACTTCAACGGCGAGCACCTCAACACCGTGCAGGCTATCTGGATGAAGAACAAGAAGGACGTGACCCCGGAGGAATACGAGGGCTTCTACAAGTTCATTGCCCACACGGAGAGCAAGCCGCTGAGCTACATGCACTTCAGCGCCGATGCCCCCATCGTGCTCAACTCCGTGCTCTTTGTGCCGGAGGAAAACCCGGAGGCCATGGGCTTCGGCCGCTGCGAGCCGATGGTATCGCTCTACTGCCACAAGGTGCTCATCGACAGCAAGCCCGAGAAGCTGCTGCCGGAGTGGCTGCGCTTCCTGGTCGGCGTGGTGGACAGCGAGGACCTGCCGCTGAATATCTCCCGCGAGATGCTGCAGGATAACTCCCTGCTGCGCAAGGTAGCCGGTATCATCACCAAGCGCTTCATCAAGCACCTGGAGGGCGTGGCTAAGAATGAAACCGAGACCTACGAGAAATTCTGGCGCACCTTCTCCCGCTACATCAAGGAGGGTATCGTGACCAGCTGGGAGCACAAGGATGCCCTGGGCAAGCTTGTGCGCTTCGAATCCACCTTCACGGAGCCCGGCAAGCTCACCTGCTTCGAGGACTACGTGTCCCGCATGAAGGAGAACCAGAAGGATATCTACGTGCTCTACGGCGCCAGCCGCAGCCAGCTGGAGAACTCCCCCTATCTGGATGCCCTCAAGGCCCGCGGCTTCGAGGTGGGCTTCTTCACCGAGGGCGGCGACCAGTTCGTGGTGGATAGCCTCATGAAGTTCGGTGAGAAGGATATCAAGTCCATCGACCGCGCGGATCTGGAGCTGCCCCCGCTGGAAGCCCAGCCTGACCAGCCCGGCCTGGATGACGCCGAGGCCGAGGGCCTCACCACCTGGGTGAGCGATACCTTCAAGGACCGCTTCAGCAAGGTGAGCACCAGCGACCGCGTGACCAGCGCCCCGGCCATTGCCCTGCAGGGCGAGGGCGATATCTCCCCGGAAATCAAGGCCTACCTCCGCGCCATGGGCCAGGAAGTACCCGAAACCCACCCGGAGATTGCCTTCAACCCGCACAACCCCATCGTCATGAAGCTCGCAGAGCTCCGCAGCAAGGATGAAGCCCTGGCCACCCTCCTGGCCGACCAGATCATCAACACCGCCCTGCTGCGCGCCGGCATGCTCGATGACCCTGCCAAGCTGGCCGATAACTCCCAGGCCCTGCTGGAGAAGCTGCTGAATAAGTAAGCCGCAGCTTCGCCCGATTATTTCCGCAGCCCGCTCCCTCCCCCGGAGCGGGCTGTGTTCGTCGCTGGATAAATGATAATTGGGAACTCTGTCGGAGCACGGGACTTCAGTCCCGATTGGAAGCACCGTTATTTCGGGACTGAAGTCCCGTGCTCCGACAGAGTTCCCCCACAAATTCCAATTTTTCGCTCGTTCGGCAATCTTTGGGAACGATGTGCCGCACAGGCTGGGATTCCAGTGTAGTGTATTTTGCTAGACATTGATTTTTTTTGTGTTACACTCCCGGTATGCTGAAGCGTGTCTGTTTTGTGCTGAAAATGAGTGCCCTGCTGGCTTTGGCGGGGATGCAGCTGCCCTGTGTCAATGTGAATGAGCCGCTGGAATCCGGTGAAACCCGTCTGGAAAAGGCGGTGGAGGCGCAGGATGCGGCGGAAGTGCAGCGTTTGCTGGATGCCGGGGCTGACCCGAATCTGGAAGGAAAGTACAAGAGTACCCCACTGTGGCTGGCTCTGCTGTATGGGAAGGGTGATATGGCCATTATTCAATCCCTGCTGGATGCCGGAGCCCGGATTACGCCGGATGATGTGAATCGGGCCGCCGCTTCCGGGTATCCGCAGTATCTCCAACTGATGCTGGATAAGGGGGGCGAGGTGCCACGGGTGGAGGACCCCGGGAAGGGGATTCCCATCTGGAACGAACTGGCGGATGCCTCCGATAAGGAGGGCCGTGACCCGGTGGCCTGTGCCCGCCTGCTGGAAGCCCGGGGGATATTGCCGCATGACCCGGTCTATGCCCATTTTCCTTTACATTCTGCTGCCATGCATGGCAATGAGGCACTGGCGCGTTATCTGCTGGAAAAGGGCTTTCCTGTGAATGAGCGAGACTCTCTGGGGATGACCCCGCTGATGAAGAACAATGAACGTGCCGCCATGACCAGGCTGCTGCTGGAGCAGGGGGCCGATGTCAATGCCCGGAGCAATGAGGGAGACACGGCACTCATGCAGGAAATGCTGCGCCCCCAGGTGGTGCGTGCTCTGCTGGATGCCGGGGCCGACCCGGATATCCGCAATAAGAAGGGCGAAACAGCCCTGTTGCATCATCTGCATCATCCTGACCCCGCCGGTGGCTGGCATGAGGGAGAGAACGGCGAGCTTATGTCCTGGATTGGCGTTTCATACAACAAGGAGCTGGTGCAAATGCTCATTGCCGCCGGTGCTGATGTGAACACCCGTGATAACGAGGGCGATACCCCGCTCAGGGCCGTGGGAGACTCCGATGCTGCGGTGCGCAAGATGCTCCGCGATGCCGGGGCCCGGTAGCCTCAGCCCTTGGTCTTTCTGAAAACGCAGAGCAGTATGAGGCCGAACAGCCCCATGAAGAGCGTTTCCGCCGTCAGCGCCAGCGGGATGATGTAGTGCGCAATGAAGATGTTTTCCACGGCTTCCCCGGGCTCGCCTGCGGGGTAGATGACCTCCTCCTTATCTCCCACTGCGTAGGATGGCGGGTTGCTGCCTATCTGGCTGCGGGTGGTCATTTCCTTCCCATCGGTCGTGGTGAAGGTGAAATAGGCGTAGTACACATCGGAGCTCTTTTTCACGGCGGTCACGATGGCGGGAGCCTTTGTCCATTCCGTCTGGCGGCTGGCGCGGTCCATCCAGAACCAGGCCGCTGCGCAGGCGGAAATAAGGCTCAGGCACAGAAAGAACCAGCCCCCGATGCGGGCAGATGAGGAAATGTAGGATTTAATCATGACACTGGCGCTAATGTAACATAAAAAAAATCAATGTCTAGAGTAAATGTCGATTTAAATCCCGGTATTCGCACGCACCAACGTAGGTGTGCAGAGCTCGACAAATTGATGTTTGTCGTTGTCGGGGCACGGGACTTCAGTCCCGAAATAACGGTGCTTCCAATCGGGACTGAAGTCCCGTGCTCCGACAGAGTTCCCCCACAAATTCCCATTTGTCGGGCTGCAGCAGCTTTTTTGAGCAGTCCGGCGGTGCCAGGTTTGTCTTATGCCGGCGATTCTCCCTGTGCGGTTTCGTTAGCCGGTGGATCTGTTATGAGTGTGGAGAAGTCGGTCGGGGACAGGTTGTGGATGTGTCCAATCATGCCGTGGCCGTCGTCATCGAACACAGTGATGGCCACGGGAGCCCCCTGCTGCAGGGTGGCCGTGCAGGGCCGGCGGCGCCCTTGCCAGGTGACACTGCCGGTGTGGAAACTGGCCCCGGCCCAGATTTTACCATCTCCTTTTTGCCAGGAGGCCATTTTGAAGCCCATGTAGCGCAGGAAGTCCAGCTTGCTACTGAAGTGGCAGTCGCTGCTTTCCGAGGTATAATCGGCTTCTTCCCGCACCCACTTGGCGAAATCTGCCCAGTGGCCCTCGGCCAGAGCTGCGCGGAAGAGCCTGGCTGCCATGGCCTCATCCAGATGCTCCGGTCGCTGGCGTTTTCTTTCTCCGCTGTCCAGGTCGAGGATGGTTTCGTGGAACGGGCAGGCACAGTACAGCAGGGTGTTTTCCACGCCGGGGCATTCGGGCTCCATTTCCATGGAAACTGCGTAGCGATCGGCCGCCGGTTTGTAATCGAGCCTTACCCGGCAGAGGCAGCAGAGGGCGTCTTCTCCATGTTTCTGCCGCACGTGTTCAGCGAGCGATTCGAGGTCGACATACGCCATTTCCGGCTCAGTGCCGTTCAGGAGGGTTTCCACAAAAACGATGGCGGGCCGGCCGCTCTGGCTGGTGAAGTGCAGCGCGTGCCGGGCGTCGCAGAGTGTATTGAGGGAAACGGGTTCCATGTCCCACCCACCCTGGACGAAAGCGGCCGCTGCCACGGCGTGCCCCATGGAGGTGGTCGCCAGGCTTTCAAATACGCGGTGGCCCTCCCGGCTGGCATCCCGTTCGCTCAGTCGCTCGCCTACTTCTACCGAATCCTGCCAGCCGGGCACATCCGGCAGCAGTTCATCCGGCGAGACGCAGAGATAGCCCGTGCAGTTCACGGTATCGCCCACGGCGGGGGTGTAGTCTCCCATGACCTCCGGGCTGACGAATACCTGCAGCACCACATCATCATTCTCCGGCAGGGGATGAATGCACACCAGCTGCATGGGCTGGGCGTCCACCTCTGTGCTTTCCACGCTGATGACCTGCCCCGTCACCTCAGAATAACAGTCGTCTGAATGCTGCATGATGAAGCGGATCTGCTCCAGGGAGATGCGGAAGGCAAAATCCTCGGGCGGTTCGCAGCCGTGCTCCTGGCGGTATTCCTCCTTGTGCATTTCAAAGGTTGGCCCGGAGGTGATGCAGATTTCCTTTTCAAGCGGCGAGAACCGCTCTGCGGCCAGATAGGTGGTCCAGAGGTAGCGGCAGCCGGTGCGGATGCGGGGCCGGTAGAGCACCACCTCAAGACACTCTGCCTTGAACTCGGCGCCGTTGCAGTCCATGAGTGATACCACGCCGTCTGCCTCCTCCGCATCTTCATCCATGCTTACCAGCTCCAGGTCAGACCTGGGCCCGTCGCAATGGAGGAAAAAGGAGCGTTCATAGGTGTGCCCGCTTCCCTCGTTTTTGCGCTTGATGAGAGACATGACTGTGGGGGTGGAGATAAGCTGCAGGGCGAGGAAATCCGTATCCCCCTGGGGGGTGCTTTCGAAAAGATTGCTGATTCTGAAGTTGGGCATAGTCCCTTGCTCTGCCAGCAGGGGGAACATAATCTGGTAGAACTTGAAGAGCACGCCACCGTTGTAAATGGTGCTGTAGCGGTCCATGCCATTGCGCATGGCAATGGGCAGGAACTGGCTGTGCTGCAGCTGCTCACCCAACCAGACGCCAGCCTGCCTGACCAGAACCGGCCCCAGCAGGTTGAGCTCCCACCTGCCGGTGTCATTCTTGCTGTAGAAGAGCTCGGCAAAGTAGATATCTGCCCCGGCGTGGTGTGCATCGCAGTAGCCGCACTGCGCGGGGGAAAGGTGCGTCACGTGCATTCCGTTTTCTGCCGGTGGGGCAAAGCAGATGCAGGCCCCGGCCCCATTGCAGTTGCAGGTGATATCCGGTGCGGCTTCGCTTTCTGGCAGGCGCCCGCAGAGCTTATCCAGACTGTGAAAGTTTAAATCGGAGAATCCGGCATCGTGCAGCAGGCCGGAGATGAGGCATTCGTATCGGGCCAGATACTCGCTGGTGGAGAGCCCGGGGTGCTTGTCTCCCTCGCAAAGGGGGGTGACAAGCCGGGTGGGTGTGTAGAGTTTGTGGACCATGGCGGGTTACATTTTTGACGTTAAGGTGGCGTAGTCGAGCGTCTCGAAGGTGGAGCGCGTGAGCACCGCGCTGAGGGCGCCTCCGGCAATCTTCAGGATGAAGGAACCATCCCGGCGGACGGTGGCCAGGTCGGCCAGTTCCGGCGTGTAATAGCCGTATACCTCGTCGTCGTCCTCATCGTCGCGCAGGAACGAGCCCTTCATGCGGGTGAGTGCCAGGTTTTCGGGTGTGCGGGCCAGGTGAATTCCGAATCCACGGTTGCCGAATGCGATATTCTGTTTGCGTGCAGAGGCCACCAGCTTGCCATCGGCAAGATAGAGCTCCACATCGTAGGTGCCGTTGAGTGAGTAAGTCACGTTCATCTGCTCGATGAAGTGGCGGGGCGACTCGTTGTAGCGGTTTGTTTCCTCCACCACGGCTTTGAGGATATCGAAGGTCATGTCGTTCACGATGGCCGCGAGCTGCATGATTTCCGGTTTCCAGATGGGGTAGAGCAGGGTGTTATCACAGTATTCGGAGACGACTTCCTCCGTCAGTGCGCCATAGCGGTAGTGGTAGAAGATGCGACCCGGGCGGTTGAAGAAGTACGGATTGAGGTTGTGCGTGCTGTTGCAGCTCATCAGGAACAGCTTGCGCGATTCGAACACGCCGTCCAGAATATCCAGCAGCCCGCTCTGGTTGGCGGCTTCATCCTCGCGGTAGCTGTAAACCTTGTCGAACTCATCGAAAATCACCATGCAGGGCACATCGATGCTGTGCAGGAAGGCGGCCATCTGGGCGGTGTCGAATCCCCGGTTGATGATGATAGTCGGGTAGCCCAGGCGTGTAGCCAGTTCCACAGATACCATTTTGGTGGTCAGCGTTTTGCCGCTGCCCTTCACCCCGGAGAGCAGCACGCCGAGATTGCGCCCCTCGCGGTTTTGGAACGTCGTGATGATGCGCTCCACGATAGCACGGTGCCTGCCGTAGATTTTGCCCGCCGGCTTGAAATCTTCTATCTGCCGGAGGTAGAACTGCCGCGTTTGTGTATCCAGCTCCAGCAGGTAGGTTCCGCAGGGGAGCTTGGGGGAGATGGTCAGCGTGCTTGAGGTCGAGACGCGGACAATGTTGTCGTCTTTGATATACTGTGACATATGGATAGGGAGTCTGGTGATTGATATACAGTTTGTTCTTTGATAACATGGTGCTGCTGTCCGGGAGGGGGGACGAATCTGCCGCTGGGGCGGAGAAAATCATGCAGCTGGCTTATCGGTAGTCGGGGAGGAGGTAGTTGCCAGAGTGTAACACATGCCGGCGTATTGTCAAGAGGAAGAATGATTTTTTCGCGGAGGATTTATACGGCGCTTGTGACGATTGCAATGCCGAATAAAGCATGAGAGGCGGAACTCGCGTTCCGCCTCTCAGCTCTCTCTCATTAATGCTCTGTTTTAAAGAGCAGGCTTTTTCGGGGTGGGTGCGGTGCCCGTTCCCTTGAATGTTTTATTTGGCAGCCATGTCTGGTTGCGACCCAGGAATGCAATCTTGCCGCGCACGATGAGCTTCTCACCCTCGCGCCACATTTCGCAGCCGTAGACCTTGCCCTTCTGCGGGTCAAGAATCTCGCCACCGCTGTAGGTCTTGCCATCTTTCTCCAGATCCCAGATGATGGTCAGCCCCTTGATGGAGGGACTCCCTTTAATTTTGGCCTTGGCTCCGGGATTCTTCAGCAGCTCGACCACCTGGCCGTAGTACTTGCCCTGGTATTCATATACCTGCACCACGCTTTTGGCTTCCTTGGTCTCATCATCGATGGTGGTCCAGTAGCCGGTGATGTTGGCGGTAGCCTGGGTGGCCATGGCGCACACGGCCATGCTGGCAGTCAGAAGAAGTCTTTTCATTTGTGTGTGTTCTATTGGTATGGTTTTTCTGTACTCTGCAAAAGCTAGAGTGCGGTCTAGGTGAAGCGTACTCTATATTGCTGCATACGTCAAGCCCAAAAACAAAATTATTTGCATAACAGGACGGGAGACATCGGAATTTGCAGCTATCGGAGCAAGGGACAGGGGCCCCGTGCTCCGACAAGGTTTCCCCACAAATGCCAATTTATCGAGCAGAGGGGGGCTTCTTCCAAAATGTTGCTGATGTTTCTATTGCTTACCAAATCTTTGGGACACATGGGGGTATGAGTATCTCTGCTGGAAAATAAGCTTGACCTGGCGTGTTGCAACGGCTACACTACGGGAGCTTCCTTTCCGGTAAAACTGCGCAAGCAGATAGATTTCTGAAAGAAAAGGAAGAGAAACCTCGTATTAATCATACATATGAAACTGAATCGAGTATTGACACTGGCGTTCCTCGCCCTCTTCGCTGTGAGCGGGCTGCAGGCACAGTCGCTGTCTCCGGACACTAAGACTCATTGGGATAAGGGAACCCTCGTGGTAGAATCTCCCGTGCGTCCGGAAGGTCAGCAGCACGTGGTGGGCCTTACCGCCCCCAAGATGAAGACCGTTCGCGTGGCCTTCGTGGGCCTTGGTATGCGTGGCCCGGGTGCTGTTTCCCGTTTCACTTACATTCCCGGTGTGGAGATTGTGGCCCTTTGCGACTATGAGAAGAAACGCGCCGAGAAGTGCCAGGAGCGTTTGCGCAAGGCAGGCCTGGCTCCCGCCGCCATCTACTACGGTGCCAAGGGATACGAAGAACTTTGCAAGCGCGATGATATCGACCTTGTGTACATCGCCACCGACTGGGATCACCACTTCCCCGTGGCCAAGTGCGCCCTGGAGAATGGCAAGCACACTGCCATTGAGGTGCCCAGCGCCATGAACCTGCAGCAGTGCTGGGAGCTCATCAACCTTTCCGAGCAGACCCGCAAGCACTGCATGATTCTGGAGAACTGCTGCTACGACTGGTTCGAGCTGGACTCCCTGAACATGGCCCAGAAGGGCGTGTTCGGTGAGGTGCTCTACGCCAAGGGGGCCTACATTCACAACCTCGACCCGTTCTGGGATGCTTACTGGGTGAATCCCGCCAAGGACCCCGATAAGCTCGGCTGGCGCATGCTGTACAACAAGGAGAACCGCGGCGATGTGTACGCCACCCACGGTCTCGGTCCAGTGGCTCAGGTGATGGATATTCACCGCGGTGACCGCTTCACCACCCTCGTGGCTATGGATACCAAGTCCGTGCACGGTAAGGAATATGTGGAGAAGAAGACCGGCAAGCCCTGCCCGGAATTCCGCAATGGCGACCACACCACCACGCTCATGCGCACTGCCAACGGCAAGGTTGTGGAGATTCAGCACAATGTGATGAACCCGCAGCCCTACAACCGCCTGTTCCAGCTGAATGGTACCCGCGGTTTCGCCAACAAGTATCCCATCGAAGGCTTTGTGCTGGAGAGCGGCCACCTCGAAGGTGCTGAGGGTGCCCCCGACCTGGAGGACCTCGACTCCCACTCTTTCATGAGCGAGGAGAACATGAAGAAGCTCCGCGAGACCTATCGTCACCCCATCATCAAGAAGTACGGCGAGATGGCCGAGAAGGTGGGTGGCCACGGCGGCATGGACTTCTTCATGGACGTGCGCATGGTCTACTGCCTGCAGAATGGTCTGCCCCTGGATATGGACGTGTATGACCTGGCCGAATGGTGCTGCCTGGCCGAGCTCGGCTCCCTGTCCATGGACAACAACAACTGCTCCGTCTCCTTCCCCGACTTCACCCGTGGTCACTGGAACGATGTGAAGGGCTACCAGCATGCCTGGGCCGCCCCTGCTGATGAAGCTGCCACCGAGGCTGCTGCTGAGGCTTACACCGCCGCCCAGAAGATTGCTGTGAAGAAGCTTGACCTCTGGAACCTGTACGATGCCGCCCAGTCCGGCGACGCAGCCGCTGTGAAGGCCTACGAGGCCGCCGCCGCCCAGCTCG
Source organism: uncultured Verrucomicrobiales bacterium (assembly GCA_937916135.1). Lineage (GTDB taxonomy): Bacteria > Verrucomicrobiota > Verrucomicrobiia > Verrucomicrobiales > Akkermansiaceae > Akkermansia. The sequence goes on from CALFTQ010000137.1 coordinate 23,570, forward strand.
ATGCTGAGATTGCCACGGCTGAGAAGGCCACCGCCGCCGCCAAGGCTGCTGCTGAAAAGGCTTATGCCGAGACCTACGCTGAGGTCGAGGCTGCCCGGAAGTAATTCCATTCAATGCCCTGAAAATGTTCCCGCCGGGATGCCCTCGCTGCATCCCGGCGGTTTTTCTTATGCCCGGGGCTTGTCTGGGTTGCTCGATGAATGGGTATTTGGCGGGCTGAAATCCCGAGGAATTTTTAGCCCACGGAAGTGGGCTAAAACCTCAGGCATGGGTAAGAGCGTGCAGTGCTCGCAGCCCCTGCTTTACGCAAAAACAAATTAGAGCCCGCGGGACGGGTAATAGAACAGTCGAAATGCATTTCAGCAACCGCCCTTTCACCCGCTTCACGCGTTCTGCATATCGCATCCCCTGCGCGATGTACAGAAGAAATTTTCAATTTTCTCAAAAAAACATGTTACATAAAACGCATAAGCGCAATCAACTTGTAAGGCATGCACAAAGCGTTAGAAGAAGGGTGTGCGGTTGTAGGGCGTGTGGCGCGGCAGCCCGAGTTTCTCGGACATGAGGTTGAGGAGAGTGGTCTTGCCGGAGCCGTTGCCGCCGTACAGAATCGTTATGTTGCCCAGTTCAAGCGGGGGCACGTCTTCCTCAAACACATGGAAGGGATAGCAACGCCAGTGCAGGTCGCTCACCACATCCATCTGGGCATCTGTGCCCGGCAACTCAAACCGCTCTAAATATACCATGTCCTCAGTTGCTTTCGTTGATGAGTTTCTGGAGCTCGTTGAGTTCCTCCATGAGGGGGGCGGCCTCCTGCCAGGAAATGCCGGGGGCATTGATGCGGGAGCGGAGCTGGTCCACATGCGCCTTGAGGGCGGCCAGGGCAGCATTGGCGCAGGTGGAATCAACCACAGAGGAAATGTCCGGCAGCTCTACCGGGGTATGCTCCAGGTGGCGCAGTGCGGCAGATTGCTCCGGCGGCAGCTGGGAGATGAAGGCCTGCCAGGCTTCCTCGTTGCCCGGTGCCGGCAGGCATTCCATGAAGCGTTGCAGCACCACGCCGCCGGAAAGCCAGCGGATGGGTTCCTGGAGCTCTTCGATGCGCTCCAGCAGCTGGGCCTGGGCCTCGCTGTTGGAAGCAGCCAGGAAGAGGATATCGCGGATGACGTTGTGCAGGGTGATGGGGATGACCCGCCGGGGGGCTTCCTGCATGGGCTCGCCGGCGACAGGGAATTCCTCCTCCTCACCGGGTTCCCACTGTGGCTCAGTGGGCGTTGTTTGCGGGCTTTCCTTGCGGGTGCGGATGATGCCTTCCACGGTTTCGCGCAGGGCTTCCAGACCGGTGTTCAGGCGGGTGGCCAGGTCGGCCACGGCCACATCGCGTCGGTTGCGGTCGGTGATTTCGGCGGCCAGATCCGCCATGCGGGGGATGAGGGCGGCGCGCGCATTCGCATCGCCCTGAATCATGGCAAGCTCTTGCCCCACGCGCACTTCAAGATAGGGGCGGGCTGTGTCGATGGCCTCGCGCAGGGCCTCCGGGCCGCTGCTGCCGATGAGGGAATCCGGGTCTTCGCCGGGGGGCAGGCTGGCATGGTAGACCTCCAGCCCGGCGGCGGCGAGCTTGCGGAAGGTCTTTTCACTGGCCTTGATGCCGGCGTTGTCGCCATCGTAGCAGAGGATGGCCTTCTTGGCGTATTTGCGCAGAATTCGGGCGTGCTCATCGGTGAAGGCGGTGCCCAGGCCGGCCACGGCGTTGCGGATATCGGCTTTTTCGTGGCAGGCAATCACGTCCAGCTGGCCTTCGCAGACCACCACGCACATGCCCGCCTTGCCGATGGGGCCGGTGGCCTTGTAGAGCCCGAAGAGGAGCTCGCCCTTGTGGAAGGCTGCGGTATCGGCCGTGTTCACGTATTTGCGCGGGTCCTGGTCGGCGCGGATGACGCGGCCGGAGAAGCCGACCACCTCGCCCCGCACGTTGTGGATGGGGAACATGAGGCGGTCGCGGAACACGGGGTAGAGCCCACGTTGCCCACGCCCCAGCAGGTAGGCCTCGGCCAGCAGGCGGTCATCCATGCTGCGGCTGGCGGCCAGCTGCCCGAACTCCCGGAAATCCGGCGGCGCCCAGCCGAGCTGCCATGCGCGGGCGATTTCGATGCCGAAGCCGCGCTGCTTCAGGTACTCACGCACATGGGCGGCGGCGGCATCGCGGCAGAGCTTGCGGTGGTAGTATTCGGTGGCCAGGGTGTTGGCCTCCACCACGCGGGCGCGCATGCGGCGCAGGCGTGCCATTTCGGGATTCTCCTCCTCCTCGATGACCGGTATGCCGTTCATATCCGCCAGGCGGCGCAGGGCGGTGGGGTAGTCGAGGTTCTCGAACATCATGATGAACTTCAGCGCATCGCCGCCCACTCCGCAGCCGAAGCAGTGGAAGGTCTGGCGCGCCGGGTTCACATGGAAGGAGGGCGTCTTTTCGCTGTGGAAGGGGCAGCAGGCTTTCCAGGAATTGCCCGCGCGGCGCAGTTGCAGGTACTTGCTGAGGAGCTCCACGATATCCGCAGAGTCCTTGATGCGCGCCACGCATTCCTGGGTGATTCGTGCCATGAGGGAGTATCAACCTTGGGTGAGGGTGCGCAGGTGTTCCTCGAAACCGGGATAAGAGGTGTTGATGCTGTGGCAGTTGTGCAGGGTGGTCTCGCCATCGGCATTGAGCCCGGCCATGAGGAAGCTCATGGCGATGCGGTGGTCACCGTAGCAATCCATGACGGCACCGTGCAGCGGGGCTCCGCCGGTGATTTCCATGCCATCCGGGAATTCTTCCACCACGGCTCCCATGGCGCGCAGGTTGCCCACCACGGTGGAGATGCGGTCGCTTTCCTTCACGCGCAGCTCGGCGGCGTTGCGGATGCGGGTGGTGCCTTCAGCAAAGGCGGCGGCCACGGCCAGAACGGGGATTTCATCGATGAGGTTCGGGATTTCGTGCTTCAGCACCTCGGTGGCCGTGAGTTTCTGCGGGGCGCGCACGGTGAGGTCGCCGTAGGGTTCGCCGCCCTCGGTGCGGTTGGTGATGGTGATATCGGCCCCCATGCGGCGCAGCACGGTGATGACGGCATCGCGCGTGGGATTCAGCCCCACATTCAGCAGGGTAACCTCGCTGCCCGGCACGATGGAGGCCGCTACCAGCCAGAAAGCCGCGCTGGAAATATCCCCCGGCACGGTGATGTCCTTGTTCGCGGGGATGACCGGGCCCTGCACGGCGATATCCAGCCCATCCGCCGAGATGGAGCAGGGAATGCCGAAGTGCTCGAACAGGCGCTCGGTGTGGTCGCGGGTGATGGCGGGCTGGTGCACCGAGGTGCGCCCCTCAGCCAGCATGCCGGCCAGCAGTACGGCGCTTTTCACCTGGGCGCTGGCCATGGGCAGGTCGTAGTGGATGGGGTGCAGCGTGCCTCCCTCAATCTCCAGCGGGGCGCAGCCGGGTTTCTCGCCGCAGGCGGTGATGCGGGCGCCCATGGCGGTCAGCGGGTCGATGATGCGCTTCATGGGGCGGCTGCTCAGCGAGGCATCGCCGAACATGCGGCTGCGGAAGGGGAGGGATGCCAGCACACCCGCCATGAGCCGCATGCCGGTGCCGCTGTTGCCGCAGTCGATATCGTGCGCCGGGGCGGTGGGCTGCATGCCGGTGCCGGTGAGGGTGAAGTTCTGCTCCGCATCGCCGGGGGTGATGGTGGCACCCAGCTGCTGCATGGCGCGCAGGGTGTTCACGCAGTCCTCGCTGCACAGGTAGTTGCGCACCTGCATGGAGCCGCTGCCCAGAGCGCCGAGGATGGCCACGCGGTGGGAGATGCTCTTATCGCCCGGTACGGTGATGGTGCCGCGCAGTCCGCTGGCGGCGCGGGAAACGGTGATGCTGTTACTTGACATGGATTTTGATGTGTTGCTTCCTGTGCGCTTCCTTGATGAGCGTATCGAAGAAAGTGTTGACCCCCAGCTCGCGCTGGGCGCTGATGATGGCGGTGCGCAGGGTTTCTCGGCATTCCTCCAGCGAGGGCGTGCGGGCAGGGGTGATGGCCCCGGCCAGGATGATGTGCCAGCCCCACTTGCTCTGTGCCAAGGTGGGCGTGTCTGCCGGAATGGCGGCATCGCCGAAGAGTTTGAGCTCCGGCAGCGGCAGCAGGGCATCATCATACACCGTGCCCAGGTCTCCGCCGCGCTGTGCGCTGGCAGTATCGTCGCTCACTTCAGCAGCCAGCTTGCCGAAATCTTCACCGGCGGCCAGGCGGGTCATGATTTGTTCTGCTGCCTGGCGGGCATCTGGGCGGTTCAAGGAGGCTATGAAGATGTGCTTCACCGGGCGGCTGGCGGGGATGGTCATTTCATCCTTCACCTGCTTGTAGTGGGCCTCGATGGCTTCGTCATTCACCTGGGTGTGCGGCTCCAGGTTGCGATCCAGCAGGGCCAGCTGCATGAGCCGGGCCTCCAGCTTATCGGTGAACTGGTTGCGGGTGTAGCCCTGGGAGGCGAGCTGCTGCTCGAACTCGGCATCGCCCCCGGCGCGGGTGGCCAGCGCGGCCACCAGTCGCTCTGCTTCGGCCCGGTCGTGCTTCAGCTGGTTGTCATTGTAGCGGGTGCGCATGCGCAGCAGGGAGCTGCGCACCATATCCATGGCCATGGCAATATCGGTTTTCGGGCGTCCGGAAATCGCCTCCTGTTCTGCTTTGTGGCGGGCCAGCTGCGCGGGAGAAATCCGCTCGCCGTATACCACGACTGCCGCCTCTCCCGCCTGCTTTCCCTTGTTGTGCAGAAAACCGTACATGGGACCTTGCAACAGCCACAGGTCGACGCACAGATAGACCAGTGTCGTGCCGATGATACCGGCTTTCACAAGCTGAATTCTGGCAGATGTCCACTTCACGCGGCTATTCTACTCCCCCTCATAACCTTTGGCAACCTAAAAGCGTGTGTGCAATCGGCGGCCCTGTTTTCCTGGACTTGACTTGCGAAACCATTGTAGTAGACTGGTCACAACGACATTCAGTATAACGCCATGATTGATTTTGAAAACGGAAGCCTGTTCAAACTTTCCCCGGTAAGCCCCGAAAGCCAGATGGACCGCGTCGGCCCCCTCCTGGTGGAGGGTGAGTTCATTATCGCAGCTTTCAAGGCCATCCGCGATTCGGTTGTTTTTACGAATAAACGCGTGATTGCCGTGAATGTGCAGGGTATCACCGGTAAAAAGGTGGATTTCACCACACTCCCCTACAACAAGTTGCAGGCCTATTCGGTGGAAACTGCCGGCACCTTCGATTTCGACTGCGAGCTCGACCTCTTCTTCAGCGGCGGTATCGGCATGGTTCGCTTTGAAATCAAGGGGAATTACGATATTATCGCCCTCAGCAAGCTCATCGCCGGCTATCTGCTCTGAGCCTGCGCTGCTCTCCCAACCAGCCTGCATGACAAAAAGCTTTGCATTTTTATCTTGCATCCCGCTCCGCTCTTCTGTACACTCTGCGCGGGGCTGTAGCTCAGCGGTCAGAGCAGGGGACTCATAATCCCTTGGTCGCGGGTTCGAACCCCGCCGGCCCTATTATGGGAGCGGTCGTAACCAAGAAAAAATGGTAACGACCGCTCCTTTTTTTGTGCCTGGATTTAAGCGACTTATAAAAACGTAACTCATAACGAAAACCGGACTTCCCGGGCTGATTTTGCCTCCATTTCGTCCCCGTTTTGCAGTCCAAGGGACTCGCTTAGACTCGTGCGTTCACAGTCACATTACATATAATCGACTGAATGTTGGTGGCTTAAATATCAAAAAATCAAAAATCACAAAATTTGAGAATTGACAATCCACACATAAACTGCATCATAAGTAAAAGCGTGTCTAGGCTGGCTTTCCAAAGTTAAGAGCAGCTCCATATAA
>CALFTQ010000138.1 GCA_937916135.1 uncultured Verrucomicrobiales bacterium
GTCTTGCCCACGCCGGTGGGGCCCAGGAAGATGAAGGAACCCAGCGGGCGGTTTTCGTCCTGCAGGCCGGCGCGGGAGCGGCGCACGGCATCGGCCACGGCTTTCACCGCTTCCTTCTGGCCGATGAGGCGCTGGCCGAGGCGTTCCTCCATGTGCAGGAGTTTTTCGCGCTCGCCCTCGGCCATGCGGGCAGCGGGGATGCCGGTCCAGGTGGAGACCACCTTGGCAATGTCTGCCTCGGTCACTTCCTCTTTCAGCAGGCCGGTGCCGCTCTTCTGCAGGGCGGCCAGGGCTGCGCGGGCTTCCTTGGCGGCGGCCTCAGCGGCGGGGATTTCGCCGTAGAGAATGGCGGAGGCGCGGCCCAGGTCGCCCTTGCGCTGGGCCTGCTCGGCCTCGGTGCGCAGGGTATCAATCTTTTTCTGGGCCTCGCGAGCCTTCACCACCACGTCCTTCTCGCTCTTCCACTGGGCCACCATGGCATCCACCTTTTCGCGGGTATCGGCCAGTTCCTTAGTGATTTTTTCCAGGCGGGCTTTGGAGTCGTCGTCCTTTTCCTTGGCCAGGGCCTGGCGCTCCATCTCCAGCTGCATGGCGCTGCGGTTCAGCTCGTCAATTTCGCTGGGCATGGAATCCAGCTCGATTTTGAGACGTGCGGCGGCTTCGTCCACCAGGTCCACGGCCTTGTCCGGCAGGAAACGGTCGCTGATGTAGCGGTTGCTCAGGGTGGCGGCGGCTACCAGGGCGCCGTCTGTAATATGCACACCGTGGTGTACTTCGTAGCGTTCCTTGAGGCCGCGGAGAATGGCGATGGTGTCTTCCACGCTGGGTTCGGCCACATAGACCGGTTGGAAGCGGCGCTCCAGCGCAGCATCCTTTTCGATGTATTTGCGGTATTCATCCAGCGTGGTGGCGCCGATGGTGCGCAGCTCGCCTCGGGCCAGGGCGGGTTTGAGCAGGTTGGCGGCATCCATTGAGCCCTCGCCCCCGGCACCGGCACCCACCAGGGTGTGCAGCTCATCGATGAAGAGGATGATTTCGCCATTGCTGGCGGTCACTTCCTTGATGAAGGCTTTGAGGCGTTCCTCGAACTCGCCGCGGTACTTCGCACCGGCCAGCATGGAGCCGATATTGAGGCTCACCAGGCGCTTGCCCTTCATGCTTTCCGGCACGTCGCCGTTCACGATGCGGCGGGCCAGCCCTTCGGCAATGGCGGTCTTGCCCACGCCGGGTTCGCCGATGAGCACCGGGTTGTTCTTGGTGCGGCGGGAAAGAATCTGCAACACGCGGCGGATTTCGGCATCGCGGCCAATGACCGGGTCTATCTTGCCCTGGCGGGCGCGGGCGGTCAGGTCGGTGCCGTATTTCTCCAGGGTCTGGTATTTCTCCTCCGGATCCTGATCGGTGATGCGCTGGTTGCCGCGCACATCCTTCAGCGCCTCCAGATATTTCGCCCGGGTCAGCCCGCAGCTCTCCAGCACCGGGGAGAGGGCGGAATCTGCCTCGAACACGCCCAGCACAAAGTGCTCCACGCTCAGGTAGTCATCCTTCATGCTCTGACGCTGCTGCTCGGCGGCGGTCAGGTCGCGGTCCAGCTCCGGGCCGATTCCCGGGCTCTGCGCCACGCCGCCGCGCTGCCGCGGCTGCCGCTCCAGCTGGGCACTGAGTTCTCGCTTCAGGCGGGCGGCATCCACCCCCGCCCGGGTCAGCACTGCGGAAAGTACGCCGCCTTCCTGTTCCATCAGGGCCAGCAGCAGCTCTGCCGGGTAAATCTGTGCACGCCCTGCCGACTGCGCCGCTTTCTGCGCCGCCTGCAG
>CALFTQ010000139.1 GCA_937916135.1 uncultured Verrucomicrobiales bacterium
CGCGGCTCTCCACGCCGCGCAGCTTGCCGTCCTTAATCTCCCAGCCGCCGGGCAGCACCGCGCCGGGCAGAGCGCAGGGCACCTTGTCGCCCACCTTGTAGTTCTGGGCGCCGCACACAATCTGGCGCAGGGAGCCCTCGCCGGCATCCACCATGCACACATTCAGGTGGTCGCTGCCCTCCACGGGCGTCTTTTCCATGACCTGGGCCACCACCACGAGGTCGGTGGTCACGCCGCGCTCCTGGATACCCTCCACCTCAATACCGGCGAAGGTGAGCATATCGGCCATCTCCTGCGTGCCGAGGCCTGCAAGGTCAATGTAGCTGGAAAGCCAATTCAGTGAAACATTCATGATTCTAATTCAGAAAGGGGTTAGTGTTATTTATTGGAACTGGGCCAGGAAGCGGGCATCGTTCTCGATGAGGAGGCGGATATCGCGGATACCCCAGCGAATCATGGCCAGACGCTCCAGGCCGATACCGAAGGCAAAGCCCGTGCAGCCGGCATACAGATTCTTGCCCGTGGCCTTGTCGATATTCTCGAACACGGCGGGGTTCACCATGCCGCAGCCGGCAATCTCAATCCAGCGCGGAGCCTGACCCGCCGCCTGCAGCAGCACGTCAATCTCGAAGCTCGGCTCCGTGAACGGGAAGAAGTGCGGGCGGAAGCGCACCGCCGTCTCCTCGCCGAAAAGCGCCTTCAGGAAATACTCCAGCGTGCCCTTCAGGTCGCCCACGCTCACTTCCTTGGCCACATACAGGCCCTCAATCTGGTTGAAAGCGGAAAGGTGGGTGGCATCGATGGCATCGCGGCGGAAGGCGGAGCCGGGGCAGATGATGCGGACGGGCGGGCAATCCTTCTCCATCACGCGGGCCTGCACGGTGCTGGTCTGCGTGCGCAGCAGCTTGCCGCTGTCGAAATAGAAGGTATCCTTCTCATTGCGGGCGGGGTGGTCGTCCGGCGTGTTCAGCGCATCGAAGCAGTGCCACTCGTCCTCAATCTCCGGGCCATCGGCCAGGGTGAAACCCATGCGGCGCAGCACGCGCACCGCTTCATCGCGCACAATGGAGATGGGATGCAGGCCACCGGCAGGCAGCGTGGCACCGGGCATGGTGAAATCCACACCGGCCACGGCGGCAGCGTCAATCTCCTGCTGCAGGGCCGCCTTGCGGTCCTCCAGCGCGGCGGTGATGGTGGCGCGGGCTTCATTCAGCAGCGCACCCACGGCGGGCTTGTCTTCCTTGGGCACATTGCGCATGCCCTGCTGCACCTGGGTGAGAGTACCCTTCTTGCCCAGAATACCCACGCGGGCATCCTCCAGCGCCTTCATATCGGCAATGCCGGCTATGCGCGCCAGGGCTTCTGCTTGTACGCTTGCAATCTGATTTTTCATAAGTTCGCGGGAAACTATACGCGCGTAGGCGCATTTGTCAAGCTTTATGCACCTTGCAGCGTGTCAACACACACGCTGCATGACGCTCCGCACCAGAAAACAAAAAAAAGCCCCCGCCCATCAGCGGAAGCATCTGTCAACGCGCTTCAGGGAACCACCCCTCAGCACAGCTCCCCCCGGATTCAGGAGGAGCACCTCTACCTGCCATGAAATTACATAGCGAACTCCGGAGTCGGCGGCAGCGTATTCTCCGGGGTGGGAGGCAGAGTGTTACCCACAGCGGTCATGGCGGCAAGGCCGAGTACGATAGCGATAGTCTTCATTTTCTTCTGTTTTCCTTTCTTGTTCCCTGCCGGAGGAATCCGGCTGCGGCATTCTACTCCTTTTACCCGGGAAGTCAACCCCAAAATCGGAATTTTTTATTTTTCTTCAAAAAAATTGAAAGAGACCACCACTCATCGGAGTACGCGCTCGCGAAAAAGCGGTAAGATTTGTGTCACTTCCATAAACAATATGCTTGTATGGAGATGGGTAACGTGATACTATCAGCGCGTATGAATAAACTTCTCCAATATGCACTGACCGGACTTCTTCTTCTGGCTCCGGCAGGCATGGCTGTGCAGCTCAGCGACCTTTCCCCGTCTATCGACCGACAGATGGCCGATGACAATCTGACCAAGGACTATGCCTACCGGGTGCTGAGCGATCTGAGTGTGCGCCGCATCTGGAACCTGGACGACAACCGCAAACTCACGATTGATTTCGATGGTAAGACAGGCAAGCTCATCTGCATTGTGGTGGATTACCGCAAGCCCGTAGATCTGGCAGAAGCCGATCTGGATGCTGCCGACATCGGCAAGTTCGAAGAAGCAGCCTGGCGCAAATTCTCTGCCGACAAAGCAGCCAAGTACTACATGGATCGCGCCCGAGCCATGAAGTTTGATGAAGGCTACATGTTCGAAGAGCTCAGCGGCGCCAACAAATGTCTGCGTCTCACCTTCTACCCCAAGGTTCCGAAGGAAAACCGCCGCCACCTTTCCGAAGGCAGCACCACAAATGGCGCTTCTGCCATGGGCAACACGCTGAGCGGCAGTGCTGTCAAGAAGCTGCTGGAGGACGAAGAGACACGTCTCTATACCCCCAACAAGACCGATAAACCCAAGGAAGTGGTTAAGAAGCCCAAGAAACCGGTCGCAGCTGTAGAGGATGAACCCGAAGTGGATGAGACCGTGGAAGAAACACCGGAAGTGGTGGAAGAACCCAGGGAAACCGGCAAGGTGGTCAAGGCTCCCATCGAGGTCAAGCCGGTCAAGACGGTCAAACAGAAGGGCGACCGAGGAAAAGATGTTGATGGACTGCTGGCCAAGCTGGGTCTGGACAAGCTCGAAACCATCCATTGGATTCTCATCGGCGCAGGCCTCGTCATCCTGATCACCATTATCAGCGCAGTGGGGCGCAACAATGAACGCCGCAAAATCGAAAAACGAGCGGAGCGACTCCGCAACTCTCCCGGCACCCTGAAGGCCAACGTCCGCGGCAAGGGCAAGGGCGATAAATCAAAACTGAGAATCTGACCTCCCTGCCTGGCTCATTTCTTTTCAATCCCCCGTTTCCTCCCCGGAAACGGGGGATTTTTCATAGCACACGGTGCACCAAAACAGTGAAGAGCGTGTGATCCAACGCGCAAAAATCCAACTTTTTTCTTTTCCTGATGAGGAAAATATAATATGATGGCAGATGAGCGTGAACATATCATTATGAACTGCCAAACCATCATCAGCTCAGCCATCGTGCTGAACCTGCTTATGCCCAGCATGGGCGAAGCGTTACCCGACCTGGTATACCGCAGCAATGGTGTATACTCTATACTGGAAGCAGCCGCAGCCGGGAATACAGAGGAGCTGCAAGCACGCATTGCGGAAGGCTGCAACGTGAACCAGAAAGATGAAGAAGGCAACACGGCACTGCATCTGGCCGCACGAAGCAACAGCACGGAAAGCCTTGTCATTCTGCTCAGAAAAGGAGCCGATCCCATGGCCGCAGACGCTGCGGGAAAAACAGCCTTACAACTGGCAAGCTCCAGAAAAGCCACCCGTATTCTGAAAGGGGCAATGGCAGCCCGAAACAGAGAAATAGAACTTTGCGGAAAGGTGGAAGCGGGCGATATGCAAGCACTGGAAACAGCACTGAACGGCAAAAAGTTCGACCCGGATATACTGAACAGGGACAACACCAAATCCCTGCTCATCATCGTCTGCGAAAAAAGAAATATCCAGCTGGCCAAAAAACTGATTCAGGCGGGAGCAGACGCCAACTACACCGCGCCGAATGGCCGCACAGTTCTACACCACGCCGCGGATGCAGACGATGCAGAACTCATCCGCATGTTACTGGAGGCCGGGGCAGACCCCATGGCCCCGGCCGGCAACGGCGCCACGGCCCTGCACGATGCCGTCTGGTCACACAGGATGAACAGCATCAAAGCCCTGCTGCCGGCATACAAAAGTGTGAATTTCAGCCCCGACGGGCGACACAACGGCACCCCCATCGGCCTGGCTATAGGCCGGGGATTCCCGGATGTAGTCCGTCTGTTCATCGATGCAGGCATTGATCTGAATGATACCCGGTATCTCAAGAATCCCCCCCTTCACCACGCAGCCGAACGAGGGAGGCAGGCCATGGTGGAAATGTTCCTCAAAGCAGGGGCGGACAAAGGGCGCAAGAACCAGGCAGGTCAAACCGCAAAAGATGTGGCCGCACCCTCCGTGCGATCTCTCCTCTAATCCTCAACCACCATGAAAATTCAAACCATCATCGCCGGTCTGGCACTCTGTCTCTGCGGATTCACACCGGCAGATGCCGCCCCCCGCTTCCCCTCAGGTGGAAGCCTTTTTCTGGCCGATACCGGCTCTGTCATCAAGAAAAAAGAAAAGCGGGCTTTCCGAACGATTCGACAAGAAGCCGATGCGGACGCAGGGGGGGATGACATTCTCGGTCAGCATCCCTTCCCCCGCTATACGGACTACTCCCGCCTCAACCTGGGGCCGAAACGCATGGAGAAAACCTACCGCCTGCGAGTCTTCAGAGCCTACCGGCCGGTGGAAGACCTGAGCCGCAAGCTCAAAATCAGCCGCTATTCCAGCTACGAAAACCCCACGGGCATCGTCTTCGAAGCAGGAGATACCATCGGCATCCGCATGGAGGGCAAGCCCCGCACCAAGGTGGAATTCATCGTGCGCGACTTCCGGGAACACGGCAGAGAAACCCGCTTCCCGATTAACCAGGGGGTCAACCATTTCACCGTTGAACACTTCGGGCACGGCTACGTGAACTACCGGGACTCCGACCCGGATACCGCACCACCCATCAAGATGCAGATAGAGGGCGGCTACATCAACGGCGTCTTCACCCACCATGATGACTCCCGGGTGTGGAAGCACATGATGAAGCACGCCCGGAGCGAGATGTTCGACATCCTGGGAGAGCGCACCCAGTGGGTACTGGACACCAGGGCCCTGCGCGAACACTGCCCGGAAAAAGGGCCTGAACTCATCAAGCTGTATGATGAACAGATGAAACTGGAGCAACAGCTCCTCGGCTGGGAATGGGAGGGAATCCACCCCGGCAACCATATTCTCGGCCGTGCCAACTGGAACAAAAAGACCTACATGCACGCCGACGGCCTGGGCGCCTCCTTCGTGGTGGGCGTTACCAGCGGGCTGGTGAAGGTGGACGAAGTGCGGCGCAAGGGCGCCTGGGGCACCTCCCACGAGTTCGGGCATGTGAACCAGACCCGCCCGGGCATGATGTGGACCGGCACCTGCGAAACCACAGTCAACATCTTCTCCCAGCTGGTAAACTACCGGTTCAACCCCAACGAAGTACGCCTGGAGCACGAGAACTGCCGCACACTGGAAGGCCCCTGGGTGCGCGGTGGCCGGTTCGACTGCTTTGTGAACAGCGCCATCGTGAACCGGGAACTCTGGCAATTCCAGCGCGGCCCGGACGATGGCGACCGCAAGCCCGGCCCCATCTGCGGCGACAGTTTCGTCATCCTCTGCCCCATGTGGCAGATGTACCTGTACAACACGGAGGTGCTGGGCAACAAGCTTTTCTACCCACGCATCTTCAAAAACGTGCGCGATACGGATGAAAGCAAGTGGACAGTGGGGCAGCTGCGCATGAAATACCTGGACCGCTGCTGCGACTCTGCCCGGCTCGATTTCTCCGATTATTTCCTGCACACCGGCATGCTCGCCGTCATGAACCGCCACGTGAACGACTACTCCTCCCACTGGGTCACCATCACAGAGGATATGTGCCGCGCTTCCCTGGAGCATGCCCGCCAGTATCCGAAACCGGATTCGCCCGTTGTGTTCTACCTCACGGTCAACAGCGTCCCCATCTACCGCGACAAGCTGGATATCAAGCCCAGCCCCGATTTCAGGCCGCAGATAACCGAACGCCCCAGCAGGCGATTCACCGTGCCGGGAGACAAGTGGGCCAATGCGGTGGCCTTCGAGGTATACAACGGAGACAAACTCATCCGCGTGTGCCTGAAAGGCCTGAACCAGAAAGACAACCAATCCACCGATGTGCTCCTGCCGCCGGGAGCCACCACCGTCATGGCCGTGCAGTGGGATGGCAAGCGCTTCATCATCTACAACACCGGGGGCGAAGGTATCGATAACAAGCCCGACAAATGCTTCGGCCCCGGCCAGTTCCGCCCCGCCGAACCGAAAAAGGGGAAGAAGCACAGGAAGAAGAATGATTGATGAGGCAATTAAAGAATATTGCTTTGACGAAACGCCAAATTGATGTTTGTCGGGCAGTTGGTGAGCCGCAGGCGAACGGAATTCCGAGCCCGTGAAACGGGCGACATACCCATAGCGAGCAATCGTGCTTTGTGTCATACA
>CALFTQ010000140.1 GCA_937916135.1 uncultured Verrucomicrobiales bacterium
ACCCACACCCTTGTCCTTGGACCATTCGTCCACGCCGCCATCCTCCTGGTAGTCAACCGGCACGAAGGCGAGCTCATTCAGCCAAGGCATGATGTGACCCTCGGGGTCCACATAACCGGCAGCCAGGGAGGTACCCATGGCGATACCGAGCACGGCATCATCGTTCATGCCCATGGCACCGGCCAGAGCGGTCACTTCACCATCATTCACCACCTCAAAGGGAACTTCCTTGCCCATGCGCTCAGACCAGCGGTCCTTGAGCGTACCGAACATGCCGCGGATCACGTTCTGGAAATCCTCCGGGGAAATACCGCGGAAGAGGGAACCCACGCGGGGCTCGCTGTTCACGTACACACCGGCGGCAGAACCACCGATTGCATCCACCTGGGGCAGGTGCTTGGCAGCGCGCAGCAGAGAATCATCCACCCCTTCAAGCTGGTACATGGGGTCAGTCTGGTGGTAGGGATCCCACACCACCTCTTCGGAGAACACCACCTCGCCATTCACCACGGCAGCACACTTGCGGTCGGAACCACCCAGGTCGAAGCCGATGCGGTAGCCGTCCAGATTGCGACCCAGGGAAACGGAAGTGCTGTTCTCAGCGGGCAGGTCAGCGGCAGATGCCACCTTCACCACCTGAATCGGCTGGTCATAAATCTTCTTACCGATGAAATCCCAGTCGAACTCGCGGGCACCACCGGCGCAGTAGGTAGCAGCCAGCATATCAGCAATCTGGTCATCTCCAGCCACCATGATGGTGCAGCCACCCTTCATCCAGAGCAGGAACTTGACGATACGCTCGATATACTGGTTGTTCAGAGCAATATTCTCGCCCTCCTGGGGCAGAATCTTGCCGCTCCAGCGGAAGCAGGTTCCATCCAGGCGGGTCAGAGCCAGATCCACAGTGTGGGAACCGGGAGTTGCAGCCACCTTATCAGCAAAAGCCTTATTCCAAAGCACCGGAGCCACGAAGGCCGGGTCGAGCACGGGAGTGAATTTCGGTTGAATATCCATAACGTTACATGAGCAGTATACACCAGCTCTCCACCCCCTGACAAGCTCAAAATCCGTTTTCCCGCTTTTTGCCCGCATGCGTGGCCCAAAGATTTTGTAAGCAATAGAAATATCAGCCTCATTTTGTGGAAGAAGCCCCCACTGCTCTCAAATTCACATTCCTCATGCGCCAGCATGAGGAATTTCATACTTGCCGCAGGCACGTATTTCATGCACGCGTCCCTGGGTGGGTGCACCAAAAAGCCACACCGGAGAAACCGGTGTGGCTTTGGCAAATCGTAAAAGGAGCGGGGAACTTAGCCTTCCACAGTAACCTTGGCGTTGCGGGCCAGGAGGTCGATGACCTTGGAGGTAATCACGCTCAGGCGGATGCCCTGCACGCGGTTCTCGCGGTACATCTTGCGGATGAAGTTCTTGAGATTCTTCTCCTTGGCCTGCTGGGCCATGCTGGCCATGGCCTCGAGGAGCTCCTGCTCCGTGGCCACGATGTGTTCCTTGCGGGCAATCTCCTGCAGGGCGAAGTACACACGAAGGTTGCGCTCCGTCTCCTTCATGGCCTCAGCCTTGAGGGCTTCCATATCCTTAGCCACCTCGTAGTTGCCGGCCTGGATGGCGGCGTACATCTTACGCTGCACGGTGTTCTCGTTCTCACGCTCCACCAGGTCCTGCGGCAGGGAGAAGCTGAGCTGGTCGGCCAGTTTCTCAGAAATCTGGTCAGCCTTGGCTTCATCATTGGCGCGGGTCTTGGAGGCCTTCAGGTTGCCACGCACGATTTCCTTAATCTCGTCCATGCTCTTTTCGGGCAGGGCACCGGCGAAGAGCTCGGGGGTAATCTCGGGCACGCGCTTCTCGCGCACTTCCTTCACGGTGCAGCTGAAGGTCACATCCTTGCCGGCCAGGTCGGAGATGGGGAAATCTTCCTTCATGGTAAGCACAAGCTCCTTCTCCTCACCGGCGGAAACACCCTCCAGACCCTGGGGCAGACCGGGCATGAAGGAATCCTCCTCGATAGAGACCCAGTGGCCCTCGCGGCCTTCCATGAAGCCGACGGGCTTGCCGCAGTACTCAGCGGTGGGCTTGCCTTCCACGCTGGTCTTGAAGTCGATGACCACGATATCGCCCTTGGCGGAAGCGCGCTCCACCACCACATGCTCGGCAGAGGATTCAGCATACTTCTGCAGGGTGTCCTGCACTTCGTCATCGCTCACCTCATCGGTGGGCACGGTCACCTCAATACCCATGTACTCAGGCAGCTCAAACTCAGGAACGATGGTAAGGGTGGTCACCAGCTTGTAGGAGCCGTCGGCCTCTTCGGTGGTGGTGGGGTTGCCGAAATCGAGCACCTTGAGCCCGGGGTTCTGCTCCAGGGCCTGGTCCTGTACGTCGGCCTTGATGCGGGCATCCAGTTCATCGGCAATACCCTCGGCGAAACGCTTGGCAATGACGCTCTTGGGAGCCTTGCCCGGGCGGAAACCGGGAATGCGGGCATTCTTGGCGTAAGCGTTAATAGCAGAGTCCTTGATGGCGGTCACCTCGGCGGGGGAGGCGATAGCGGTAAGTGTTGCCTGGCAATCACTTGTCTTGTCGATGGTAATGTCCATATTGGTATTGTGTTAGAAAATTACTGTAAAAACGCGCGCGCATTCTACTACAGCCCTGCATAAAAAGCAAGAGCATAAAGAGACATAATTTCAAGTGCAAAGCACAAAGTGGGAAGTACAAGCAAAAAACTCACTTCACCGGGTAGCCTCCAGCCGTCTCAGCGCAGGAGCTCATCCACCGTCTGCAGGGTGGCAGAGCCATACCACTGCTGCTCATGAAGAGAGCGGCGGGTCTGGATCAGTCGGGCGGTGGTGGCATCCAGCATCCGGGCAGCCAGGCGCTCAGCAGGGGTGAGCAGCTCTGCCACAGCTGCAGCGTGGTGACGGGTCTGCAGCGTGGTCTCCCACAGGGGGAGAAGCCCTTTCAACCGGTGCGCTGCAGCGTCCGCCGTGGCAGTGTTGTGCACCGAGCGCAGAATCTCATCTACCTGCCGCAGCAGGCTGGTCATGAGCTGGATATCTGCCAGCACACGCTCCCGCGGCGGCAGCAGCCTGGGCACCACATCAAACATCCCCCCGGCGGGCAGCTGCTGCATGAACAGCATATGCTGCGGAGTGGGCAGCTGCAGAGATTCGGAAATCAGCCGCATCTGCAAGGCATCTATCCCACAGGTATCTTGCAGCAGGTAGCGGAATGCCTGATTAGCGGCGTATTGCTGCCGACGGCTCAGAGTGTTGCTGCCCAGCAGCTTCAGATACTCGCAGAAAATCGCAGGGGCGCCCAGCCGCTGAGCCATCGCCGCACAGGCGAGATTATTTTCCGGGGTAATCCGCCCGCGCTCTGCCTTGGCCAGCCCCGTGCGGTATACCATAACCTGCTTCACGGCTTTGCGCTCCAGGTCAAAGCGATACCCCCTGCTCTGCCGGGCTTCTTCCGCCGTGGGCGGAAGCGGCAACCCGGCCTCCAGCATCGTAGCCTGCGGCTCCTCGCCAAGCAAGGCGGCCAGTTCATTCTGAGTGGGTGCTTCCCAGGCTCCCAGGGGGAGGAAGGCTGCCACCACCGCACACAGAACTGACCGCAGAAAACGCATGACTTACGCGAACTCGCCCATGTAGAACTTCTTCTTGCCGCGGCGGATGATGACGATACCGCCCTCCAGTGCGCTCCCGGGGGTAAGCTGCCAGGTGGCATCCTTCACCACCTCGCCGTTGATGGAGATGGCACCATTGCCGATGAATTCGCGGGCCTCACGCTTGGAGCTGCAGACCTTGGCGGCCACCAGCGCATCTGCCAGCGGGCCGGCAGTGAGCGTCACCTGCGGCACATTCTTCATGCCGCTCTTGATATCGCGGGCGGAGAGGCTCTTGAAATCGCCTGCGAAAAGTTTCTCGCTCACCTCTACCGCGTGCTCGAACTCGGCAGAGCCGTGCAGGTCAGTGATGATTTCGCGGGCCAGGGCTTTCTGGGCGATGCGCTGCTCGGGGTGCTCGCTGTGGCGGGCCTCAATCTCCATGATTTCCTCCGGGGTAAGGAAAGTGAGGCGCTTCAGGTAGGTGATGACACAGGCATCATCGCTATTGAGCAGGAACTGGTAAAGCTCGTAAGAGGAAGTCTTTTCCTTATCCAGCCAGAGGGCGTTGCCCTCGCTCTTGCCGAACTTGTTGCCCTGGGCATCCGTGACCAGCGGCATGGTGAGGGCATATACCTCATCGCCCGTGGTCTTGCGAATCAGCTCGATACCGGTGGTGATATTGCCCCACTGGTCGCTGCCGGCCAC
>CALFTQ010000141.1 GCA_937916135.1 uncultured Verrucomicrobiales bacterium
ATGCCTCCCATAGCGGCGACATCGCATTTAAGGGATTTTTGGGTCAAGACCCGGATTTTTCAGCAAGCCATTATTCTATCACTTTTCGGAATCTGAACGCGCCGCCAAGTTCATTGGCTTCTTCGGCATCAGGACCTTCGTAGGGATGGTGTTCATTGAAGAACTCTACAATATGAAAGCCGCACCGATTAACATAGAAATGAATGTTTCGTGTCTCGAAATAGGGGGTTAATGTCTCCCAAACCTTTATTTCGGGGTGAATGCGCTCTACCTCACACCACGCTGCATAGCCTACACCTTTGCTGTGAGCATTGGATTTGGTGAAGAGTAAAGTAAGGTCTCCTTTCTTGCTCGCTAATTCTAAATCAATAACAAGACCGCCTACACGCACGTTATCGTAAACGATATGATAACTCTCGGCATGGGGCGAATCAAGTGCTTTTTCAATAGCACTGCGGGGCATAACCTCACCATTTTTATCCAAATGGGTATTGCGTTCGCCAAACTCCTCCAAAGAACCATAGCGAAACGTCTCTTGGCAATCAAGGATAAACTGATTGCGTTCTTTTTCATTTAGCGGGACAAGTGTAACTTTTGGCTTCGACATGTATCGTTGATGGGGGGTGAATGCTTTTTCTAATCGTTTGCAGATGAGGTGAGCCCCATTTTGCTGGCCATCGGCAACTCCGTTTATGGAATAGCTTAGGCAATGCTTGGTTCTGCTGTTAGCTTACTTATTTTTACACTGATTGTCAACTCATAATTTTCGGGTAGTTTAAACCTCGCAAGCCATACACCATAAACGTCTTACAAATCTTGCCCGATATGGTTACGGTGTGCCCGGTAGGCATCAATCCGGAGTGACAAAACAGCAAGCCTTTTATCTTCAACTCTTTCCGCCGTTTAGCCCCCAAAAGCCCCATCTTAAACCCTCTAAGCGATTTTATAAAATGCTTATAAATAAGGGTTTACTCTTTCTTGTTATTTTATTCGTCTCCAAGGGTACTACATGCCATGTAAGCGATGTTCAGTATGCCGGGCGGATTGTTGTTAATGGGGCACTTTCAGTGAGAACTTGTGAATCTTATAGTTCATCATTCTTGGGGATACACCCAATTCGCGTCCGGTTGCGGAAATGTTGCCGTGATGTCGTTCCAGAGCTTTCTGCAGGATTTCCTTTTCGAAATTAGCAAGCATGGAGGAAAGCGAACCGGTTGCGTTGACAGAAGCCGGAGTGTTATCAGTTTCGGGCTGAAGTGATGGGGGCAGATTGTGCACGCGGATGCAGTCATCCTGCGCGGTCAGGACAGCACGTTCCATGCTATTTTCAAGCTCACGAACGTTCCCCGGCCAGGGATAGTCCATCAGGGCATTCATGGCGCGGGGTGAGATGCGTGTTATCTTTTTTGCGTAGCGAAGATTCATTTTTTCAATGAAATGTTCCGCCAGAAGGATGATATCACTCTTTCGGGAAGAGAGTGAAGGCATGATGATGGGAAAAATGTTGAGCCTGTAGTACAAATCTTCGCGAAAAAGGTTCTGCGCCATCATTTCCTCCAGGTTGCGGCTCGTGGCAGCCAGTATGCGCACGTTGGAATGTAATTCCTGATTGCTGCCGACGCGTGAAAAGGTACGCTCTTGCAGGAATCGGAGCAGCTTCACCTGAGTTTGCGGCGTTAAATCGCCTATTTCATCGAGAAAAAGCGTGCCGCCATCTGCGGCTTCTGCCCGCCCGATGCGCCGCGTCACCGCCCCGGTGAACGCTCCTCGCTCATGACCGAAAAGCTCACTTTCAACCAGGGCTTCGGGCAGAGCGGCGCAATTCAGCGTAACGAAGGGTCTCCCTTTTCTGTCGGAAAGCTCCACAATGGCCCGCGCCAGCAGCTCCTTACCGGTACCGCTGGCGCCGCGAATCAAAACGGTTGCATCGCTGGGGGCGACCTGTCTGAGCTGAGCATAGACCTGCTGCATTTCCCGGCTGGAACCGACCATGTGCCCGGGATTTTCACACAATTGGCTCCGCAGGCGCCTATTTTCATCCAACAGGGCAGAGCGTTCCTCGTGAATTTCAATGCATCGCGCTGCCGCATCGCCTGTAATGCCGGCCACAATTTCGAGGATAGCAGCATCATGCTCCAGATCGGAATCAGACTCGACCTGACGGTCGATGGAGAGCGTGCCTATCACCTTGTTGTGCTGGATGAGCGGCACGCAGATGAAGGCGACCTGATAGGGATAGGTGTGAGAGCCGGTCCGGTTCAGAAAACGGGCATCTTTGCGTAAATCCGGCACAATGCAGCGCTTCCCGTTCTCGGCCACCATGCCGGTTATGCCTTCCCCCATGCGGTATTGCCCCAGTTTCTGCCGCCGGGCCTCTATGCCGTGCGAGGCCTCGATAGCCAGCGTGTCACCAAACAGCAGGGTGAACGTTCCTCGCATCATTCCCATG
Source organism: uncultured Verrucomicrobiales bacterium (assembly GCA_937916135.1). Classification (GTDB taxonomy): domain Bacteria; phylum Verrucomicrobiota; class Verrucomicrobiia; order Verrucomicrobiales; family Akkermansiaceae; genus Akkermansia. The sequence goes on from CALFTQ010000141.1 coordinate 2,450, forward strand.
CGCTGAGCCAGAATACACAAAACCTTGTTGAGCAGTTCCTCGACATCCTTTTCATGAATTACGGCAGAACTGACTTCCTGAATCATCAAAAATTCCGGTGAAATTTTCATCCGCTGCGGATATTATACCATTTTTGTAGAGCTTTTGCAAGACTGATTAACTGAACTTTTTTACGAGAGGTTCTGCAGGAACTGCGAGCTGAAGAGCCCGGCGATATTCAACCGGGAACACACGCACGAAGCGGGGGCGGTAGTGCTGCCAGTTGGCAATCATGCGCTCCGCGAGCACGCTGCCGGTTTCCCGATGGTGTTCCTGTATCAGCGCCAGGAGTTCCTGTTCCGCCTCTGAATCGGCCGACACGTTTTCGAGGTCAACGCAGTCTGTATTGCAATGGAGATCGAAATCGCCGTTTTCATCATAGACGTAGGCAAATCCCCCGGTCATACCGGCGGCGAAATTAACACCGACTGCGCCCAGCACGGCGACACGCCCGCCAGTCATGTACTCGCAGCCATGGTCGCCCACGCCCTCTGCCACCAGGGTGGCACCGCTGTTTCTGACTGCAAAGCGTTCACCGGCCCGGCCGTTGATAAAAATGCGACCGGAGGTGGCGCCGTAGCCGACCACATTGCCGGCAATCACGTTATCCTGAGCCCTGAAAGCGGATTCTGCCGGCACCCGGATACTGATGCTGCCGCCGGAAAGCCCTTTCCCCACAAAGTCGTTTGCCTCGCCAACGAGCCGCAGCGTGACTCCCTTCACCAGGAAAGCACCGAAACTTTGCCCGGCTGTTCCCCGCAGATTGATGCAAAGCTGGTCGGGGCGCAGCGCCGCTGCCGGCTGAGAGTGGGCAATCCGCCCGGAGAGTGCCGCGCCGATGCTGCGGTCGGTGTTGAAGACTTGCGCCTGTATGGTGGTAGGCCGTTCCGAGTTCAGCGGGAGATGGGCGAGATAGCGCTCATCAAATGAGTTGACTGCCACCGCGTTGGTTGCCTTTTCGCAGGCTGCGGGGGAGGGCACCAGCAAGGCGGATAAATCAATCCCATAGCGAGCGGCGTCGTTCTTAACGCAGAGCAAGTCGGCGCGCCCGCAGGCTTCGTGAATGCTGTGCAGCCCCAGCGAGGCGAGGAGCCTGCGGACTTGCCCGGCGACGAGTCTGAGGTAATTGACGATATATTCAGGCTTGCCGATGAAGCGCTTGCGGCGTTCCGCATCCTGGGTGGCAACACCCATGGGGCAGGTGTTGCTGTGGCACTGGCGAATCATGGCGCACCCCAGGCACACCAGCAGAGTGGTGCCGAACCCGAACTCCTCCGCGCCCAGGAGCGCGGCGATGACCACATCTCGGCCGGTTTTGAGCTGTCCATCCGTCTGGAGCCGCACCCGGTTGCGCATATTGTTGACCACAAGAGTCTGGTGCGCTTCGGCCAGTCCCAGTTCCCAGGGCAATCCCGTGTGGCGGATGCTGGTGAGTGGCGAGGCACCGGTGCCGCCATCGTAGCCGGAAATCAGGATGGTATCCGCACTGGCCTTGGCCACCCCTGCGCACACCGTTCCCACGCCCATTTCAGAAGCCAGTTTGACCGAAATACGGGCCCTGGGATTAACCTGCCGCAAGTCATAGATAAGCTGGGCAAAATCCTCAATTGAGTAGATATCGTGGTGCGGCGGCGGAGAAATGAGACTCACCTGCGGAATGGCGTGGCGCACCCCGGCAATAAACGCATCCACCTTAAACGCAGGGAGCTGGCCGCCCTCGCCGGGCTTGGCACCCTGTGCCATTTTAATCTGGATTTCCTCTGCGTGGCACAAGTAGTTCGTAGTGACTCCGAAGCGACCGCTGGCCACCTGCTTGGTGGCGCTGTTGAGCTGCGTGCCGAAGCGCGAGGGCTCCTCACCGCCTTCACCGCAGTTGCTGCGTGCTCCTATGCTGTTCATGGCCGCGGCAATGGCATGGTGCGCCTCAGGGCTGAGCGACCCCAGCGACATCGCGCCCGATACAAAATGCTTCATTATCTCACCTTCACTTTCCACTTCCTCCAGCGGAACCGGTGGTACTTCGCGAAAATCCAGCAGGCTCCGCAGCGTGCACGGATGCGCTTCCTGGTGGTCAATCAGGGCACTGAATCCGGCCATCTTCTCTTCATTGTTCTCCCACACCGCTTCGCGGAAAAGTTTGATTGCCAGCGGTGTCCACAGACGGTATTCACCGTCCTTGTGATACTTGTAAACCCCGCCCGGCGGCAAGGCCCGGGAAGCGGATTGTGACTGCGCCAGGCGCGCTGCCGCATCAGCCGCGATGCGGAGCAGCCCTGCGCCGCCTATGCGCGTCACCGTGCCGGGCAGAAATTCGTTGATGAAATCGGAGCTCAGGCCCAGGGCCTCGAAGGCCTGCGCCGAGCGGTAGCTGCGGAGTGTGGAAATCCCCAGCTTGGACATAATCTTGAGCAGGCCTTTATCCAGCGCGCGCACATAATTGCCGGCAGCCGTGACCGCATCGCAGTTCACCTTGCCGGAGCGGGTCAGTTCAGTGATGCTCTGCAAGGCCAGCCACGGGTTGATGGCGGTGGCACCATAGCCCAGCAGCAGCGCGGCGTGCATGACTTCGCGCACTTCTCCTGAGCTGACGATGATTCCGGCCTCAGGCCGCAGGTTGTGCTCAACGAGTGCTTTATGCACAGCGGCCGTGGCGAGGAGAGAGGGAATGGCGGCGTATCCGGCGGGCAGCATCCGGTCGGTAAGCACAATCAGGCGCTGCCCTGTCTTCACGGCCTCGATGGCATGTGCGGAGATGGCCTGCAGCGCCTGCCTGAGTGCCGATCCATCAGCATCCGGCTCAAAACCGCAGCAGATTTCGGCGGTTTCGTAACCGTTCCTCTCCAAGGCTGAAAGATGCATCAGTTCGTCATCCGTCAGGATGGGGCGTCGCAGCTTGATGAGCCTGGCGTGCTCCGGCGTTTCTTCCAGAATATTCCCCTTGTTGCCGATGTAGGTCATGAGGCTCATCACGAGTTCCTCGCGGATGGGGTCAATGGGCGGGTTCGTAACCTGCGCGAAGCTTTGCTTGAAGTAGTTGAACAGCAGCTGTGGCTTGCCGGACATCACCGCCAGCGCCGCCTCCATCCCCATGGAGCCTATGGGCTCGGTGCCCTTGTCCGCCATCGTTGATAAGATGGTATCCACATCCTCCTTGCTGTAGCCGAACAGCAGCTGCTTTCTCTGCAAATCAGCCTCCGGTTCTGCCGCCGTTATCTCTGTGAAAAGCCCGCGTACCGATAAGCGGTTTTCCTCCACCCAGCGGCGATAGGGCTTGCTGCGGGCCAGGGCAGTCTTCACCTCGGCATCCTCCAGAATGCGTTGCCCGGGGATATCCAGCACCAGTATGCCGCCCGGTTTCAGGCGCCCCTTGCGGCGGATTTGTTCCTGCGGTATATCCAGCACCCCGGCCTCACTGGCCAGAACCAGCAGACCATCATGACATTCCGTGAAGCGTAGGGGGCGCAGGCCATTCCTGTCCAGCAGGGCCACGGCCCGGCTACCATCAGTTGCCACGATGGCTGCGGGACCATCCCATGGCTCCATCAGCGCAGAGTGATACTCGAAAAACGCGCGGACATCGCGCCCCATGTGGTAGTTTTCCCCCCAGGCCTGAGGAATGAGCATCAGCAGCGCATGCTCCAGCGGCCGCCCGGCTGCCACAAGAAGCTCCAGCATATTATCCAGACAGGCGGAGTCACTCTGCGCTTCGTTGATAAGCGGGAGCAGTTTACTTAATCGCTTTCCGAGTACGGCGCTCTTTAACAGATTCTCGCGGGCTTTCTGGGCATTCAGGTTGCCGCGCAGCGTGTTGATTTCTCCATTGTGCGCCAGATAGCGGAACGGCTGCGCCAGGGCCCAGGTGGGGAAGGTGTTGGTGCTATAGCGCTGGTGCACCACCACCAGCGGTGATACCATGCGGGTATCCTGCAAATCCGGGTAAAAGGAATCCAGCTGAGCACCCTGCAGCAGCCCCTTGTATACGATGGTGCGAGACGACATGCTGCAAATGTACAGGTCCGGGATGGCTTTTTCGAGGCAGCGCCTCATGACGTAAAGGTTGATTTCCTGCTCCCCGGGGGCTTCCGTGTTGTCCGCAATGAATAACTGGCGGATGCTGGGGACGGTATCACGCGCAACCTTGCCGATACTCTCCGGGCAGACCGGCACCTGTCTCCACCCGAGAATCCTGCCGCCTTCTTGCTGTATCACGTCCTCGATGGCTGCTTCCTGCCCCACTCCTCCGAACATCATGGCCACGCCATACTGCCCGGGCGTTGGCAAGGGAAAATCAACGATTGCCCGGAAAAAGGCATCGGGCAGGGCAATCAGCAGCCCGGCACCATCGCCGGTATCAGGGTCAGCACCGGAGGCGCCTCTGTGCATCAGGCGTTTCAGCACCGTTATTCCCTGTTCGATAATGCGGTGACTTGCCTCACCCCTCATGTTGGTCACCAGCCCGACTCCACAGGCATCATGCTCAAACCGGGCCTGATAAAGCCCCTTGTCTTCCGGTACGTATAACTGCGTCTTCATACACACGGTAAAATGAATCTCTACTCTTTTTCTCCAGCAAAAACCGTGCCAACTTTGAAATCCGGGCTGTCGTGCCTCAAAATTTGAGCAATGAGCGCGGGAAATTGATGTTTGTCGGGCAGTTCGCAGACGGAACGTCCGTGGGCTGGTCCAGGCGTTTCGATAGTTGTTGAACGTGTCACTTATTACAATTTTGTAAAACCTGCTGCCTTAATTTTACATTTTTTACCTGTCACGGGGCGTTGAGAAAGCTTGTCGGAGTACGGGACTACAGTTCCGAGCCGCCGAAAACCAGCAATTTTTAGGGTGAATTGAAAAGTTGGCACGGTTTTTGCTTGTGAAAAAAGTAGAGCCACCGGCTCGACCAAACAAAGGAAGAAACCATGAGAAATCTCAATCGCCAGAACGCAATAAGAGACATATCCACATCGAAGAGCCCGATTGTCCCGGATTCAGTACAAGCCGGCATAGCCGATTACGGCTGTGACGTGTTCAACGCCGAGGTTATGCGCGACTACCTGCCCAAGGAAACGTGCAGCAAATTATTACAGACCATTGAGAAGGGAAAGCCGCTCAATCCTGCGATTGCCGGAGATGTGGCACATGCCATGAAGGAATGGGCCGTGGCCAGGGGCGCAACCAGCTATACCCACTGGTTTCAGCCGCTCACCGGAGGGACTGCCGAAAAACATGATTCTTTTCTGGAGCCAAGTGGCAGCAAGGCCCTGTTTGCGTTTTCCGGCAAGAACCTCATCATAGGCGAGCCGGATGCCTCCAGCTTCCCCTCCGGTGGCCTCCGCTCCACGTTCGAAGCGCGCGGTTACACGGCATGGGACCCGACCAGCCCGGCCTTTATCAAGCGGCATGACAATGGCGCCACGCTCTGTATTCCCACGGCCTTCTGCAGTTATACCGGTGATGCGCTGGATAAGAAGACACCGCTGCTGCGCTCCATTCAGGCTCTTTCGGCTGCCACCCGGCGCCTGATGCAGTGCTTCGGCTGCTCCGGCAATGGCAAGGTGACTGTCACGCTGGGTGTGGAGCAGGAGTATTTCCTCATCGATAAGCACTTTTTCCTGCTGAGACCGGACCTCATCCAGACCGGCAGAACCCTGTTCGGCGCACCGCCCGCCAAGCACCAGCAGCTGGAAGACCACTATTTCGGCGCCATCCGTCCGCGCGTGCTCAACTTTATGAGCGATGTGGAGCAGACCCTCTGGAAGCTGGGTATTCCGGCCAAGACCCGGCATAACGAAGTGGCTCCGGCGCAATTTGAGCTGGCTCCCGTCTTTGAGGAGGTGAACCTGGCCTGCGACCACAATATGCTGGTGATGGAAATATTGCGGCAGACGGCCGAGAAGCACGGTTTTGTCTGCCTGCTGCATGAGAAACCCTTTGCAGGAGTGAATGGTTCGGGTAAGCACAATAACTGGAGCATCAATTATGAAGGCAGGAACCTGCTCAACCCCGGCAGCAATCCGCAGGATGATGCTATCTTCCTGACGGTGCTGTGCGCCATTATTGAAGCCGTTGACCTTCACGCCGATTTGCTCAGAGCGGCTGTAAGCGGAGCCGGCAATGACCACCGACTCGGCGCCAATGAAGCACCTCCGGCCATTATTTCCATGTATCTGGGTGACCAACTGCAAGCCATTCTGGAACAATTGGAACAGGGCAGCGTGCAGAATGCCGCTGATATTGCCCCCATGAAGGTCGGCGTGGATACCCTGCCGCCTCTTCCTCGAGATGCCACCGATCGTAATCGCACCAGTCCTTTCGCCTTCACCGGCAATAAGTTCGAGTTCCGAGCGCCGGGCGCAAGCCAATCATGTTCCGGTGCTAACATCATTCTCAATGTGATTGTGGCGGAAGCCTTTGACCGCATGTCCGATTTCCTCTCCGGGGTAACGAAATCGGATTTCCATGAGAACCTGCAAGCCCACCTGCAAGCCATACTAAAGGAACATAAGCGCATCATTTTCAATGGCGACGGCTATACAACAAATTGGTTGGAAGAGGCCACCCGACGGGGGCTGCCGCATACCCGCACCACGATGGAATCGCTCAAATGTCTGACGACACCGAACAACGTTCAGCTATTCGAGAAGTACCGAGTCTTCAGCCGTCGCGAACTGGAATCCCGTTTCGAGGTCGGGTTGGAAGATTACC
>CALFTQ010000142.1 GCA_937916135.1 uncultured Verrucomicrobiales bacterium
GATGGAAAGATCTCCCATACGCCCGACGGGGAGTAGTATACAGCATGCCGAATGCAGTGTTCGTGCGGAAAGGGGAGGGATTGCAGATGCGGATAGAGTGTCAATTTTTTTCTCTTGTGATTATTTTGCTTGCGAAAAGACATGTTTTTCGTATAATAATGCAAGCAAGATATGCAAACACGAGGTATCAGACCGTGGATTCAGGAACAGATGGGGAGAGGTCGGTTGTATGTGACTCGGGATGAAATTCTCGCAGCTTTTCCTGATTATTCGAGCAATGCCCTCAAGAATGCGTTAATGAGGGCAGTGTCGGATTGTATATTGGCATACGGCTGGCAAGGGTTTTATCTGCTATTGCCTCCTGCGTACGCAAAAAGGAAAACCTTGCCGCCTATGCTGTATATTGATGCTCTGATGAGGTATTTAAAGAAGCCCTATTGCGTAGCGTTGTTGAATGCAGCAGAAACGTATGGAGCCGCGCACCAGAAGCCTATGAGCTTTACGGTAATGACAACCAACCCGCCACCCAGGAAACGGCAGACGGGTATGACGAGGATGGATTTCATTGCCAAGCGGGAATTCAACAAAGGCATTCCCGGTGAGTTTGTCCGGAAAATAAAAGTCCAGACGGGGTATGTATCTGTTTCTACTCCGGAAATCACGGCGCTATCGCTTATTCAGTATCACGAAGCATCTGGTGGATTATCCCACGTACTTACCGTCATGGAAGAGTTGATGGAATCCTGCCATTTTGAAAGTTTGCCGATAAGTGCCATCCGTTACTTTCCCATCAGCTGCTTTCAGCGGCTTGGCTATATGCTCGATGTGGTATTGGGCGAACAGAGGCAAGCGGATATCCTGTTGAGATACCTTTCAGAGCAATGGGGAAAACGCCTGCAATACGTACCGCTTGCAGTAGGCGTGAGCACCGATTGCGCTGAGCGCAACAGCAAATGGAAGATTCAGATAAACACACAACTGGAGTCAGATTTCAATGATACCTGAAGCATATATTGACGAGTGGGCACAAGAGCATCCGTGGAGCACGGTGTCTATGGTGGAGCAGGATTTGCTGATCAGTCGTGCGCTTGTGGAAATATTCAGTGACCCCTTCTTACAACAGGAAGTAGCTTTCCGCGGAGGTACGGCACTGCACAAACTGTATCTGAGCCCTCAGCCACGGTATTCAGAGGACATAGACCTGGTGCAAATCCATGCCGGTCCTATACGTCCGATAATGGATCATTTGCGAGATGCTCTGGCATTTTTGGGCGAGCCTAAGACAAAGAGTACACCGATGAGCAATAAACTGCTCTACAAAGTGGGCTCCGAAGACCCGGCCACACCGTTCATCCGCCTGAAAATAGAAATCAACTGCCGGGAGCACTTTCACGTCATGCCATGGAAACTGCACCCATTCGTCGTGGAAAACACGTGGTTCTCGCAAGCTTGCGATATTACTACATACCAGCTGGATGAATTGCTGGGTACCAAGTTGCGCGCATTGTACCAGCGCTCAAAGGGGCGTGATTTATTTGACCTGCACCAGGCATTGACTCGTACGCAGGTGAATGCAGACGCCGTTTTGCGGGCGTTCGTGCGTTATACGCATTTTTCTGCAAAATATGTTCCCAGTTGCAAGGAATATGAACTGAACATGGAAGCAAAAATGCAAAATCCCGATTTTCTTTCGGATACACTCCCCATCCTGCTGCCCGGTACTTCATTTTCGCCAGAGTCCGGGTATGAAATAGTGCACAAGTTACTTATTGCGCACATTGACCGATTCCGGAAAGACACGCCGAATGATGGTCTGACCTGGGTGGACTAGGAGTTCCGCGACCTGTATACTCAAAAAACGCCCGACAAAAAGCGGACAGTTTTGTGATGAATGGTTGTAGTACGGTGCGATGATAACGCTTGCCGGAAAGAAAGCCCGCTGCTCTCAGAAGAGAAAGCAGCGGGAAAAAGTCTGAATATCTGATTTACAGATTCTTACTTGCGGCGGCGGCGGGCAGCCAGACCAGCCAGAGCAAGCAGGCTCAGCGTAGCCGTGGCGGGCTCGGGGATGTAGGTGATGGAGGCGTTGGAAATGCCAGTCACACCCTGATTGCTACCGGTAGCAGAACCGTCAAGCAGCTTCACGTCGGCCAGCTTCACCACATAGCCAGTCTCAATGATGGACGTGGTGCCATTAGTCATGCCCAATGTAATCACAGAGCCCGTGGTATCCACATCAAGGGTGATTGTCATGCCAGCCACACCGGGTTGGCCATTCCCGCCTGTAGGGGTCTTAGAAACCCAGCTATCCAGCTTGGTCTCATCCGTAGCGGTCCAGGTGAAAGTCGTACCTTCTGTCGTGGTGGGGGTAACCCAGCCGCGGTCATTGGTGCCCGTGTTTTCCATGGCTACATATGAACTAGCCTGAGTGAACACACCCCAGTCGTCTGCAAACTTGACCATGAAGCCAGAACCATAACCGTCGTAGTCGGCGCCGTCAATGGTAAGCGTCAGCGTGTAATCAGTGGCGTTCCACGTAGAAATCTGAGTCAACGTGGAGTTGAAGTTCTCGAGGGTCAGAGCCTGGGTAACCGGATCCAAGGCAAACGCAGAGCTGGCGAGGGCCATGAGTGCGATAAGTGTCTTTTTCATAGATATTGAATGAATTAGATGTTAATGTTATAGGTTGGTTGCCGGGGTGCGGGATATTCCTCGCGCGATGGAAAGATCTCCCATACGCCCGACGGGGAGTAGTATACAGCATGCCGAATGCTGTGTTCGTGCGTGAACGCAACGGTGAAGAGGAATAGGGTGAGTACACCGTTGGGATCATTATTGCTCCGGCAATTAAAGAATATTGCTTGGACTCAACGATAAATTGGAATTTTTCGGGCTGAAAGCCCGAGGAATTTTGAGCCCACGAAGTGGGTGAAAGAACACTAGCCGGGGGTAAGCCCGCAACCTGGGTGGGCGTAGACCGCGAAGCGGACGTAGCCCCCTGCGGGCGCAGCCCCCGGAATGCGATAAAATAAAATGGAGCCCCGGAGGGGTGACAGAAGGCGATGCAATACACTGATGCTGTGCTTTTCCGTCTCCGGGCTTACGCCCTACGCCGTGACTGGCTGTCGCCCCTGCCGGGGCTGATTTTCCGCTCGCCTGCGGCTCGCCAATTCCAATTTAGCTGCGGGTTGTGAACACAAAAATCCCCCGCCGGGGAGCGGCGGGGGATGGTGGGGAATAAGGGGTTGGCGGTGGTTTAGTTGGCCACGATGTTCACGAGGCGGCCGGGGACGACGATGACCTTGCGGACGGTCTTGCCGGCGGTGAACTCCTGCACGCGGGGCAGGGCGAGGGCGGTGGCTTCCAGCTCTTCCTTGGGCGCATCGGCTGCCACGGTCATCTTGTCGCGGAGCTTGCCGTTCACCTGTACCACGATTTCCTTCGTGTTTTCAACGAGGAATTCGGGGTTGAAGGTGGGCCAGGGCTGCTGGCAGAGCTGGCAGGCGGGCAGGGTGGTGAACTTGCTGCGCAGGATGCTGTAGAGCTCCTCGGTGATGTGCGGGGCGTAGGGATTGAGCACGTGGAGCAGGCTCACGTAGTCGGCCACGCAGACGGAATCGGCGCTGGTCATGGCGTTCACGCACTCCATCATCTTGGAGATGCCGGTGTTGAAGCTCATGGCCTCGATATCCTCGGTCACCTTCTTGATGGTCTTGTGCACTTCCTTGCGCACGGGGGTGACGGCGCCGGAGTCCTCGCCGGTGAGCTTGGTGCCCAGCACCCATTCGCCCTCCTGGTTTTCGACCATGGCGAGGCGCCACACGCGGGCCAGGAAGCGGCTGATGCCTTCCACACCCTTGGTCTGCCAGGGCTTCACTTCCTTGAGCGGGCCCATGAACATTTCGTACATGCGGAGGGAGTCCGCGCCGTAGGCCTTCACGATGTCATCCGGGTTGACCACGTTGCCGCGGCTCTTGGACATCTTCTGGCTGTCCTCGCCGAGGATGAGGCCCTGGTTCACGAGCTTGTTGAAGGGCTCATTGGTGGTGACCAGACCGTAGTCGTAGAGCACCTTGTGCCAGAAGCGGGCATAGAGCAGGTGGAGCACGGCGTGCTCGGTGCCGCCCACGTAGAGGTCCACACCACCGGGGGTTCCGCCACCCATCCAGTACTGCTCCACGGCGGGGTCGACGAAGGCTTCGTCGTTGGTGGGGTCGAGGTAGCGCAGGTAGTACCAGCAGGAACCGGCCCACTGGGGCATGGTGTTGGTCTCGCGGGTGAAGTTCTCGGAGTACTGAATCCAGCTGGTGGCCTTCACGAGCGGGCCGCGGGGGTCGCCGCTGGGCTTGAAGTCTTCCATCTCGGGTTGCAGGAGGGGCAGCTCGCTTTCGGGGATGGCGTAGTGGTTGCCGTCCTCGCTGTTCCAGACGATGGGGAAGGGTTCGCCCCAGTAGCGCTGGCGGCTGAAGAGCCAGTCGCGGAGCTTGTAGTTCACCTTGCCGTGGCCGTAGCCCTTTTCCTCGAGCCAGGCGGTCATCTGCTGCTTGGCTTCGGGTACGCTCAGGCCGTTGAAGTGCTCGGAGTTGACCATGGTGCCATCGTACCCGCAGAAATCCTGCCAGGGGGTGTCGGCGTTGTCCGGCTGCACCACCTGAATGATGGGCAGACCGAATTTCACGGCGAACTCGTAGTCGCGGCTGTCGTGGGCGGGCACGGCCATGATGGCGCCGGTGCCGTAGCCGGTGAGCACGTAGTCTGCAATCCAGATGGGAATCTGCTTGCCGTTCACCGGGTTGGTGGCATAGGCGCCGGTGAATACGCCGGTCTTCTCCTTGCTGAGCTCGGTACGCTCCAGGTCGCTCTTGGCGGCGCACTCGGCCTGGTAGGCCTCCACGGCGGCTTTCTGCTCAGGCGTGGTAATCTGCGGCACGAGGTCGTGCTCGGGGGAGAGCACCATGTAGGTGGCGCCGAAGAGCGTATCCGGGCGGGTGGTGTAGACGGTGATGGTGTTGCCCTGGCAGTCGAAGTTCACCTCGGCACCGGTGGATTTGCCAATCCAGTTGCGCTGCAGGAGCTTGATGCTCTCCGGCCAGTCGAGCGGCTCGAGCTCATCGATAAGGCGCTCGGCATAGGCGGTGATGCGCAGCATCCACTGGCGGAGCTTGCGGCGCTCCACGATGTGGCCCTTGCTCTTCCACTCCTCAGCTTCCTCGTTGGCGAGCACGGTGCCCATGTCCGGGGACCAGTTCACCATGCCCTCGGCCACGTAGGCGAGGCGCACGTTGTCAATCTGTTCGCGGGTCCAGCCCTTTTCCTCCAGCTCACTCACCGGGCGGGCCTTCTTGAGCTCCTCGTTGTAGTAGGAGTTGTAGAGGCGCAGGAAAATCCACTGTGTCCAGCGCACATAGCGGGGGTCGGTGGTGGCAATTTCGCGATCCCAGTCGTAGGAGAAGCCCAGCATCTTGAGCTGGCGGCGGAAGGTGTCGATATTGGCGTAGGTGGTGATGCTGGGGTGCTGGCCGGTCTTGATGGCGTACTGCTCAGCGGGGAGACCGAAGGAGTCCCAGCCCATGGGGTGCAGCACGTTGTAACCGTTCATGCGCTTGTAGCGGCTCACGATATCGGTGGCGGTGTAGCCCTCCGGGTGGCCCACATGCAGACCGGCACCACTCGGGTAGGGGAACATATCCAGGATATAGCACTTGGGTTTGGCGGCATCAAAACCCTCCTGGCCGGGGTTGAGCACTTTGAAAGTCTTCTCTGCGTCCCACGTGGCCTGCCACTTGGGTTCAAAGACGTCGAAAGGATACGGATTTTTGCGTTCGGACATGTCGCGCGCGACTATAGCGCACGCGTGCGCGAAAAGCAAGCCTTATGTGCTCTCCGGCAGATTGTATGCCACGGAATGATGAATGCCGAGGGGCTGAACTTTGTCGGGGCACGGGACTTCAGTCCCGATTATGTGCACCGTGATTTCGGGACTAAAGTCCCGCGCTCCGAAAACAACAAATTGAGGAAGCCCGGAAAACTTAGTTCAGGTAAGCCTTGATATCGGCCTCGTAGAGCTCGGGTTCCAGGAGGAAGGAATCGTGCCCCTTGACGGAGTGGATGCACTTGTAGCGGGAATCGACGCCGTTCTTGAGGAGGCGGCGGTGGAAGCAGGAGATATCCCGCGCGGTGAAGCAGCAGTCCGTGTTGATGGAGAAGAGCATGAAGCGGATGCCGTGCTCGGCAAAGAGCTTGAAGGCTTTATCCACACTGCCCAGGCCGGAGAAGGTGGCCAGGTCATAGCCCGCCCAGAGGTTGATGATGCGGATGTAGGCATTGGCATCGTAGCGCTTGGCGAACTTGGTGCCCTGGTGCAGCATGTAGCTTTCCGTGTTGCGCTGGGGGGAGTACCAGGTGAGCATGCCCTTGCGGTCCGAAATGCCCTTGCGGGCTCGCTTCTCCAGGCCGCGCTGGTTTACAAAGAGCTTGTGACTGATGATGCGGGCCAGGGCCAGGCCGCGGCGGGGCGGGTCGCTGAGCGGGTAGCGCCCCTCGCGGTAGGCGGGGTCGAGCTCGATGGCCATTATCTGCTCGAAGGCATCGAGCTTGTGCTCGATGGCGGGTTTGTAGCCGGCGCCGATGATGATGATGTTCTTGATGCGGGTGGGGTAGAGGGTGGCCAGGGAGAGCGAGAGCATGCCGCCCAGGCTGGGGCCCACCACCGTGAAGCGGTCGATGCCGAAGTGGTCGAGCACCTGAATCTGGGCGCGGGCCTGGTCGTTGGCATTCACCAGGGGGAAGCGGCTGCCCCAAGGCTCGCCATCCGGCGCCGTGGAGCAGGGGCCGCTGGTGCCGTAGCAGCTACCCAGGTAGTTGATGCAGATGATGAAGTATTTTTCCGTGTCCAGCGGTTTGCCGGGGCCGATCATGCGGTCCCACCAGCCCTCGAAGTTCTCCGGCTGCCAGAAATCGCCGGCTTCGGGCAGGGAATCGTTGTGCCCGTGGGCGTGGTGGCTGCCGGTGAGCGCGTGGAAGAGCAGGATGGCGTTGCTCTTTGCGGCGTTCAGCGTGCCGTAGGTCTCATAGGCAAGTTCAATGCCGGGCAGGGTTTCACCGTTGTCGAAGGTGAAATCTCCGATGGGGAGGATGTGGGTGCGGATGGTCTGGCTCATGGTGCTGGAACACGAAAAAAGACCGGGCTGTGCAGACTCCGGTCTTCTCTCTCTTTCAATTATCCCCGACGAAAAGCTGTGGGGATGGGGTAAAATTACTTCACGCCCTTCTTGCTGAGGCGCGTACCGGCCGTCGTGCCCTGACGAGCCTTGAACTTGGGGTTGCTCTTGCAGATCACGTAGAGCGTGCCCTTGCGCTTCACGATCTGGCAATCAGCGTGACGGCGCTTCATGGATGCGAGTGAGGAAAGAACTTTCATGATGATTTGGTGATATGGTTATGTTAATTTTGGAGAAGCTTATGCGTCGGGACGCAGATTATAGCGATAACTTGCCGTTTGTAAAGACAAATTTGCGCATGAGTGGAATTTTTATGCATCAGAACGGGCGGAGTTTGCCGTAAAATCCGTTGTGCAGGGCGCGGAAGAGATTGTAAATGCGGGGGATGCTCAGTTCATTACTTTTGAGCATGGCGTTGAGAGAAAGAATGATGTAGAAAGCGCAGGCAACCAGGCGGCGGGGGTAGTTGCGCGGGGCGCGCAGGCGCTGCAGCCAGGCCCAGTTGCGGCTCTTGTAATACTGGCGGGAGATGGGCAACCCCGGTTCGTAGAAGAAGGAACGGTGCGCGATGCGGTAGTGGATGAGTGGGGTGCCGGCAGAGGGATGCTCCAGTTCCGAATTCAGCACGGTGATGAATGAGAACCCGGCTTCGCGCACTTTCCAGGGGTATTCCTCGTCCTCGCCGCGAATGAAGAGTGCCTCAGTAGGCAGGCCGGCTTTCAGCCATGCAGCTCGTGGGTAGAGGGCGCCCAGCCAGCCGCCACGGCTGGGAATGATGTTGCCGGCTGGCAGTTCATTACGGCAAATGGCATTTTTCCAGCGGTCGGGAGAGCCGCCGGAGATGGTGAGCGGCCAGCTGAGTTCATCCCCCTTGGCGGGGTCGATGACCGCGCTCATGCGCACGGTGTCGGCATCCACCTCCACGGCCAGCAGGTTTTCCAGTGTGCGGGGACGTGGCCAGGAGTCGTCATCCAGCACCCAGGTGAAATCTGCCTTGAGAGTGCCGAAGGCGTATTCGAGCCCGCGAGCGCAGCCACCGGCGTTGCCCAGGTTGGATTCCATCTGAAGGATGTGCAGGGTGCCGGTGGGAAAAGTTTCGCTTGCAAAGGAATTGGCCTCTGCCAGGGTCGGGTCATCTGCACTACCGTTGTTGATGATGACGACGTGCTGCGGGCGGCAGGTTTGCTGCGCCAGACGGCTCAGACACGTGAGCGTACGCTCACGGCTGTTGAAGTGGGTGAATATGGCACAGATGACGGGCACGCCGCTTATTATGCCACGCAAATGAGTCTCTGGCAAGGCAAAAGCTGTTATTCTCCTGTCTGTGAACACGTTTTTCTTTGAATCTCCAGAACTTTGGGCTTGCAGCGTGGTGAGCGCTGTGATATGGTCACTCTCACCATGGAAGCTGATTCTCCTCACCTAAGAGGTTCATTGATTGTGTTTGAAGGCATTGACGGCACGGGCAAGTCAACGCAGGTGGAATTGCTGGCCCGGTATCTGCGCTCCCGCGGCATTGAGGTGGTGACCGGCTTTGAGCCGACCCGTGGCCCCTGGGGCATGCGCGTGCGGGAGGCCGCCCTGGCGGGTGACCGCCTTTCCATTGATGAGGAAATTGCCTGCCTGCTGCAGGACCGCCGCGAGCATGTGCGCGAGGTGATTGAACCCGCCCTGCAGGCCGGCAAATGGGTGCTGCTGGACCGCTACTACCTTTCCATGATGGCCTATCAGGGCGCCAGTGGCGCGAATGTGGAGGAAATCCGCGAGTGGAACGAGGCTTTTGCCACCGTGCCGGATGTAGCACTGTGGCTCGATATACCGATTGAACTTTCGCAGGAACGCATGCACGCCCGGGGCAATGGAAAGGATGCTTTTGAGAATGAAAAATTCCTGAGCGACTGCGCTGCCATCTACTCTGCTATGGAGATGCCCTGGCTCCACCGCGTGGAGGCCGATGGCACCGTGGAGGAAGTTCACGCCCAGATTCGTGAGATTATCCTGGAAGAACTGGGAATCTGAGGAGTGACTAGTGAATAATGAATAGGGAACCTCTAAAAACTCACTAAATTGGAATTTGGCGAGCCGTAGGCGAGCGGCATTCAAAGCCCGTGAAACGGGCGACATACCCATAGCGAGGCGGT
>CALFTQ010000143.1 GCA_937916135.1 uncultured Verrucomicrobiales bacterium
GATATGTCGCCCACTGACGTGGGCTATAAATTCCGCTCGCCTGCGGCTCGCCAAAGTCCAATTTGGTGAGTTTTTAGAAGTTCCCAATTGAAATTCTACCCTTTCCCGTGCCTCGAAGCCTCACCTGAGGCCCCAGCGGATGGGGCGGTCGTGCTCGTCCCGGTACTGGCCGCAGATACAATCCTCCGGCAGGATGTGGTACCGGCCACCCTCGCGCTGGGGCATGGGGGTATCCCCTTCCCCGGCGGGGAGGATTTGCACGCGCCCCTCACTTTCCTTGTAACACAGCTGGCGTCCGGGGTGGAAATCGAGCAATTCGCGGCGATATTCGCCAAGCGGCAGATATGTCGCACACAGAACCAGTCCACTGGGGTGGGTGTACAGCTGGTGGTGGCATCCGGCATACCAGGGCTTCAGCAAAAGCTCGTTTTCCAGCTGCCACATCTGCTCCTTGATGCGCTGCATTTCCAGATTCATCTCTTCCGGGAAACAGCTGCGCACTTCCAGATGGCAGGAATAACAAGCATTTTCATACTGGAGCGGCAGGAGCAGCTCCAGACTGTCCGCATCGTGAATAGCCTTCAGGGCGGTCAAAGCCCGGCGGGCATACATCAGGCAGTAGTGGTTGATGACCTCCTGCGGCACTTCATCCGGCACATAGGATTCCAGTTTTTCCTCTTTATAAAAATCCGCAAACTCCGCCGACTTGATGAGGTGGAACCGGGGGGCTGTATTACCCGAGGCACGCAGCAAATTCAACCGCGGAATTGTCTGGCACCCTTCGGCTGATGAAGGCTCCAAGAGAATATAGCGGGCAGGCTGCCGCTCGGAATAGGTGGCGGGGTTGAGAGCCTCATCCTCCGTCAGCGCGTGCAGCACCACATGCAGGCTCATATTATGCCGTGCGTGCATCTGCGCTATCTGCTCCCGGGCAGGCAAATGCCCGATGCGCATCTCCCAGCCCTCGTTGCACCGCCACAGGTAGAGCCATGATGTCCTGTATTCTTCATCCACCTCCTCATCATCCGTAGTGACGGAGTAGAGGAACTCCGGCTTACGCAGCAGGCGCCCCTGCACTTCATCAGGCGACCAGGGAAGCTCCACACCGAAGTAGTAGTATTCATCATCGGGCAGAAGAAGTTCAGGATGTGGCAGCATGGTGGTATTTACGTTTAAGCATAGAACACCTTTCATTTCGCGCTCATTCTACCCCAATCCTGCCGCTTTTCCAAGAAAAACCACTCAATTCTGCCATTTTTCCAAGATTACAACACCACATTTTTGCCACTTTTCCAAAATTTCATTTCACAGCCTCGGCATAGCCCTCCCCATTGAGCACACTCGCGGCACGAGACATTGCTCCCGTGCCCGGGTAAATATCTGAGCCTGACGCTGACTTACCCCTCAAATACACTTCACGGCTAACGGATATGCTTGACATGCAAGTGGCAAAAGCGTAAGATTTGGCGCACCTTTATTTTTCCGCACCGTGAGCAATAACAAACAAGAACTCTGGACCTCCAATCTCGGAGCCGTGCTGGCCGTGGCCGGCAGCGCTATAGGCTTCGGCAATTTCCTTCGCTTCCCCGGCCTTGCCGCCCAATATGGCGGCGGCGCCTTCATGATTGCGTATTTCGTGGCCTTCCTGCTGCTGGGTATCCCGCTGAGCTGGGTGGAATGGGCTATCGGTCGCAAAGGCGGCAGTCTGGGAGCGCACTCCTCCGCTTCTGCCTTCTTCGTCCTTTCCCGCAGCAGCAAATGGAAATATGTGGGGCTGGCCGGCGTGCTGACGCCGCTTGCCATCACCATGTACTACATGACGCTTGAAGGATGGACGCTGGGCTACGCCTGGCACACCATGATGGGTGACCTCAATTTCTCCACCAGCACGGAATATGGTGATTTCTTCGGCAATTTCGTGGGACTGGCCGGTAACGGCAGCGTCTTCACCGGGGAAAGCAGCATGCTCATCTTTTTCGCCATAGCGGTTTTCAGCAGTTTCTGGCTCATCTATCGCGGTGTGAACAAAGGCATCGAGTGGTTCTGCAAGTGGAGTATGCCCGTGCTGGTCATCATCGGTGTGGTCATTCTGGTGCGCGTGCTCACCATGGGTACCCCTGACCCCACTCACCCGGAGCGCAACGTGAACGAAGGCCTGGGCTACATGTGGAACCCGGACAAGGTCATGCTCGTGGCCGGCGAAAAAGAAGTAGACATGGTGCCCGCCTATGCCACCCCGGAAGAAAAGGCTGCCCAGATTGAGCGACTGACTAAACAGTACCCCGACCAGGAAATCAAGGAGAAGCCCATCACCCTGGCTCAGGGTCTCATGAACCCGAATCTGTGGATTACCGCCGCCGGCCAGGTCTTCTACTCCGTCTCCATCGGCTTCGGTATCGTCTGCAGCTATGCCAGTTACGTTGAACGCCGCAAAGATATTGCCCTTTCCTCACTCACAGCCAATGCGGCCAACGAGGTGGCCGAGGTGGGTCTGGCAGGCATGATGATTATCCCCGCTGCCGTGGCCTTGCTCGGTGTGGTGGCCGCAGCCGGCACCAGCACCTTCGGGCTGGGCTTCAACGTGCTCCCGCAGGTATTTGCCAGCATGCCCGGCGGCCAGATTTTCGGCACATTGTTCTTCGGTCTGCTTTCCATCGCCGCCATCACCAGTGCCATCTCGATTCTGCAGCCGGCAGTTGCCTTCATTGAGGAGTTCTGGCAGCTGCGTCGCATCCAGAGCGTGACTATCATTGCCCTGCTCCTCACCGTGGGTTCGCTCATTGTGGTGTGGTTCACGGGCGACGGGCTCATCGCCCTCGACACGCTCGACTTCTGGCTGGGCACCATGAGCCTCTACATCAGCTCCGCATCCTTCCTCATTGTCTTCCGCTTTGTTTGGGGCACCAACAAGGGCCTGGCCGAATTGCGACGCGGAGCCCGCATGCCCATCCCCCGCTTTATCGCATTCGTTATCAACTGGATAACACCAGGCATCATGCTCTTCATCTTCGTGGCATGGCTGTATCAGAACCTCTTTGTCCAGCAGAGCTACCACATCACGAACATCATGGAAGGCAAGATGGGCGCTATCATCCCCCTGGTGTGGGTAGGTATTGTGCTGCTGTTCTTCATCTTCGTGGCACACACCTCCACACGCTTCAGCTACCACAAAAAGGACGAAAAGTAATATCCTGTTACCATCCTGATTATGCCTGCAGATAAAACAGACCATTGGAAAACCAACCTGGGTGTCATGCTGGCGGTGGCCGGCAGTGCCATCGGGTTCGGCAACTTCCTGCGCTTCCCCGGCCTGGCCGCCCAGTATGGTGGTGGTGCCTTCATCGTGGCCTACTTCTGCTGCTTCCTGCTGCTGGGGCTCCCGCTCTGCTGGGTGGAGTGGAGCATCGGCCGCGGCGGCGGTGTGCTCGGCGGCCACAGCCCGGCCTCCGTCTTCCAGCTCCTTTCCCGCAAGCCCCTCTGGAAATACCTCGGTATCTTCGGCATCCTCGCCGGCCTGAGCATCAATGTGTACTATGTTTACATGGAAGGCTGGACCATCGGCTATGCCTGGAACACTGCGGTGGGTAACCTCAATTTAGACACCCCACAGGCCTATGGCGACTACTTCTCCAACTTCGTAGGCATGGGTGCAGACGGCCACTTCTTCAGTGGCCAGACCAGTGCGCCCATCTTCTTCCTGCTGGCGCTGGTGGCTAACTTCTGGCTGATATACCGTGGCGTGAGCAAAGGCATCGAGTGGTTCTGCAAATGGAGCATGCCCCTGCTCTTCATCGTGGCCATAGTGCTGCTGGTGCGCGTGCTCACCATGGGCACCCCGGATCCCGCCCACCCCGAGCGCAGTGTGAACGAAGGCCTGGGCTACATGTGGAACCCGGAAAAAGTGATGCTGGTGGATACCACCAGCGGCAAATCCATCGGCATGGTGCCGGCCGGTGCCACCGGGGAGGAGAAAGCCGCCCTGGTCGCCCGCCTGCAGAGCGAATACCCGCAGGCCACCATCGGTGAAAAGAAAATGAGCTTCTGGCAGAGCCTGTTCAACCCTGAAATGTGGCTGCGCGCCGCCGGGCAGGTCTTCTTCTCGCTCTCCGTGGGATCCGGCTCCATCTGCTGCTACGCCAGCTATGTGCGCCGCCGCAAGGATATTGCCCTGAGCGCCCTGAGCGCCGGCGCCGCCAACTCCGTGACGGAGGTTGGCCTGGCGGGGCTCACCATCGTGCCGGCAGCCCTGGCGCTGCTGGGCGTGGCCGCAGCTGCCACGGTGGGCACTTTCGGTCTGGGCTTCAATGTGTTGCCGCAGGTATTCGCCGCCATGCCGGGTGGCCAGTTCTTCGGTGTACTGTTCTTCTTGCTGCTCTTCATCGGGGCCGTGACGAGTGCCCTTTCGCAGGTGCAGCCGGCGGTATCCTTCGTGGAGGAATACTGGAACCTGCGCCGCAGGCAGAGCATTGCGCTGGTAGCGGGTCTGCTGCTGGTGGGAGCCGTCATCATCATCTGGTATACCAAGGACATGCTCGCGCTGGACAGCATCGACTTCTGGGTGGGCAGCCTCATCCTCTACGTGACCACCGGGCTCAACCTCATCTTCTTCAACCAGGTGTGGGGCACGCAGAACGGCATGAAGGAACTGGCCGATGGCTCAGCCATGCGCATCCCCGCCTGCGCGGCCTTCATCATCCGCTGGATTACGCCGGTCATCATGCTCACCATTTTTGTGGCCTGGCTCTACCAGGAACTCTTCATCACCCGCAGCCCGTATGTGGCCAACATCGTGGAAGGCCGTATCGGCGCCATTCTGCCGCTGGTCTGGGCGCTGGGCATCACCGTATTCTTCTGCATCGTGGCGGCCACCTCCCGCCGCTTCAACAAATAATCATTCACCAACGTCACAACCTACCGTGAGTACCAACAAGAAAACAGAAAACTGGAACACCAACCTCGGTGTGGTGCTGGCTGTGGCCGGCAGCGCCATCGGGTTCGGTAATTTCCTGCGCTTCCCCGGCCTGGCAGCCCAGTACGGCGGCGGCGCCTTCATGATTGCCTACTTCACCGCCTTCCTGCTGCTGGGTATCCCCCTGAGCTGGGTGGAATGGGCTATCGGCCGCAAGGGCGGCACACTGGGTGGCCACTCCACCGCCAGCATCTTCTACCTCATCGGCGGCAAAGCCCGCTGGAAATACCTCGGCGTGGCCGGCGTGGTCTCCACCATCGGTATTGCCATGTACTACATCCCGCTGGAAAGCTGGACCATCGGCTATGCCTGGCACACCGCCATGGGCGACCTGAACCTGAGCACTGCCGGTGAGTACGGCAACTTCTTCGCCAACTACGTGGGTCTCACCGGCGATGGCTCGCTGTTCTACGGCGGCGGCAGCCAGCTGGTGTTCTTTGCCCTGGCCATCCTGGCCAATATGTATGTGATTTTCCGGGGCATCGGCAAGGGCATCGAGTGGTTCTGCAAGTGGAGCATGCCGGTGCTGCTCATCACAGCCTTCATCATTCTGGCCCGCGTGCTCACCCTGGGCACCCCGGATGCCACCCACCCCGAGCGCAGCGTGAGCCAGGGCCTGGGCTACATGTGGAACCCCACCAAGACCATGCTCGTGGTCGATGGCAAAGAGGTCGAAATGGTGCCCGCCCATGCCACCGCGGAGGAAAAAACCGCCCTCGTGCAGCAGATTCAGACCGCCAACCCCGGCAAGGAAGTCACCGAGAAGCACATCTCCCTCACCCAGGGCCTGCTGAACCCGGAAATGTGGCTCACCGCCGCCGGCCAGGTCTTCTTCTCGCTTTCCATCGGCTTCGGCACCGTGTGTTCGTACGCCAGCTATGTGCGCCGCCGCAAGGATATTGCCCTGAGCTCCCTCACCGCCAATGCCGCCAATGAGGCCATTGAAGTGGGCGTGGCCGGCATGATGATCATCCCCGCCGCCGTGGCTCTGCTCGGCGTGGTGGCAGCCGCCGGCTGCGGCACCTTCGGGCTGGGCTTCAACGTGCTGCCGCAGGTATTCGCCAGCATGCCCGGTGGCCAGTTCTTCGGCACCCTGTTCTTCGTACTGCTCTTCATCGGCGCCATCACCAGCGCCATCTCCATGCTGCAGCCCTCCGTGGCCTTCCTGGAGGAATTCTGGAACCTGCGCCGCGTGCAGAGCGTGGCCCTCGTGGCTTTCCTCGTGACCGTGGGCACCCTCATGGTCGGCTGGTTCACTGAGGGGCTCATGGCCCTGGACACCATGGACTTCTGGTTCGGCACCATGTTCCTCTACCTCACTTCCTGCCTCTTCTTCACCATCTTCAACGTGGTGTGGGGCACGAGGAACGGCGTGGAGGAGCTCAAAGTCGGTGCCACCATTCCCCTGCCCCCGGGTCTGGGCTTCATCATCCGCTGGGTCACCCCGCTCATCCTGCTCACCATCTTTGCCTCCTGGCTCTACCAGAACATCTTTGTGAAGCAGAGCAGCCAGGTGGTGAACCTCATCAATGGTGAACCCGGAGCCGTCATTCCCGTGGCCTGGGTGGTGCTTGTCACCATCTTCTTCTGCTTCGTCATCTTCACCTCCCCCAATTTCCACAAGAATACCAACCCCGACGACTTTAACAATTAACCCCCCATCCTCACTATTATGACTATCGCAGGTATCATCACCATGTTGCTTTCCATCGGCATTGTATGGGCTCTTTTCATCGCTTGCTGCGTGCGCCTTGTCAAGAGCGACAAAGCTGACGAGCAGAAAGACTAAACACCCGCATTAACACCGTGAAGAAGCATAGTTCCCGACTTCTGCTGACCGCAGCCCTGCTCTGCAGCGGCCTCGTGTGCAGCTCATGCTCCACCAACAAGCTGGTGTACCCCGGCAGCCGCATGGAGCTGCCGGATGCCGCCTGCGGCTACCCGGAGCAGGCCATCGCCCTGCAGGCGGAGGACGGCACCCAGCTGCGCGGCTGGTTCTTCAACCGCGGGGCAAATACCCCGCTGGTGGCCATGTACGGCGGCAACGGCATGAATGTGGGCAGTTTTGCCCACATTGCCGCGGCTGATCCCACCCGTTCGTACATTCTCATGAACTACCGCGGCTACGGTGGCAGCGCCGGTGAGCCCTCGGAAGAGAAGATTATGGCCGATGCGCGCTACGCCATCCGCTACGCCCGCACCCTCATGGGCAACCCGGGCGCCCAGCTCTACCTGGCCGGCTACAGCCTGGGCAGCGGCGTGGCCACCCAGCTGGCCGCCACGGAGAACCCGGCAGGGCTGGTGCTCATCTGCCCCTTCGACTCCATGACCAGCGTGGCCTGCAACATCGTGCCCTTCTTCCCGCGCCTGCTGCCACTGGATAAGTGGCAGAGCACGAAATACGCCCCGCGCGTGACCTGCCCGGTCACCATCATGCGCGCGGATTACGACGACGTGGTGCCCGCCAACAGCACGGAGAAGCTCATCCGCGCTTTCCCCACGCCGCCCGCCATCCGCCACTACCCGGCCAATCACAACAACGTGTTCACCACCACCGGCTTCACCCAGGACCTCCTGCAAGCCATGCCGGTGACCGACCAGAGCCGCTTCGATTTCTGATTCCGGGCAACACAATTTTTCAGCAGGCACCCACTACAGGTCGGGTGCCTGTTTTTTCTTGTCAGAGGCGCCCGATAATGCTAGCATTCTGCTATCATGCGGCGTTCCATCATCACAGCACTTCTGACATTCTGCACCCTTTTACCTGTAAATGCAGCCGACAATATCTCACTTGCCCGCCCCCGGGCCATCCTCCTGTTCATGGCGGACGATTTAGGGTATAATGACACCTCTGCCTACGGCTGCGAAAAAGTGTCCTGCCCGAATGTGCAACGCCTTGCAGACCAGGGGCTGCTCTTTACCGATGCTCACAGCACCAACTCCGTGTGCACCCCCTCGCGCTACTCCCTGCTCACCGGGCAATACGCCTGGCGGCAGAAGGGCACCGGCATTCTGCCGGGAGATGCCGCCCTCATCCTGCCCACGCGCGACAAGGCCGCCACGCTGGGTACCCTCATGCAGCAAGCGGGTTACCGCACCGCCGCCATCGGCAAATGGCACCTTGGCCTGGGCAGCGGCAATGTTGACTGGAACCGTCCCATCTCCCCCGCTCCGGCAGATGTGGGCTTTGACTACTCCTTCATCATGGCTGCCACGGGCGACCGCGTGCCCTGCGTCTATGTAGAAGATGGCAAGGTGCGCAACCTGGATCCGCAGGATCCCATCCGCGTGAACTACCGCGGCGAAACCTACCCCGGCGAAAAAACAGCCACCACCCACCCGGAACTGCTCAAGCCCTGGGGCCGACCCAGCAACAGGCAGCATGCCGATACCATCATCGATGGTATCTCCCGCATCGGCCACATGACCGGCGGCAACTCTGCCCTCTGGAAAGACCAGGACATAGCGGATGACATCACCGCTGCCGCCGAGCGCTTCATCACCGGCTGTGCGGGCAAGCCCCTGTTCCTCTACTTCTGCACCAACGATATCCACGTGCCGCGTGACCCGCACTCCCGCTTCCGCGGCAAGAGCGGGCTCGGCATCCGCGGCGATGTGACCCTGCAGATGGATGACTCCCTGGGACGCCTCATGACCGCCCTGCAACAGGCTGGCTACAAACCGGAGGAAACCCTCATCATCTTCACCAGCGATAACGGCCCGGTCATCTCCGATGGCTACGAGGACGGCGCCCGAGTAGACTGCGCCGGGCACCAGCCCGCCCACCCCTGGAGCGGGGGTAAGTACACCCTGCTGGAGGGCGGCACCCGCGTGCCCTTCATCGTTTCCTGGCCCGGCACCATCAAGCCCGGCATCAACTCTGCCCTCATGTGCCAGATGGATATCGGCCGCACGCTGGCCTCGCTCTGCAACATTGAGATACCCGCAGGCTCCATGCGCGACAGCGAGAACCACCTCCCCGCCCTGCTGGGGCTCACCCGGACCGCTCGCACCGAGCTCGTCACCCAGGCCTTCGAAGCCCCGCGCTATGCCCTGCGCAGCGGCCAGTGGAAATACATTCCCGCCTACCGCCGCCAGCCGGCGGGGCTCTTCAATCTTGCCACCGACCCGGCCGAAAAGCACAATCTGGCTCCCACCCAGCCCGATAAGGCAGCAGAACTCCACACCAGGCTGCAGGAACTCACCAAGAACTCCGCCCACTGATTGCGCCCATGCCCCGGAATCTCTACGTCTGCTTCACCTGTCTGCGAGACTCTGCCCTGCTGCCCATCCATTACGCGGCCTTGCAGCGCGCGGTGCCGGGATCCCCCGTCTACTATGTATACAACACGCATGAAGCAGCTGAAGCCTCCGTTCCCGCCGGGGCATTCAAAGTCCGGGCGGACTTTCCCCGCAATGGCAACCTGCTGGGGCTGGAATGCCACCTGGGCATGCTCAGAACCATGCAGTTCCTCGCCAGGCGGCATCCGCAAGCCAATGTGGTCAAGATTGATTCCGACGTTTTCCTGCTGAGTGATTACTTCCTCAGCACCCTGGGTGCAGAGCATGACATGGTCGGTGTGGCCCCTGCAAAATCATACTATTGCAAAGGGACCTGCTACGGCATGACCCCCGGCGTCATAGACAAGGTCATCCACTACCTGTCAGACGGCTACCAGGACCGCAGCAACCGCCTGGAAGACAGCGTCATCTCCATGGTCGCCGCCATTGTTTCCGAGGCCAACAAGGTCAGAATCCACAACGCGGCCAATGCCGATGAAAGTGAAATCCTCTACACCATCTTCCACAAAGGTTTCCTCGAATTCCCCGAGGCGCTCCACAATGTGCGCGGATTCCTGGACTGCGGCGACCCGCTTTTCACCGGCGATTACCCGGACGCCACCGCCGCGAAGGCAGAAGCCATGCAGTTTGTGCTGCAGCACCTCCGGGAAAAGTGAGCCGGGAAGCGTTTCGCACCCGGCAACGGTCCCCTTTATCGGGCCGTTTTGCGTTTATCGGAAGCCCCGATTATTGATGCGGCAATTAAAGATTGATGAGTTCTACGCATTTAACAAATTGGAAT
>CALFTQ010000144.1 GCA_937916135.1 uncultured Verrucomicrobiales bacterium
GCAAGATTATCATTCAGATTCACGAGGGCGGCACCATATCCGTGATTGACAATGGCCGTGGTATTCCCGTGGATATGCACCCGAAGTTCGGCATACCCGCCGTGGAGCTGGTGCTGACCAACCTGCATGCCGGCGGTAAGTTCGGGCAGGGTGCCTATAAGTACTCCGGCGGTCTGCACGGTGTGGGTGCTAAGTGCGTGAACGCCCTTTCCGACTTCTTCAAAGCTGAGGTTCGCCGTGACGGCAAGCGCCACGTTATCACCTTTGAGCGTGGTAAGACGACCGAGAAGCTGCATGTGGTGGGAACCTGCCCCGAAGGTCAGACCGGTACGGCTATCACCTTCCTGCCCGACCCGACCATTTTCACCGATACCACGGAGTTCAAGTTCGACCTGCTGGGGCGCCGCCTGCGCGAGCTCGCCTTCCTGAACCCCGGCCTTATCATCGAACTGGTAGATGAGCGTAGCGGTCAGGAGCGCACCGAGACTTTCTACTACAAGGACGGTATCAAGGAGTTCGTGAACCAGCTGGGTGAGAACAAGACCTTGGTGACGCCTGAGCCCATCGCCATGAACGGCGTGCGCCATATTGAGGTGGAGTACGACGGCAAGACCATGGAGGATGATGTGATTGTGGACGTGGTCATGCAGTACAACGACAGCGACCGCTACCAGATTCTCTGCTTTGCCAACTCCATTTTCAACGGCGACGGCGGTACTCACTACTCGGGCTTCCGCAGTGCCCTTACGCGTGTTATCAACAACTACGCCAAGAGCAACAACCTGCTCAAGGACAAAGACCCCAGTCTGAACGGCGATGACGTGCGCGAAGGTCTGGTGGCTGTCATCAGCGTGAAGATGCCCAACCCCCGCTTCTCCTCCCAGACCAAGGATAAGCTCGTGAACACCGAGATTGAAGGTGTGGTGAGCAGTGTGGTGTATGAGGAGCTCAAGGAGTTCTTCGAAGAGAACCCCGCCGTGGCCAAGGTCATCATTGATAAGTGCCTGATTGCCTCCCGCGCTCGCGAGGCCGCCCGCAAGGCCCGTGAAAGTGTGCGCAAGAGCGCCATGACCGTGGGCGGCGGTTTGCCCGGTAAACTGGCAGACTGCTCCAACCGCGACCCGCAGAAGTGCGAGCTCTTCATTGTGGAGGGTGACTCTGCAGGTGGTTCCGCCAAGACGGCCCGCGACCGCCGCACGCAGGCTATTCTGCCGCTGCGCGGTAAGATTCTCAACGTGGAGAAAGCACGCCTCGACAAGGCTCTGGGCAGCGAGACGATTCAGAACATCATTACCGCTATCGGTGCCGGTATAGGCGATGGTGAGGGGGAGGGCTCCTTTGACCTGTCCAAGGTGCGTTACCACAAGATTATTCTGATGGCCGATGCTGACGTTGACGGTGCCCACATCTGTACTCTGCTGCTCACGCTCTTCTGCCGCCACATGCCGCAGCTGGTGCGAGCCGGCTATCTGTACATTGCCCAGCCGCCGCTCTACCGCGTGATTCACCGCAAGGTCGAGCAGTACGTGCAGGATGAGGTATCCCTCAACCGAAAGCTCATTTCCCTGGGCGGCGGTGATGTGGTGCTGCGCACGCCTGACAAGAGCCGCGAGTTTGACGCCGATTCCCTCATGGGGATTCTCGAAACCCTCATTTCCCTGCAGAAGTACGAGGGCAGCGTGGCCAGTCACGGCGGCGATTTCCGCGACCTGCTGCGCCATCGTGCCGCAACGGGCAACTTCCCGCAGTATCTGGTGAAGGTGCGCTGCGGTAATGATGAGGAGGTGCAGTACTTTGCCGATATGGACAGCCTGACGGCGTTCTCGGACGAGAACCGTGACCTCTTCCTCTTTGGTGAGCCCACCGAGGAAGAACTGGCCGCCAACCCGCTGCCGGTGCGCGAGGGCCCCAGCCGCCGCGCTCTGCTGCATGAGCTGCACGAGGCCAAGGCCATTACTCGCGTGCTTGCACGTCTGGAGGAGTTCGGCATTGCCGGTGACCACTTGCTCAATGATGACGAGCCCGTATTCGAACTGGTGGAGAAGTCCAGCACGGTGACTCCCATCAACTACGTGCCCGACATCCTCACCCGCGTGCTCGAAATCGGCCGTCGCAGCGTGACCATCACCCGATTCAAAGGTCTGGGTGAAATGAACGCCAAGGACTTGTACGACACCACCATGGATCCCGAGAAACGCGAGCTGCTGCGTGTGCGTCTGGATGACGACAACTCCGTGCAGGCCGACAAGATGTTCT
>CALFTQ010000145.1 GCA_937916135.1 uncultured Verrucomicrobiales bacterium
CGGGCAGCATCATCCGGGCACATTACAGTCCCGGCAAACCTTTCGGCCTTACGGTCTTGTTGTGTATTCATAGGGGGGTTGTAGTGTACACCTACTCTAACACAGCATGGTGACTTTTCTTACCCAGCAGAACTGCCCGGCTCACTCAACTCGCTCTACTCGTTCTGTTTAACTCTCGCTTTGTCTTTTCCTCTTGTCTGTTCAAATTCGCGCAAAATCAGAGTCTCTGCCATTCCGGCCTGACCTCCATCCCCTTATCGCAGAACATCAGCCCCCCCTCAGGCTTCTCGCTTGGGTGGAAAGCGCAGAGTTCCCCAATCACAAATCTGCATGCCCTGAATCTTCGGGCCACGTGTAGACTTGTGCGTTCTACATTTCAGAATAGATTGACTTTGCGGGCGGGCTTCGGTACAATGCCGCGCAGATGAATACGGCATTCGTTCCAGAGGATTATTTTGCACAATACGGCGTGGCGGACATATTCGGCGCGGGCGATACGTGTGAGGTAGACCTGGGCTGTGGCGACGGCGGATTCCTGCTGGCCATGGCGGAGCATTACCCGGAGACACGATTTCTGGGGGTGGAGCGGCTGCTGGGGCGCATCCGCAAGGTGTGCAATGAGAGTGCGCGCCGCGGGCTGGACAATGTGCGCGGGCTGCGCGTGGAAAGCCGCTACTTCCTGGAGTGGATGGTGGCGCCCGGCAGCATCAGCCGCCTGCACTACCTCTTCCCCGACCCCTGGCCCAAGGAAAAGCACCACAAGAACCGCCTGGTGCAGGACTCTTTCATACCGGTGCTGCACCGCGCGCTGGCCCCGGGGGGCGAAGTACTGTTCAAGACTGACCACGAGGAGTATTTCGAATGGGTGTGCGAGCGCATGGACGCCAGCCCGCTCTTCCGCCGCGAGGAATGGAACGCCCCCTTCTACCCCAAGACTGATTTCCAGAAACAATGGGAGGCCATGGGTAAACCCATCTTTGCCGCCCGCTACGTGAAGAACGATGGCATTTGATTTACACAAAACCGACCCGAGCGGCGCCCGCCTGGGCACCCTGCACCTGCCGCATGGTGATGTGCCCACCCCCATCTTCATGCCGGTGGGCACGCAGGGCACGGTGAAGACCCTGCACCCGGAGGATCTGGAGGCCCTCGGCGCCCAGATTATCCTGGGCAACACCTACCACCTCTGCCTGCGCCCGGGCGACGAAGCCATCCGCAACCTGGGCGGTCTGCATACCTTCACCGGCTGGAACAAGCCCATGCTTACCGATTCCGGCGGTTTCCAGGTGTGGAGCCTCGCGCGTCTGCGCAAGATTACCGAGGAAGGCGTGCGTTTCTGCAACCATATCGATGGCTCATACATGATGCTGAGCCCGGAGCGCAGCATGGAGATCCAGGCCAACCTGGGCAGCGATATCGCCATGCTCTTCGATGAATGCCCGCCCTACCCCTGCGACCGCAAGTATGCCGAAAAATCCCTGGGGCTCACCCTGCGCTGGGCCAAGCGCTGCAAAGCCTGGGTGGATGAGCACCAGCCCATGAGCGGCCCGGGCTTGCAGAACCACTTCGGCATCGTGCAGGGCTCCGTGTATGCCGACCTGCGCCGCGCCTGCGCCGAGGAACTGGCCGCCATGGATTTTGATGGCTACGCCATCGGCGGTGTCTCCGTGGGCGAACCGGAGGAGGAAATGCTGCGCGCCATCGAGCACAGCACCCCCTACCTGCCCCAGAACAAAGCCCGCTACGCCATGGGGCTGGGCACCCCCACCCAGATTCTCGAAATGATTGAGCGCGGGGTGGATATGTTCGACTGCGTGATGCCCACCCGCCTGGCCCGCCACGGCATTGCCATGACCCCGGACGGCCCGATTCACATCAAGAACCAGCGCTGGAAGGACGACTCCAACCCGCTGGACCCGGAGGGGCACCCGCATGTGACCCGCTTCTCCCGCGCCGCGCTGCGCCATTTCTTCCGCGCCGGGGAAATGCTGGCGCTCCGCGTGCTCTCCTTCCAGAACCTTCACTTTTATCTGCGGCTCATGGCACAAGCGAGAAGTGCCATTGCAGCCGGTGAATTCGCTGCGTTCAAGCGCAGCTTCATCTCGCGTTACCAAGCAAACGACATACAATGAACGCCATCTACATTGCCCAAGCCGCCGCCGGTCAGCAGGGTGACCCCATGAGCATGCTCATCACCTTCGGTCTTATCGGTATCATCTTCTACTTCCTCCTCATCCGCCCGCAGCGCAAGCAGCAGAAGGAGCTCAAGGAGCGCCAGGATAGCCTGAAGCCCGGCGACAAGGTAGTTTCCGCCGGTGGTATCTACGGTGTCATCACCAAGGTGGAGCAGGATGCCGTGCGCATGGAAATCGCCCCCAGCGTGACCATCAAGATTGCCAAGACCAGCATCGTTTCCAGCACCCCCAAGGAAGCCCCCGCTGAGGACAAGAAGTAAGGTTCATCTAGCCCTTTCCGATTAACGCAAAATGAGTTCTGCACCCATTTTGCGTTAATCATTTTTCCGCCATGCTCCCCTTCTACACCGCAGACCAGCTCGACCTGCTGCCCGCCGGGGCCCGGCTGGGCGTCATCGGCAACCCGATTGCTCATTCCAAATCGCCGCAGATGCAGCAACCCGCGCTGGATACCGCCGGCATCCCCGTCCGCTACGTTCGCCTCCTGGCCGGCACGGAAGAGGGAGCCTTTGAGGCTCTGCTGGCGCAGCTAGCCGACCGCGACTTCATCGGCGTGAACGTAACGGTACCCTTCAAGAAGCGGGCGCATGATGCCGCCGTTTTCCTCGACCCGCTGGCGCAACTGAGTGGCGCGGTGAACACCCTGGTGCGCCGGTCTGATGGATGGCACGGCTACAACACCGACGGGCCCGGCTTCTCCCGCGCCATTGAGGAATGCTTCGGACGCCCGCTGCGGGAGCTGCGGGTGCTCATCATGGGCGCCTGCGGTGGTGCAGGCTCCGCCCTGGCCTGCCAATGTGCGCTGGAGCATTGCCCCGCCCTCACCCTGGTGAACCGCCCCCGCCCGGAACTGGAGCAACTCACCGCCAAACTGAAACAGCACACCTCAGCACCGGTCACCGCCCTGCATTTTAATGCACCGGAACTACCCGCCGCCGTGGCCGCAACAGACCTTATCGTGAACGCCACCAGCCTGGGGCTGCACGAGGGCGACCCCATGCCCCTCCCCCCCGAGCTTCTGCAGCCCGGCCAGTGCGTGTACGACATCGTGACCCACGAAACCGCCCTGCACCGCACCGCCACAGCACGCGGCTGCCGTGCTGCAACCGGCCAGGGAATGCTCCTCTGGCAAGGAGCCATCGCCTTCGAACACTGGTTCGGCCAGCCGGCCGATGTTGCCAGTATGCGCCAGGGCTTGGGATTATAATGCCAGACGCAGTACGGGCTTGCCAAGCGGGTGGACGCGCGCTATAATGCGCGCAAGTATGAATGCAACGATTCTTGATGCGCTGAAGCAGGCAGTGGCCGAAGGCAAACTGCTGGAATCCTCCCTGAAAAACATTGAGTTGTTGACCGGCGGCACGCAGGACCCGGTGGTTCCTGCCGCGATTGAACAGCTGGTGGCTGCCGGCGAATGGGCCGAGCTCAACAACCGATTCTACAAGACACTCGCTTTCGGCACCGGTGGTCTGCGCGGTCGCACCATCGGCACCGTGGTGACCGAAGCTGAGCAGGGCAAAGGCGGCGTGAACGGCCGCCCCGAGTTCCCCTGCGTGGGCACTGCCAGCATGAACTATTTCAACGTGGGCCGCGCCATGCGCGGGCTCATCACCTATGTGCGCCGCTTCGTGGAAGCCGAGGGCACAGGCCGCAAGCCGGTCATCGTGGTCGGGCACGATACACGCCACTTCTCCCGCGACTTTGCCGAGTTCTGCGCCAGGATTGCCACTGACCTGGGCTGCGACTGCGCCTTGTTCGACGGTCCCTGCTCCACCCCGGAGGTTTCCTTCGCCATCCGCGAGCTGAACGCCGACACCGGCGTGGTGCTCACCGCCTCCCACAACCCCAGCCACGACAACGGCTTCAAGGCCTACTTCAACGATGGCGCCCAGCTCATCGCCCCGCACGATAAGGCGGTGATTGCCGAGGTGAACACCCTGACCACCGATGCATACGAGCCGCTGCCCGCCGACCAGCAGGGCACCCTGCGCATCCTGGGGCCGGAGTTCGATGCCATCTACATCGAAAAGCTCAAGGGCATCGTGCTGCGTCCGGATGTATTCGCCAAGGCCTCGGCCAAGGTGGTATACACCAACCTGCACGGCACCGGCGGCCGCTGCATCGTGCCTATCCTCAAGCAGGTGGGCTGCAATGTGAGCACCGTGGCCGAGCAGGACACGCTGGATGGCCGCTTCCCCACCGTGGCCAGCCCGAACCCGGAGAACGCCCCCGCGCTGGATATGGCCATCGCCCAGGCAGATGCCGAGCAGGCCGACCTGGTCATCGCGACCGACCCGGACAGCGACCGCATGGGCATTGCCGTGCGCGACACCGCCACCGGCAAGATGCAGCTGCTCACCGGCAACCAGATCGGCTCCCTGCTGGCCTGGTACCGCTGCATGAGCGCCATCGAACTGGGTATCATCACCCCGCAGAACATCGACCACGCCGTGATGGTCAAGACCTTCGTGACCAGCCCGCTGCAGGATGCCATCGCCTCCTCCTTCGGCATTGCCACCGTGAACGTGCTCACCGGCTTCAAGTACATTGCCGCCAAGCTCGGCAAGTATGAGCAGGCCATCCCCGCCGGGCTGCGCCAGGGCTACCGCTCCATGACCGAGGCCCAGACCCGCGCCCTGCGCCTGGAGCACAGCAAGTACTTCATCTTCGGCGGCGAGGAAAGCTACGGCTACCTGGCCCAGGACTTCGTGCGAGACAAGGACGCCAACGCTGCCGCCCTCTGCCTGGCTGAGATGAACGCCTACCTCGCCTCCAAGGGTATCGGCCTGCTGGAGTGCCTGAACAACATCTACACCGAAATGGGCTACTACAAGGAGCTCGGCAAGAGCCTGGTGATGGAAGGTGCCGACGGCGCCGCCAAAATTGCCGCCCTGACCAAGAGCTACATCGACACCCCGCCCACCGAGATGGACGGCACCGCCGTGGCCGGTCTGCGCGATTTCTCCGCCGGCACCATGGTGGATGCCGAGGGCGACCCCGTGCCGGCCGAAAAGATGCTCTTCATCGACCTGGTGGACGGCCGCAGCTTCGCCGTGCGCCCCAGCGGCACCGAGCCCAAGATCAAGTACTACCTCTTTGCCCACAGCGCCCCCGGCGCCGAGCTCATCGAAGCCAAGGCCAAGGTGGAGTGCAGCATCAATTCCCTCTGGGCCGCCGTAGAGGCCGATGCCTACGCCCGCATGGCCTGAGTCTCTGCATACCCCCCCCTATCCCCCGCCCTGCAGCAACCCGCTGCGGGGCGT
The DNA here is from genome assembly GCA_937916135.1 of uncultured Verrucomicrobiales bacterium. Classification (GTDB taxonomy): domain Bacteria; phylum Verrucomicrobiota; class Verrucomicrobiia; order Verrucomicrobiales; family Akkermansiaceae; genus Akkermansia. The sequence continues at coordinate 5,459 of CALFTQ010000145.1, forward strand.
TTTTATGGCCGCATGGCAGCTCATATCGAAGTTCACATCTCCGCAAAACTCCTCAATAAAATGTGACCAATTTCTGCAAAAGTCGTCAAGAAAATGTGAATCACGCTTGATTATCAATGCAAACATGCTACAATCCCTGAACGGATAGAGCGACAGATGAGCATCTTACACCACATTCGTGGCCTTGGGTTGGCAGTGCTTTGCGCTGCGGGCCTTGGTTCGTGTACTCACCCCTTCTCGTTTGAGCAGGCTTTCCGGGTGCAGGACGCTGCCGGAAAACCTGTTACAGATGCAGATATCTATCTGTTCAGTGAGCCTATGTATCCCATTCCCTTCCCTTGGTTAAGCGATGCATGGAGCCGCACACTGGACATTCAGAACCAATTTCACACCAGTCCGGATGCAAGCGGCAAGATCCACGTGAGCATCCCCCGGCACCGCACATTCTACGAGCAGAGCGACTTCTTCATCCTCATCTGCAAGCCAGGATACTGCCACACCATCGTGCCCATCACCCATCTCAGGCAGAACCAGAACATCACCATTCTCCAGAATACAAGAATAGAAGCTCCGCAAGACCTGCCACCGGGCAGCATGCTTGATTTCAGCTCAGATTTCAATCATCTGCAAATCCCGATTGCCTACAACAGTTCCCCTCACGCCGAACCCAACAATATTGTACTGTACTATCGGCCCCTGCCCAAGAAAATGACAATTCCGGAAGCTGGCAAATATGGCAACATTCCAAGAAACCTGTAACCCATGCAAAAGCTTTCATTCAAACTACAGGCACTCCTGCTCCTCGCCAGCATGCTCCTGCTGAGTTCCTGCATGGTCAATCATGCCCGCATCTACGAACACGCCATTGAGTATGATGCGGTCAAAGTAGAAAATCCCCGCACCTGCTACCGACACGCCGGCAAGCTCTACCTCTGCGGCAGGCAGGCCAAAGCGCACGACACCCGAAACTCCGGACATATGGGTTTCAAAGAAGCCATTGTGGGGCCCTCCCGCTGGGAAACCACCATGGTACCCGGCACAGAATCACAACCAGTATTCCGCGAAGTGGAAATCGACGGAAAAGAAATCGTTTTCAAGTCAGACTCCACCTGGCAGATAGGGAGCATCCCCCGGACCTCGCCCCGCACCGTCAAATACGCCCCCAGCCGCATCAGACACTTCCGCGAGTTAGACTACACCAGGGATTATATGCTCTGGCACGACCCGGAATCCCGCCATATGACCTGGCGCGGGCTCTATGCGGTGCCTGCATCTGTTGCCGTGTTTGCCATCGAGTGCCCGTACAACATCATTTCAAGCGTCTTCTATCTGTTTATGGGCTCCTTTGTCGGATTATGATTCAGCAGCACCGGGAAAGCGGGCTTCCGCGCATCGCTTTGCCGCTTTTCTGTCACACGTGTCCCAAAGTTTGAGTACTAATCTCGATAAATTGATGTTTGTCGTTGTCGGGGCACGGGACTTCAGTCCCGAAATAACGGTGCTTCCAATCGGGACTGAAGTCCCGTGCTCCGACAGAGTTCCCCCACAAATTCCAATTCGTCGGGCAAATAGGGGCTTCTTCCAAAATGTTGCTGATATTTCTATTGCTTACCAAATCTTTGGGACACATGTGGCAAGATTCACTGCGGGGGCTTATTATGCTTGCCAGAAATGAAAAAAACTGTTATCCTGCCGCGCACCGCAACATACAGTATCCACTCATGAAAGCGCTGAAAGACCGAATTATCAAAGATGGCAAATGTTTCCCGGGGGGCATTCTCAAGGTGGACAGCTTTATCAACCACCAGATGGATGCCAGCCTGATGCGCTCCATGGCAGTGGAATTCGTGCGCCGTTTTGCCTCGGCCCGCATCAACAAAATCATCACCGTGGAAGCCAGCGGCATCGCCCCCGCCATCATGGTAGGCAACCTGCTGGAGCTGCCCGTGGTCTTTGCCAAGAAAAAGAAGCCCAGCACCATGGAAAACATGCTCTGCACCACCATTCATTCCTTCACCAAGGATAAGGACTACACCGTATGCGTGAGCGGCGAGTACCTGGGGCCGGATGACCGCGTGCTCTTCATCGATGACTTCCTGGCCAACGGCAACGCCGCCCTCGGCATCCTCGACCTCGTGAAGCAGGCCGGCGCCACGCTGGAAGGCATGGGCTTTCTCATCGAAAAATCATTCCAGAACGGTGGCAATGAACTGCGCCGCATGGGCATCCATGTGGAATCGCTGGCCATTGTCGACAGCCTGGACAACTGCACCATTCAACTGCGAGACTGAACATGAGCAACGCACCTGCCACCGGCCAGCCGGATCTCATCTACGGATTGGAGGACACCCCGCCATTCTGGGATGCGGTTTTCGCCGCGTTGCAGCATCTGCTCGCCATGTTCGTGGCGGTGGTCACGCCGCCGCTTATCATTGCCGCCGCGCTCAAACTGGACACCGCCACCACCGGCTATCTGGTATCCATGTCGCTGGTCGCATCCGGCATATCCTCCTTCATCCAGTGCCGCCGCTTCGGCAGACTGGGAGCCGGGCTGCTCTGCGTGCAAGGCACCAGTTATTCCTTCATCGCCCCCATCATAGCAGCGGGGCAGCTGGGCGGGCTGCCGCTCATCTTCGGCTCCTGCATGGCGGCCGCATCACTGGAAATGCTGGTGAGCGTCGCCCTGCGCTACCTGCAGAAGATAATCACCCCGCTGGTATCCGGCATCGTGGTGACCCTCATCGGCCTGAGCCTGATAAAGGTGGGCATCATCGCCTGTGGTGGCGGCTACTCCGCCATGAGCAACGGCAGCTTCGGCAGCATGCAGAATCTCATGCTCTCCGGGCTCGTGCTCATCTGCATCGTCATCAGCAACCAATGCGGCAACAAATATCTGCGCATGAGCTCCATCGTCATCGGGCTCATCGTGGGCTATATCGTTTCCTGGTGCCTGGGGCTCATCGATTTCAACAGCATCTCCGGCTACGGCGCCTTCCATTTCCCCACCCCCTTCCGCTACGGTCTCAACTTCAGCTGGTCTGCCTTCATTGCCCTGGGGCTCATCTACGTCATCACCTCCATCGAGGCCTATGGCGATATCACCGCCAACTCGCAGATTACCGGGCTGAAAGTGCAAGGGGCCGATTTCATGAAGCGCGCCCAGGGCGGCATCCTGGCAGATGGTTTCAACTCCATGCTGGCAGGCATGCTGAATTCCTTCCCGAACTCCATCTTCGCCCAGAACAACGGGCTCATCCTGCTCACCGGCATAGCCAGCCGCCGCGTGGGGTACTATATTGCAGCCATGCTGGTGCTGCTGGGGCTTTTCCCCTATGTGGGGCTTATCTTCTCCCTCATGCCAGAACCCGTGCTAGGTGGCGCCACCCTGCTGATGTTCGGCACCGTGGCCGCAGCCGGCATCCGCATCCTGGTCTCGCAGGAAATTGACCGCAAGGCCTCTCTCGTGATTGCCATCAGCCTGGCCCTCGGTATCGGCGTGGAAATGGTGCCCGATATCCTCTGCCGGATGCCGCAGACCATCCGCGAAATCTTCTCCTCCGGCATCACCACCGGCAGCGGCGCCGCCATCATCACCAATCTGCTTATCCGTCTCAAAAAAGACGATTCGCAGGCGTAACTTTCCGCCACCTGCAGCAGAAGCTCCGCAGACTCCAGCCTGGGACTCCAGTCCCGAAATCATAGCACGTTTAATCGGGACAGAAGCCGCGGGCTCCGATATTTTCACCGTATTTTTCAGCAAGCACCCCGGGCGGAATCTAAAAAAAGCGTGACTTTCAGGCGATAAGTGGTAAAATATCCGCGACAAGAATACTCCCGAATTATGAAGTACCAGGGACTTTATACAGCAATTGTTACCCCTTTCAAGGATGGTCAGGTGGATTATGAGGCCTATAAGGCACTGATTGAGGCTCAGATTGCCGGCGGTGTGGATGGCATTGTGCCCATGGGCACTACCGGTGAATCCCCCACCGTGAGCACGAAGGAGCACCTCGAAATCATCCGCGTGTGCATCGAGACCGTGGCCGGCCGCTGCCAGGTGATTGCCGGCACCGGCGCCAACTGCACGGAAGAAGCCATCGAAATGACCAAGGCCGCCGCCGCCATGGGAGCGGACGGCACGCTGCAGGTCTGCCCCTACTACAACAAGCCCAACCAGGAGGGCGTGTACCAGCACTTCAAGGCCATTGCCGAGGCAACGGACCTTCCCATCATCCTGTACAGCATCCCCGGCCGCAGCGGCATTGAGATTGCCGTGGACACCGTGGCCCGCCTGGCGGCGGACTGCCCCACCATCGTGGCTATCAAGGAAGCC
>CALFTQ010000146.1 GCA_937916135.1 uncultured Verrucomicrobiales bacterium
GTATCCCACGTTCCATGATTGGAATGCGGATGGCGTGACCGACCTGGTGCTGGGCACGGGCAGCGGTAGTCTCATGGTGGGGCTGGGCAGACAGGATGCCGCCACCGGTGCGCTGAGCTTTGCTACGCCCACCACCATTGCGGGTATCGAGGTGCCGGGCCGCGCCGCCCCTGTCTTTGCCGATGTGAACGGCGATACGGTGGATGACCTCATCCTGGGTGCGGGCGATGGCAGCCTCACGCTCTACTACGGCACGGAGAGCGGCTATCACAAGGTCGCTTCCTGGCAGCTGGATGGTATCAACTGGGAGCGCAGCCGCGTGACCCTGGCTGATTTGAACGCCGATGGCACGTCGGATCTCGTTGTGGGCGGTAGCACGGGCGCGGTATATGTGGTATACGGTGCAGCTGCTTCCGGCACCTGGAGCGAGGATTTCGAAGTGGTTTCCGGCGCCGTCATCAGCTCCACTGCTGCCGTGGTGGAGGGTAAGAATGCCACGCTGAGCTGGGTGGTGGATTACGCCGAGACCGGACTCACCTACATCGTGGAGGTGGCAGACAATGCAGACTTTGCCAATGCCACCAGCCAGGAGGTGAACGCCACTACGCTCACCATGAATGGATTGTCGGATGGCAACTTCTTCTGGCGCGTCAGCATCAAGGATTCCGCCAAACCGGCCGTGACGGGACAGAGTTTCACTGTGGATACCGTAGCACCCGGGGCTCCCGCAGAGCTGGCGGCAACCGTTAACAATGGGTCGGTGCTCTTCAGCTGGGCCGCGGTGACGGATGCCAGCGGCGTGAAGTATGAGCTGCGTTTCAGCTCTGCCGCAGACTTTGCCGGCGCCACTGTTGTGGCTTCGAATGAAGCCGGGTTGAATCTCTCGCTGCCTGCCGGTGAGTGGTACTGGCAGGTGCGCGCGGTGGACGGTGCCGGCAATGCCGGTGCGTGGGCCACGGCGGCTGAGAGCCTCAGCGTGGATGAGTACGTGATTCCGGAGCCCACTGCTGACCGTCACTGGGCTCAGGGGCTTGTGACCTCCGGCTCTACGCTGCTGAGCGGCTATTGGGATGCCGATAAGTCCGGCACCGGTGATAGGCAGCTCTGCTGGGCCGCGGCCGATGCCAACATGCTGGCCTGGTGGCAGCAGCAGTATGGAGTCACCGACTTCAGCTCCAGTGATGTGCCTGAATCTGCGGATGATATTTTCGCTGTATTCAAGCAGAACTGGGCCAATGTGAGCGGCCGCGAGGAATTCGGCCTCACCTGGTGGATTTCCGGCGCTTCCGAAAATGGCAGCTATGGCACGTTCTATGCCGATAACTACACGGGCAGCGGAGAGCAGGGGGCCTACTATGCCGCTCATTACGATGCCGCCGCTACTTCCGCCCTGGTGAAGGAGGTGAGCCTGACCGGTGCAGATGCTGAGCAGCTTGCCCGGGATTGGGCCGCCGTGTATGCCGCCGGTGGTATCATCAGCCTGGGTGTGTACAGCAGCCTGAGCGGTTCTACTCTGGTGGGCGGACACGCCCTCACCGTGTGGGGCTTCGCCACGGATGCCGCCGGCCGCCTCAGCAGCATCACCGTGACTGATTCGGATGACGGCGTGGATGCTGCGGTGACTCTCTCCCTGGCCTACAATGTGACCAAGGGCTACTACCAGATTGCCCAGAGCGGTACTCCGCTGAATGGTCGCCTGCTGGGTGATTACACCAGCCTGGCTGCTTTCGATAAGCAGGATGCCGAGAATAACACTGAGACCGGGGCTGAAGTCATCACCATGTCCGAGCCCGAAAATGGCTCCAGCACCAGCACCTCCAGCCATTATAACTGGGTAGGCTCCGGCGATGAGCAGGACTTCTTCGCGTTCTCAGCGCCGGGTGTGGGTATTTACCGGGTCAATGTAAATACCCGGGAGCTGGAGTCTGCGTTGCTTATCAGCGTGGGCTCGCTGGATGCCAATGGTGAATTCGTGGCCGGGAAGCAGACCTGCATCAATCCGGGGTCCACGGTCAGCGGTATCGGTGGTCTGCGCCTCGATAGTGGGGAGCAGCAGTATATCCGCATCAGCTCGGTGGGGGGCGAGGCCACTTCCTACGAACTCACGGTGCGCGGTGATATTGATGAGGCAAGCCCCATTACCGATAATAACGTCAAGACGAAGGCCACCAAGGTGGTGGGTACCATTCAGGAAGACGCCACCATCAGCAGCTGGGTGGGTTCCGGTGATGCGCTGGACCTCTACTACTTCGAGCTGACCGAGGAGTGCAACTTCTCGCTGAGTCTCGGTGGCCTGGATAAGAATGCCAAGGTGAAGCTCTATTACGACAACGGCGACGGCACGTATGGTTCCATCATCAGTAGTACTGTGCGAGCCAGCCGCGGCCTGGAGTTTAACGATGCGCTTGCCGCCGGTACGTACTATCTCGAAATTGCTTCCTATGACAAGGGATCCGGCCGCTACAACACGGCTTATACTCTGGAGATGGAGAAGGAAATAGATGGTGCCACCACCAGGCTTTCCCTGGAAAGTGACAGCCCGCTGACGGACAACAACACCAAGGAAACGGCCACGGAGTTGGAGCTGGTATCGGTGTCCGATGCGGTCATCACCAGCTGGGTGGGCGCTGGCGATGCACTGGACTATTACCGCTTTGAAATCAGCCAGTCCGGTACTCTCGGTCTTTGCCTGAGCGAACTGGAAAAGAACACCACCGTGCGTCTGTACCAGACGACGGATGATGGCTACAAGCAGTTGATGAATAATACGGTGCGTGCCAGCCGAGGCCTGGATACGGAGCTTTCCCTGACAACCGGCACCTACTATCTCGAAATTGCTTCTTACGACAATGGCGCCGGCCGCTACAACACCACCTATGCGCTGGAGCTGGAGAAGGAGGAAGATGGCGAGATTAAACGCTATGCCATTGCCGGCGAAGGCCTCGCATAATGACTTCCGTGCTCCATGCCCCCGGTTGCTGCTGTGGCAACCGGGGGCGGCGAGCCCTTGAGTTCACGGTGGCTGCCGCTCGTAAACTAATCGACAAAGTCCACTTTTCGAGCAATGGAGGCTTTTCCCAAAATGTTGTGGATGGCCCTGTTCCTTATAAAATCTTTGGGAAACACGTGACAAATAATCAAATTATTTATTTTCTTCTGTACAATTCAGGTAAAATCTGATAAAAAACCATAAGTGTTTATCTTTCATTTCTAACTTAGGACTACAATATATGAAAATCTCTCGCATTTTACTGCCGATTCTTTTTGCCGGTGTGGCCGCAGCTGTTGACCATGATGGCATCCTGAACGAAAATTCTTCAGGAGGTGTCTATGCTGTTGCAGATGGTGATACCATGACTATTGAAAACGAGAACTTCACCAATTGCTACAGCACCTATGAAGGTGGTGCCATCTATGTGGGCACTGACGCTACGCTGGAGCTCAAAGGCTCTCTGGAATTTGCCAATAATTTCGAGTATGCCTGGTCTGATGACGTTGAGTGGTTCGGCGATGCAAATGATGTTTACCTGTCATCCGGTGCCACGCTCGTCCTGAATGCGGAGAGTGCCGAAGATGTGATCACCCTGGGCAGTGGTGTGGATGCCGTGGATTCATCCGGTACCGGTAAGATTGTGAAGAAGGGGGCAGGTGTTGCTAATCTGGGTGGTGCTGGCGACACCAATGACTACACTTTCTTCGAAGGCCAGCTGGAGGTTGAGCAGGGCACGGTCGTGGTCAAGACCGATGTGAACGCTGTTTCTGCCAAAATCGCTGACGGGGCCTCCGTTGTAGTGCAGGGTGGCTCCTATCTGAACCTTGTGGAAGATGGTCGAAATGCGGTCAGCGCTGTGGCAAGGGGGTTCGATGATGAAAACGATCTGGATGCCGAAGGCTCTTTATCAGGGACTGAGATGACCCTTACGAGTCTGCGAGGCGGTACTCTTGAGGACGTGTCTTTCTCTGTGGATACAGATGGCTATGCGCTTGACGACCTGATGCTGAACAATTCTGTGCTGCACCTTTCGGGGGACAGTGTTGAGCTCAGCAATCTGATCGTATCCGCAGACTCCGGCATTGTTTCTTCCGCTACGGCCACGCTCAGCGGAGAAAATTACCTGGTTCTCGGTTCGGCGCGCAGCGATCAGCTCAAAGGAGTCACGATTGCTGATGGTGTGCTCCTTACGCTGGGATGCACGCCGGATATCCTTCCTTCCGGTGAGATGGGCGATACCGTTGTGTTTGATGTTATCCTGAACGGTCTGCAGATTGCGGAAAATGCCAATGTGACGCTTGCCGCCGGTGGCGTGACGACTCAATCCGCAGAGCTCAGTATCAACTCCTGGCAGGTGACAGAGGGGGGCGTATCAGTTTCCATGAGCGCTAAGTATGTGCCGGAGCCGGCCACGGCAACGCTTTCCCTGCTTGCTCTTTGCGGTCTGGCAGCACGTCGCCGTCGCAAGTGATTCATGCTATACCCGATATCCGGCACCTCTGCACGCGTCACAACGAGTAGGGGTGCCGCTTCCGCATTCTCCGGTATGCATGCAGATATGCCGGTTTTTAATTATGAAAGAGATAGTTTATACTGACGGCGTGGCCAACGTAAGTCTGGCTGCGGGGATGATCCGACTGGATATGTTTCACTATGCCGGCCACCCGGCTCCGGGAGAACGCGAGCTGCCGCGCAAGGTAGACCAGCAGCTCGTCATGCCCCCGGCGGCATTCATGCGGGCGTTTGAAACGATGCAGCAATTCATTGATGAGTTGGAAAAGAAGGGGATTGTGCACCACATCACCCCCGCTCACGACCACACCCACCACGTCTCGTCATCCCCGAATTTTGAATAAAGACCATGCCTGACTCAGCAATGACGGCGCGGGAGTGCCTGGAGGAATTAGTAAAACTGGTGCCTGATGCCGGCAATATGCAGGCGCTGGTGGGGGATGCCGCTCTGGAGTCGCCGGCAGAGGTGCAGGCGGTGTTGGAGAAATTGCGCCTGAAGCCGGAATGGCGGGATGATGCCGACCTGGATTTGCTGGCTACCCATTTCGGGTCGCCGGTTTTGCTGCAGTTGAAGAACGGCAACTGGGTGATTTTCCTGGGGAGCCGCCGCGGTGCCGAGGGTGAGGAAGAGCATTTTGCTGTTTTCGACCCGCTGAGCCAGGAAAGCGGTAAAGTCATTTTCCTGAAGAAGCCGGCCTTGAAGAAAGCGTGGGAGGGCAAGGCCTGTTTCCTGCGCAATTTTGCCAATCAGAACTTTGCGGCAGATGGCCGGCACACCATGCTTTACTGCTTGGTGAGCATTTGCCGCCACCATAATCTGGATGCGGATGTGCGCCGCCTGCTGCATGAATATGCGGTGGAGGAGGAACCCAGCGTGAGCCTGCTGCGCAAGATGGCAGATGACCTGGGGCTGACCACCCGCACCGGCCGCATGAAGTGGGCCGCGCTGGAGGAACGTGAGCACATATACCCCTGCATGGCCATGACTCCTGAAGGCAAGGCAGTGGTGCTCTGCGGCATGCGCGAGGTGGCACCCGCGGCGGATGCACCCGAAGCCGGTGATTTGCCCATGATGCTCGGGGTATGGGACCCGGCCCCCCATGCGGAGGGGCAGGTGCCTGCAATAGAATGGATTTCGCGGGAGGATTACGAGGCCCGCTTCACCGGAGAGGTGGTGCTCTTCAAGCGCGTGTTCTCCCTGCTGGATGAGAACCGCCCCTTTGGTCTGCTGTGGTTTGTGCCGGAGTTTGCCCGGCAGAAGAAACTGCTGGGCGAGGTAGCGCTGGCGGTGCTCTCCATCAGCGCCATCGGGCTGGTTACTCCGCTGTTCTTCCAGCTGGTGGTGGATAAGGTGCTGGTGCACCAGAGCTATACCACCCTCACCGTGCTGGGGGTCGCGGTGTGTATTGCCCTCGTGTTCAACGCGATTCTGGAGTTTTTGCAGAATTACCTGCTCATCTTTGCCACGAATCGCATCGATATCCGCCTGGCTACCAAGACCTTCCGTAAACTGCTGAATTTGCCGGTGGATTTCTACGAGCGAATCTCCAGCGGTGTGCTCATCAAGCACATGCAGCAGACGGAGAAGATCCGCCAGTTCCTCTCCGGCAGCCTGTTCTTCAGTCTGCTGGAGCTGCTGTCGCTCATAGTGTTTCTGCCGGTGCTTTTCTGGTATAGTGCCAGGCTCACGGCGGTGGTGCTGCTTTTCACCCTGCTCATGGCACTGGTCATAGCAGTGCTCATCAAGCCCTTCCAGCGCCGGTTGGAGGAACTCTACCAGGCCGAAGGCCGCCGCCAGGGCATGCTGGTGGAAACAATTCACGGCGTGCGCACGGTGAAATCCCTGGCTCTGGAGCCCGTGTTGCAACGCAAGTGGAACGACACGGCCGCCTATGCCATTTCCCGCTATTTCAATGTGGCGAAGATTTCGATGACCGCCCGCACGCTCAGCCACTGGCTGGAGCGCCTGATGGGGGTGTGCATCATCTGGGTGGGTGCGCTGGCGGTGTTTGATGCGGAGATTTCTGTGGGCGCGCTCATCGCATTCAACATGCTCGCCGGGCGTGTGACCGGTCCGCTGGTGCGCATTGTGGGTCTGGTACATGAATACCAGCAGACTTCGCTCTCCATCCGCATGCTGGGCGTGGTCATGAATGCCCGAGATGAGCAGGTGGGTGGTGGAATCCGCCAGCCCTTGCGCGGCGAAATTTCGTTCGAAAACATCCGCTTCCAATACCTGCCGGATGCTCCCCCCGCCATCCGCGACTTCTCCTACCGCATCCAGCCCGGCACCACGGTGGGGCTGGTGGGGCGCAGCGGCTCCGGCAAGACTACCGTCACCAAGCTCATGCAGGGGCTTTACCCGCTGCAGCAGGGTGTCATCAAGTACGATGGTATTGATCTGCGCGAAATCGACCGCGCCCACCTGCGTTCGCATATCGGTGTGGTGCTGCAGGATAATTACTTCTTCCACGGCACCATCCGCGAGAACCTGACCCTCACCAAGAAGGATGCCACCATGGAGGAAGTCATCTACGCTGCCCGGGTAGCCGGGGCAGAGGAGTTCATTCAGAATCTGCCCCGCGGGTATGATTCCATGCTGGAGGAAAACGCCAGCAATCTCTCCGGCGGTCAGCGCCAGCGCCTCGCCATTGCGCGTGCGCTGCTGCCCAACCCCCGCATCCTGATTTTTGATGAGGCCACGAGCGCCCTCGACCCCGAGAGCGAGACTCTCATCCGCAGGAACCTCAAGCAAATCGCGCACAACCGCACTGTTTTCATCATTTCGCACCGCCTGTCGATTCTCTGCCGGGCAGATGATATCGTGGTGCTGGAGAAGGGCGCTATTCTGGAGCACGGTACCCACCGGCAACTTGTTGCCGCCGGTGGTTTGTACGCTAATTTCTGGCAACAGCAGATGGGAACTGAGGAGGACTGATAGCCATGCCCCGCAAAAGAAAGAAAATGAAGGAGTTGACGGATGCCGATATCGCAGCATGCGAACCGGAATCCATCTGGCTGGAGACGCGCAAATGCCCGGTGCCGGCGCACAGCGTGCTGTGGGTGATTATCCTGTTGCTCGTGGCTGGTGTGACCTGGGCATGCCTGGCCAAGGTTGATAAGGTGGTGGCTGCGGAAGGTAAACTCGTGACCACCCGCCCCAGCGTTACCATGAAGCCTCTGGAGCGCACAGTCATCAAGCGTGTGCTGGTGCGCGTGGGTCAGGTGGTTGAAAAGGACCAGGTGCTCGTGGAGCTGGATCCCACCGTCAACAAAGCTGAACTGGATAATCTCCGGGAGCAGATGGCTTACTACACCTGCCTGGTTGCGAGACTCCGCGCGGAGCAGTGTGGCGGGGAGCTCGTCAATATCCCTGCAGAACTGCAAGGCTGCGAGGCCGCCAAACGCCAGCTGGAGTTGTTTGCCGCCCGCCGCGATTATCATGCCAGGCGCGTGGCTTATCTGCAGACCAGCATAGACCGCTATTCATCCACTACGGCTTCCATCATGAAATCATTGGAGAAGTATGATGAGATGATGATACCGGTCAACCGCATTGAGCAGATGTACGTGAACCTGGCCGAGAAGGGCATGACCCCGATGGTGGATATGTTCAACACCCGGATCCAGCGCATGGGTAACGAAATCGAGGTGGAAAACCAGCGCGCCCGCCTTGTGGAAGACCAGCAGATGTGCAATACCGCCCGTGCGGAGCTTCAGACCTTCCTCTCTGAGTGGAAGCAGCAGGTGAACGAACAGCTGGCTGAAGCTGAATTGCAAATCACCGTGTTGCGCGAAAAAATCCGCCAGTCGTCTTATCTGGTGTCCCAGGAGAGCCTCAAATCACCCTGCCGGGCAGTGGTGCATGAAATGGCGCCGTTCCAGGAGGGCTCGGCCGTGCGTGAGGCAGAGGCTTTCATCACCCTGATTCCATTGGATGTTCCACTGGAAGCCGAGGTGGACATCCTCCCGAAGGATGTGGGCCTGTTGCGCATAGGCGATGTGGCCCACCTGAAGCTGGATGCTTTCCCCTTCCAGCAATACGGCACGCTGGATGGTACTCTGCGCTTCATTTCTGCGGATACGTACGAGTCCACTGCCAATCTTGAGGCTGAGGAGGATTCCTCTCTGGCCGCCACTGGTGGCCGCCGCCCGCAATTCAGGGCCCGCCTGGCCGTGCAGGGCGAGTTGAACAACGTGCCCGCCAGGCTCTGGCAAAGTGCGGGCATGCGGTTGCGGGCAGAAATCAAGGTTGGCGAGCGGCGGGTTATCTCCTACCTCATGCATCCGTTTATCAAGGCGATGGATGAATCTATCCGCGAACCCTGACCCCGTACTGCCGGGGAAATGAAAGGCCCGATACTGCAGCGCGCGGCGGCTCCAACTATGTCGCACTGTTCTGTGGAGGAGCTGCTTATTGCTCCGGCAATTAAAGAATATTGCTTGGACTCAACGACAAATTGGATTTTTTCGGGCTGAAAGCCCGAGGAATTCTGAGCCCACGAAGTGGGTGAAAGAACACTAGCCGGGGGTAAGCCCGCAAAGCGGG
>CALFTQ010000147.1 GCA_937916135.1 uncultured Verrucomicrobiales bacterium
CGCCCCTCGCTATGGATATGTCGCCCACTGACGTGGGCTATAAATTCCGCTCGCTTGGCTCGCCAACTGCCCAACAAATTCCAATTTTGTTGATTCGTTTCGAGTTTTTAGAAGTCCCCAATAGTCACTCGTCAATTGTCAATCCCGACAAATTCCCATTTGGTGAGTTTTCAGAACTTCCAATTATCTCGTTGTCAGGCAACATTGATAATCTGCGAGAATTGAGCAAAAGGACTTCAACATCACGACCTTCTGCGGCGGCGGGCGGCCAGGGTGGTCAGCGCCAGCAGGCCCAGGGTGCTGGTAGCAGGCTCGGGCACGCGAATCCACAGCATATGGGTAGAAACCTTGGCACCTACCACAGAAGAAACAGTGGAGGAAACCACCCATTCATCCGAAAGCTGGCGCCCGGAAGTATCAGTCAACACAAAGTTCTCGCCATCTCCCAGCACCCCATCGACAATGGCACCGGGGTTGGTCTCCTCGAACAGGAAGCGCCCAGTCTCACCGCCGACTTCAATGGCAATGAACTCCATGCCGAGCCGGTGCGCCTGGGCATACAGGTCATCCGCCAGCACCAGAGTAAGCCCGGAGCCGGTCACATTCACATCCTGGAACTGGTTGGCATAGACATGCAGCACCTCGTTGCCGTTTTCCGACGTATACACGGTGCGGGTGTCGGCGGTGGTCAGCATCACCGTAGTCTGCAGCCCCACTGTAGTAGTTTCGGACGCATCGGCAACCGAGGCAGAAGCAAGCACCTCGCCCAGGCCCTGCACGCGCTGAGCCACCTGGAATTGCTGCGACGCTCTCAGCGGGTCATGCCCCTGAGAACCAACCACGGCCGAATTCGCATCCACCAGCACGGCCTCTGCCAGGTTCAGCGAGCACTCCTCATGCAGCTGCACAATGCTCGAATTCAGGTTCACATCGTGCAGCTCCAGGTTCTGGTAATTCTCCTGGGTGGCGAGCGTGGAAATACGCACATTGGCCGCATCCGTCCGATCCGCCACCGTGCCGCCTACGCGCATGGAGCGAGCCGACTCATTTTTCACCAGGTCCAGATTATCGAGAGAGCCGGTCACATTCTCAGCAGAGGCGCCGTCAGCTCCCGCCATATAGCGGTTCGTGATATCCAGCTCCACCTGGTTCATATTCAGCGATTCGAGGCGACCGGATGCAGATTCGGCATTCTCCAGGGAACTCTGCATCTCGCCACCCAGCAGAATATGGCCGCCGCGCTCCAGCTGCACACGGTTGATATACTGGTCGGTCACACCGTCCACAAACTGCATGGCAGCGTTATCGCCGTTGATGAAAGCATCAATATTTGCCGTGGAGTCCATGGCCGCGGCATTGGAATCGCGCACCTGCAGCACCGTCATATCCTCCACAGAAATATCACCGGTCACCTGGTGTATATCCTTCAAGGCGACGTAACCCATCTGCGCACCGGTGGAGCCGGTGTAACTCAGGTCAACCGTGTCCTGGAACACCGCCGTGCCGGCGCTGATTTGTTCGTTGTTGAACTCAAGATTCACCCCGTGGCCACTCATCCTGCCCAACAGTTGGATGATATGGCTGTGCTCATAGGAGCCCAGCATATCTTTACCCTCGTTGATATAGGCTGTCGGCGTATATTCGTGCGTATTCACCGTCACGTGGGCGCCGTTGGCTATATCCAGCGGCGTATCAGTGAACCAATCGGACTGGGCGCTGAGGGTGGCGCCATCCAGCAGGTTCACAAAGCCCTGGTTATCCGTGGTGATACCGGCCTTGATACCCGCCAGAGAGTTCTGCTGCAAAGAACCGTTATCCATGGCCAGGATACCACCGGCCCCCACGGTGAGGGCGTACACGCTGGTATCATCTGCCACAGAACCGATGAACACACGCTTACCGGCGCCGGAAGAAATGCTCCTGACCACCAGATCCTTATCCACGGAAAACACACCACCCTCCACCGTGAGTTCATTCAGCCAGGCGCTGTACACGCTCTGCGTGGTAGCATTACCCTTCTTCAGAACATTGAGTGAGCCGTGCCCCTCGCAGCCCAGGTGGTAATCCTCATACCCGACCGGCACCGAGTCATGCTCCGAACTGTCCCCGTAATCCGTGGTGCGCTGGAAGGCGCCATAGCCCAGGGCGCCGTCATAATCGCCGTTCTTCATACCCGCAATCTCCAGCGTGACCGTCTTAGACTCACTCATGTTCAACACTGAAGAATTGATGAAAGCACCGTAATTTCCTCCACCCTGGAGCACGTTCACCTGGGCGGTCTGCACATCCGCCGCGCCGTTGCCCACCACGGCATCCAGTGCCAGCACGGTGCGCTCCGTGCCGAACTTGATGGACAAATCCACCGAGGAATTGAGCCAGTCTGCGCCGTTGTCGGACTTGACAGTGGTCATCATCTCCAGCTGCACCTTGCCGCCGTGGGCGTTCTCATCCGTCACGCCCCATACATTGCCATCCATCTGGATGGTACCCAGGAAGCGGCTCGGGTCCAGCACCTTGAACACGGCGTAGGTGTAGCGGTTCAGATCCACATTCAGTCCTTGCGCTGCATAGGTATCCTTGGCAGAGGCATCCACCGAGTGACCTTCCAGCACCAGCACCGTATCACTCTCACCCGTCAGGGTCTTGAGCACCAGCTTGTGGTCATGCGCATTCGCCACACGACCGTCCACCAAGGCATTGTAGTCCGGATTATCAGGGTTCACGTAGGCATTCACCGTCACCGGGTTGATGATGGTGGCCGTAGACATAGCTTCGCCGGTGTAGGCCCCCGTGTTACCGGAGCCGATGCGATCCACCCAGTCCTGGGCGCTGCGGTCATCCGTGAAATCCCCTTGCAGAGCCGGGGCATACTGGCCGCCCTGGCCTGTGTGGGCATTCACGATAGTGACACCGCCCCGCCCCAGCGCATTGGCATGCTGCATCACGATGCGGCCGCCCTGCAGCAGGGTTCCGCCGGAATAGGAGTTATCCGTAGCGATGACCGCCGTACCGTAGCCCATCTTCTGCACAGTGGTCTGCCACTCACCCTGGGTGGTATAGGGTTTGTTCTGCAGTTCGTCTGGGAGGGCATCGCGTATGGTGCCGGAGCCGTAGAAGAAATAGTGCGTTGAATCATCCCGGTAGGCATAAGTCATGCCATCGCCGTTCTCATTCTGCAGGTAATCCGAGTTGATGACCACGGCCAGCGGAGCCACATCTCCCTCAATCAGCACTTTCTGGTAGCCTGCGGCGCTGCCGGTCAGGTCATCCACCCAGAACTGCTGCTGCGAGCCGTTTGCCAGCTTCTCCGTTTCCTTCTGCTTCACCGGGGTACCGGGAGCCAGTTCGGTTGACACCCGCACCGATTGCGAGCTCGACAGAGTCTTATCGTCCTCCCACTCGGTGGGCACATACAAGTTGCCGAACAGCACAATATCGCCCTGGCGGAACACCGTGTTCTCCTTCCAGCGATAGTCAAAACCCGTATCGTCCGAAACAGCCGCCGTCCAGGTGTAATTCACCCCGCTCAAATCCGTGCGCCCGGCCCAGGTGTGGCGGGGGTCACCGGCCACCTGCATCACCAGGTAGTCGCGGGAATCGCCGCTGGGGTGGTCGCCGCCGGAATCATCCAGCGTATCCAGGATGCCGAAGTACCCATAGCCCAGGGAGATAATGCGGTCGGTAAAGTTCCGGGAATCTGCGCCGCCCACCGTAATTTCATTGGCCGCAGCCAGGTAGTAGGTGTGATTTTCAAACTCCGAGGTAGAGAAATTCACGCCTTCGAAATTGATAGTGATGCCGGTGTTGTTCAGGATGGCGAGAGTGCCATCCACATCCAGCAGGACCGGGGTTTTCTGCGTAGAGGGCACCACGCCATTCACCACGAAAGTAAGCGCGGCATTCTCCGCCAGCGTCAGGTCACCCGCCACCCAGGCCGTCTGGATATCGGCAGAGGCTGCCACTTTGGGAGTATACACGGTGAGAGTCTTGCCGGCTTCCACCCGCACCTCGCGGCTGGTCTGGTTCACGCGGTAGCTCTTACCGTCCGCCGAAAGCAGGGAGGACGCCGTGGCGGTAATCTCCTTCCAGTTGTTATTATCGTCCACCTGGCCGGTCACCCCCAGTTCCAGGTGGGTGCCGCCCACCAGGTTCATGTTGCCGGTAAGCTCCAGGTTATTGAAGCCCAGGGTTCCGGCAAAGAGAGAAACATCATTCAGCTTGGCCGTGTGGATATACTGGCTGGAGCCACCACGTTTCACCACGCTCAGCGCCTCCACGCCCGAGGTCGGCGCACCACCGTTGTACGCGGCATTGAATTGTTCATTCTGCGCGGTACTCGTGGGGTTGGCAATCACGGCACTGGCAGTGCTACTGCCGGGATCAGTGCTCTGGTCAAAACCATCGCCCCAGGACACGTGCCCCTGCCCGATGAGGGTGTAAGTCTGGTCAAACCCCATGGCGCCGGAATACACGTAGGTCGCTGTATCGCCGCTCTCACCCAGATTCAGCGTGCCATATGAGGAAGCCACCGTGCGCACATGCCACACCTCGTCATTCTGCGCCATCGAACTGAGATAGGAGCGACGCTTCTCCATGTCATCGCTGTCACCGGTGGGGTTATAGTAATACCCCGAGCCGCGGAAATCGGCAGAAAGCCCGCGCAGAGATGCCTGTCCACCATCCACCACCAGGATGTTGTTGTAGGTCTGGCGAGGAGTCGCACCGGATCCATCATAGGCACTCATATCCTCCACCTGCCGGCTCATGTCCAGATGCGCGTGGATGAACTTATCGCCCTCCAGGCGTACCTGGGTCGTACCGGCAGTTCGATTCTCCGTTTTATTGGAATCCAGCGGAGAGGTGTTGATGGCGTTCTCCAGCTTGATAGTGCCGGAGAATCGATTCGCAGCATTGTCCGTATAGGCAGAACCGGCAGTGTGCTCATTGAAGCGGAACACCGTCACATAACTCTGGTCACGGAAATTCGCCCAGGTGGAGGAATACCCCTCCAGCACCAGGGTATCCTTCCGGCTGCCGGTTCCCACCATCGCACCGGAAAGGGTCAGCGTGCGCCAGTGGCGGGGCACATTAAAGTGGTTGTTGCCGCCGGGCCGGACATTGTAAGCAGCGCGACCGAACGAGATGGTGAACTGATTATCCTCACCGTCCTCATATGACTTGAGCACGATATCATTCGCCACAGTGCCGCTTCGGTAGGCCGACACGTTGTTATTCTCGTCCTGGTCGCTGTGCAGGTAGGACACCATGAGCACGCCGCCGTGGAACGCTTCCGTGGTGGAGGCAGAGTCACCTGCCCGGTCAGCTATCTTGAGATTCCAGTCACGGTCAGTGTGGAACACCAGCGTCCCGGAACCGGCCGCGCCCTCTGTTCCCAGGTACAGTCCACCGTCCTGCACCTCGACCCCGCCGGAAAAACTGTTGAGCGTGTTCAGAATGAGCAGAGCATCGCCACTCTTGGTAATCTTCGTCCTGTGCTCCGGAGAAACATCGATGATGCTGCCGCTCTGCCCGGCTGCGGTGGTAAAGGCATAACCGTAGTAGATGGTGGCCTCCTCAGTGCCGGATACGGCTGCATTCTGCTCCGCCCTCACCAGGATGGACCCGGGCGCCACCTGCCCGCGGAGAATGACATCGCGCGCATCATCGGTCACAGCCTCGCCGTGTACATCAGTATCGGCAAAAATGGCGGTCTGACCATTCACATACACGCCGCGCGATGCGCCGGGTATGCTCTGCTCATGCCAGCCGGTATTATCGGCAGAGCCATCAGCCCGCCACACGCGGCCCAGCACCATGCCCAGCGAGAAACACTCATCCGTGTAGCGGCCCCCTGTATTATCTGCCTCACCGCTCCAGATATAACCGTCCGACACCGGGTCTGCCCCGGGGGTATCCGTGGCGGAAAGCAGCCGCACGCTCAGATTACCGGCAGAGTCCACAAAATACTCACCGGTATAACTGTTTTGCGCCATGGTGGTGATAATCACCTCCTTGCCTTCATAGCCGGTCCATTCGCTCTTGCCACCATACAGGCTGATGACGCTGCCGGTGCCGAGAGAATCACTCACCCCCAGGATGTTGAGTTTATCACCCACAGTGAAGTCCTCCAAACTCCTCAGCGTAAACGCAGGATGCGAATCGTATGCCGCGAGGCCGCTTTCCGAAAAATCGAGCGCAGCCGCGGTGGTCCAGCCGGAGCCCCCCAGATTCACACTCTGCCCGCCGGCCAGATTCTCCACATAGATGAGGTTCTCAGACGCATCGAACGCGGAAGTCATGTCCCAGGCAGCACCGCCTTGCAAGGTAATGGAGGAGAGCACTTCCAGACCAGCGGTCTGCAGCGTTCCGCCGGCGAGCAGCTCCAGAGTCTTCACGCCGGAGCTCCCGGTCAGCGCCAGCGTGCCGTTCTCCACGCGCAGCGTGTCCAGGCTCACGCTGCCGGTAAAGGTCTGGGTATTGCTCCCCACCTTGGTGATGCTGAGTGCATACCCTGCAATATTACTGGCCGGCGTGCCACCCTCAGCAGTGCTATTGTACTGACCGCCGTTGTAAAAACGGCCGCTGCCCACGCGCCCGGCAAAGCTGTATGATTCGCCGTCCGTCCCCAGAATGAGCGTGTGTTCGCCGCCATCGGGCACCAGGCCGGCACTGGAGCTGGAGCCTTTGATACCGAGGATGCGGGCATCTCCCACTATGCCCAGCACCATATCATTGGCCGTATTCCTGCGGTTATCATACACACTGGTGGTATCGGCAGTATTCGTCAGGTCAAACACCACATTATCCCAGCGGGTATCAACCCCGGTTCCGCTCACCGGCTGGCCGATATTCAACTGCACCCGGCCACCGCGAGGAGCCCGCAGCTGCACCGTGCCGCTGAACCAGTCTGCCTCCACTCGCTCCGGCGCCACAAAGTTGAACACAGTGGAATAATCTGCGCTGCAATGCGTCACGAACTTCAGCACCCCGCTGCCCTCCAGCTCACCGTTGAACACCATGTCCACCCAGGAGCATTCGGCATTAATGGCGGCGGCCGATGCACCGGGTCTCACCGTAATGCGGCCATCGTACTGAAAATCGTATCGTTGCAGCGTAAAACCATCCGGGAACCTGGTACCCTCACCGTCGCGAATGTAGACCTCAGCCCCGGGATTCAGAATGATATTGTTGAGCTTCAGCTGGTCATTTTCGGCAGTTCCCCGCCAGGAAAGCGGGTTAGCGCTCACGAACGTGGCATTCCGCAGGCCCTCCAGTTCGCCATCCTGGTGCCCGGCGGCAGATTCAAAGCGGTGAATCCACAGTCTCTCGCCGTCAGGCACCTCCAAACTGGGTATCACAACGGAATCGACTCGTATTACCAGTTCGTTCCGCGCGTTCAGAGTCAGCGCACCGGTGTATGCGGCATTCTCCGTCTGCAGTTCCACCACCGTATCCGCATAGGAGGAACCGCTCCATCCCGATGCAGAGGTGGCCAGCACATATTCACCGCCCACGCGGATGGAATCCCCGAGACCGGTGAACGTGAGCGAGCTTCCGGTGTCCAGGTCAGCTCCGTCCAGCGTAAAAATCGCCTGATTGCCGAATTGGGCGGCCACGGCACTCATATCAATGCTGGCCCCGGCAAGATTCCAGTCACTGCCATTGGCAGAGCCCAGTGTAATCGCCCCATTCTGCAGGTTGAGCACCGAAATGGCAGCATCACCCATGGTCACGCTGCTACCCAGCGTCCAGGAGGCTCCGCCATAAAGGTTCAGTTCATCAGCAGTCACATCACCAGCCGTCCGGAGGGCACCGGCTTCCAGGCTCAGCGTGGTCGTGGTCAGCGCAGCGTCAAACACCAGCACCCCCGCCTGCACCTGCACCGCATCCAGCGCCGCTGCCTGGGTAAAGCTCTGGATATTGCTGCCGACCTTGACCAGCTGCAGGTTCTCGCCCAGCGTTCCGCTGCAGGAGTAATCGGCATTCTCATCAGAGCCCAGCGTGAGTGCATAACTCCCGGTCACCGTGGTGCTGGCATCTCCCGCATCCAGGCCTTTCACCGCGGCATCTCCTTTCAGCTGCAGACTGATTCCTGCAGGTTGGGAACCGGTCGAATCCAGTTTACTATCACTGAAATCAGCATCCCTGGTCAAGTTCACCACGGTGTTTTGCCAGCGCTCATCAGAAATATTCAGCACCACGCTGCCACCATTGGCTGTCATGTACAGCGTACCATCGAACCAATCTTCCGTATCCGTTCCGGTAAACTCAAAGGTAGAAGTTCCGCTGGTATTGTGACCACGCAGGAGCAAATCACCGCTACCGGTCAGGTTGCCCAGAATGGTGGTGCCGGCGGTGGTATCATAACTGCCGATAACCGTATCTCCGCCCTGGATTTCGATGGTCCCTTTGTAATCCGAGCCGCCTATATACAGCTCCGCCCCTTCTTCCAACACAATGCGATTGTATTCGCCTGCAAGACCGCCGGAGGCTGATGCCACGTTGCTTTTAAAGCTTGATAAATTACTACTTCCCTGCCAGTAATATGTATTCGATGTATTCCTGTTGGTCCAACTGATGGTGCCTTTGTACGAACCGGGGGTACTGACGGTGTAGCTTCGGCCACTCCGCCTGATCTGCGTATTGCCGCTGGTGGTGAGCCCATCGTTCTTAAAATAGAGAGCCGCCGCATCAGAAACTGTCAGTACGGAATCATCTGCCTGGGCTACAGGGTCTTCTGCGGCCAGTGCCACGGCACCCACTGAGCGCAGGGAGAAACTACGCAGGAGCATCGGTGGCGCCGGGGGAAGAGTGAGTTTCTCCGCCTCGTCCTCCCCGGTGGAGTCCTCCTCCGTCTCCTCTTCCGTCCGGCTATCCGCCGGAAGCACCGGAGCCGTTGCCAGGAAATCAGTAGTGGCAGCAGGTGTACCATTCAACCCGGGGGCGGTGTAGTGAGGGGAGGCAGTCAGAGTGGTCAGCTGGGTAGGCTGCTGCGGCGTGTTGCCGGTGCCGGCTGTGGTGGTGAGGGTGATCGTCGCCTGCCGGTAGGTTTTCGTACCGCCCGCTCCCATACCCCAGGGCGCCCTGTAACCGATCAGCGCGTGGTGCATCACGCGGTCGCGGAAGGTCTTGAACATAGCGTCCCTGTAGGCAGCCATGCTTCCCTTGCCATGGCGCAGTGACTCCGCAAAGCGCACCATGAGCTCATCATTCACCCCGGCGGCCACGTTAATCCTACCATAGCCCATGCTGCGCAGGCGGCGGGCCAGATTGAGCAGCAACTCGCGGCCGGCCTCGCCTTCCAGGCGGTCATCGTCCTCCAGCAGAGCCTCCAGCACCCACTGGATTTCTTCCTCGGTGAGCTGCAAGTCTTCATCCGCAGAGGCCATGCGGGTCAGCATATCCTCCAGCTTGCTGCTGCCCACGCGCCAATCGGCATTCAACCAGCGCCGGCTGTATACCTCAGCCCAGGCTTCCTCATAGGCCACAGCCACAGGCTTGCCGGCTTCGCGCAGCTCACGCGCGCGATTCCGGGCCTCCAGGCGCAGAGCCGCCTGGCGTTCCAGCCGAGCATGCATGATAGCCGCACTGCTGCGCAGGGCGGCATCCTGCTCTGCCGAATACACTTCCTCAAAGCGCTCCCCCTTAGCCCCGATGACGCGGATGACACGCGGAGCATTCTGCACCTCCTCCCTGGGCATAACCCACCAGTAATCCAGCAGCTTCTGCTCCTGGGCCTGGGACACCCCGCCCACGGCAGCCAGAAAAAAGCCAAGCCACCCTAAGCGAACCGAACCATTGTTACATGGGCGGAACGATACCTGATTTCTTTTTTGCTGAGAGGTCATATGCATGGAAACGAAGTCAAGCACCAAGCTTCTCCGGACTAATACCACGATTCTATCAGAGCATGTGTATATATCAAGCCCTATCTGTTAAAAAACTTAAATTTAATCATGCTCCACTTATTACAAGATATTTATGGTTTCATATTAGAATTTTACGGCATTTTTATAAACAAACAACGTAAGATATTCATTTTACACGATATATATTCTTTCAAAAAAAAAAAAAAAAAAAAAAAAAAAAAAAATCGTACATTTCCTCTCAAAAAAAGCGGAACGGGCGCATAAGCACTCGTATCCCAAAGTTTGAGAAAGGTGCTCGGTAAATTGATGTTTGTTGTTCTCGGAGCACAGGACTTTCCTGTCTCGGCGTAGCCCATAGGACGAAGACGGAAGCGCCAATTAAGTGCACCGTGATTTCGGGACTGAAGTCCCGTGCTCCGACAATGTTTCCCCGCAAATATCATTTTTTCGAGATGAAGCCCCCCTGTCATAAGCCGAAAAAATCCGAAATCCAGAATCCGACATTCAAAATCGTCCGTTTCTCCTTGCAAGCGCCCCGCGTGTGTGTTATTGTACAGTCATACTTCCAAACCAGAGAATCTCACACACACACCATGGACAAGCTCATCGTAGAAGGCGGCACCAGACTCAGTGGTTCCGTCAATATCAGTGGTTCCAAAAACGCATCTCTTCCCATTCTTGCCGCAGCCCTGCTCACCGATGAGCCCGTGCGCATCACCCGAGTGCCGGATGTATCCGACACGAACTACATGCTGCAGATTCTCAGCCAGCTGGGCTGCTCGGTAGAGCGCTCCAGCGGCACCGTGCGCATCGAATCCCCGGAGGGCATTTCCCACAAGGCCTCCTACGAACAGGTACGCAAGATGCGCGCCTCCATCTGCCTGCTGGGGCCGCTCATGGCCCGCATGAAGAAGTGCGTGCTTCCCCTGCCCGGCGGCTGCGTCATCGGCGACCGCCCGGTGGACCTCCACATCCGCGGTATCAAGGCACTGGGAGCCCGCGTGCAGGTAAAGGGCGGCAACCTCGTCATCGATGCCCCGAACGGGCTCATCGGCACCACCATTGATATGCGCGGCGACAGCGGCCCCACCGTGCTGGGCACGGACAATGTGATGATGGCCGCCGTGCTGGCCAAGGGCACCACCATCATCGAATCCGCCGCTCGCGAGCCCGAAGTGGTGGACCTGGCCAACTTCCTCAACAAGATGGGCGCCCGCATCGAAGGCGCCGGCTCCCGCACCATCACCGTGCACGGGGTGGAGAAGCTGCACGGCTGCGACCACACCGTCATCCCCGACCGCATTGAGGCCGGCACCTTCATGGTGGCCGCCGCCATGGTGAGCGATGGGCTCATGATCAACCGCGTGTGCCGCGCCCACATGAAGGCCATTTCCGACCTGCTCATCGAGTGTGGCCACCGAGTGGAATACAATGAAGACGGCACCTCCGTGTTCGTGGCGCCCGGCGAGAACCCGCGCAGCGGCAAGATTCTCACCAACCCGTACCCGGAATACCCCACCGACATGCAGGCGCAGATGACGGCTCTCTTCGCCCTCACCCCCGGCATCAGCGTGGTGAAGGACACCATCTTCCCGCAGCGCTTCATGCACTGCTCTGAGCTCAAGCGCATGGGCGCCAACATCAAGGTGGACAGCGGCACCGCCATCATCACCGGCGTGAGCGGGCTTTCCGGCGCCCCGGTCATGGCCAGCGACCTGCGCGCCAGCGCCGCCCTGGTGCTTGCAGCCCTCGCGGCCGAAGGCACCACGGAGATTCACCGTCTCTACCACATCGACCGCGGTTACGAAATGCTCGATGAGAAGCTCATGACCCTGGGCGCCAAGGTAAAACGCGTGCGCGACCTGGAGCAATCCGCCTTCGGCGAAGAAAACTAAGCCGTCCGGAACACATACTTTTCAGCAGCGGGGGCAGAAGCACCCGCTGCTTTTTCTTTCCCTCGAAACTGAGCATTACGCTGGACATTGATTTTTTTTCAGTTATACTAGCCGCATGAGCAAGTCTGAGTCTCCCTGTTACGGGCGCGTTATCATCATCAATGTCCTCTGCACTGCTGCCGCAGCGGGCATCGCGGCCAGCCAGGGAGCTCCTGTGCTCAGCACAGCTCTGTTCATAGCGGCACTCATGCTGCTGTGCAATGAAGCGTGGTACCGGGCAGCGGCTCTACCCGCCCTGGTTGTGGCGCTCATCGGGCAACTACGCAAAACCAGTGGAGAGAAGCAGGAAAAACGCGACAGGATGGCACTCCGGCTCAGTTCCTGCGTGCTGCTGCTGGTGCCGCATCTCATCTTCGGGATTCTGTATGGGGCAGACACCCTCACCCAGGGAAAGGCCGCTGCAGAACTGGGCATCTGCATCAGCCATGCGGTATTTGCCTGCGCCTTTGCTGCCCCGGCCCTGCTCTGGCTCATTGCCCAGGTGGGCACCGTCTTCCCTTTGTCTGTGGAGCAGATTTTTGTGCGCGATGAGTTCATTCCCGACAAGTCTGCCACACCGGACAAACTGACGCCAGCACCGCAGGGAGAATCAGAGCACCAGCCCCGCCACCCACAGCTCCGCGCCATAGCCGGGGAACTTCTCTATTACGGGCGCCCTGAACCGGGCGCCACAAACGCACACGCCCGCACCCATGCCACCATCGGCTACTGCGCTCTGCCCATTGTGCTCATCCTGGCGGCACTGGCACTCAACAGCTACGAACAGTCAGCCCTTATCTCGGGGGTATGCGGGGCGCTGGCTGTCATTTTCGGCAGGGTGTGCTATACACTCATCAGCGAACCCGCGGCCTGGCAGCGTAAACTCAGCCGGGTGGAATACGCCTTCACCGCCACAACTGCCTACATAGCAGAGGGCGATGAACTCCGCACCTTCACCATCGATTCCACGCTGAACATCCAGCACGAAGAGGCCGATGCCAACACCGGCAACCTTTACCTCACCCAATCCGGCAAACTCGGAGCCACCATGAGCAAGCTGCTCGGCAACAATCTCCGGATTAATGACAGCCGCAGCACAAGCGACCTGAAGGCGCCCCTCTGCGGTTTCTTCCACGTACGCAACGGAGTTCAGCTCTGCCAGCAATTGAACCAACTCCGGGAGCAACATGAATCAGCCGACTGAAGCTCCGTCCCCGGAAGCAGGCAGACAGGCGCCAGCCCCGGGGTGCTGCATCATAGGCGCGATTGTCACAGCCCTGCTCGGGCTTTTGAGCGCGCCCATCTGCTGGGTTCTCAGGGACGGGCTGCTGGGCGCCTACCCCAGTTCCGGCATGGGAGCCGTGTCTCATTTCTTCCGGAGCATGATGTGGGGGCTGTGGCCGGTGGCCACCCTGGTGCTGCTGCTGACAAGCTGCCGTTCCCGCAAGCTGCGGTGCATCTGCCTGGGCCTGCTGGGCGTCTGCATCCTCATTTTCATGATTCCCCTGGTCTATGCCAGAGCCTATATTGATTACATGGACTCCCCCTTCCGGCGCAGCGAGAGCATAACCCTCTGGCAGCAAGGCATAGGCCGCACCTACCACTGGCCTGCCGACACTGATGCCCAGAAGAGTGACAAAATCTGGCAAGACTGGGAAATCGCCCACAACAGCACCCACTGCTGGCGCAATCGCAGGGGATGCATCGACCTCCCGATTGCGCAATGCGAACTGTACCACGCCACCATCCGCTGGGATGAAACGCAGGTAGAAATCACCAACCACGCCGGCACCTTCACCCGCCCCCGCAACGAGCAGGATGCCCGGCTCCTGAATTATATCTTGCGCACACTGGGCAAATAACGCGCCCCCCCTGCCGGAGCCTTCACCTTGCCCACATGGCGCGCGCCGCCCGATTTTCAGCAGATTCCCCTTTTCTTACTTGACCTGAATCAATTTATGGCTAGAATGGAGTAAAGCGGCTTTATCATTCCAACTCTCTCCACAGCACATGCGCCATTTTCTTCGTTTCATCACCCTGTTGTTCCTAGCCACCATCGTCCTCAATGGCAACGCCTGGGGAGCCCCGAAAAAAACCAAGAAATTGCGTCCGGTTCCCGCGCTCATCGAATCCAGCAGACGCAATAAGGATTTGCTTTTCAACTCGCCCAAATACGATCGCTACGCCAAGGTTTACTACCTGTATTATCTGAGCAATGTGTACTCAAATACGGATTTCACCAAGGCTACCGAGCACCTGGCCGATCTGCATAAAAAGATGCACTGCACCGGGGCAGAGCTCATCGTATATGTCGATTACACGGAGGAAGACGCAGCCCTCTACCAGAAGAACAGACGCTTCGGCTACATGGCCAACATTCCCAAGCGCTGCCGCCAGCTCAACGCCAAGTGCCCATTCGTCAATGTGTACAGAAAAGAGGTTCTCGACAAGCTTTTCAAGGACCACCAATCACCGTTCGGCTCTGAGTACAGCTATTCCTACCCGCATTTGCGCGCCATCGATGCCGATGGCAACGCCCTGGCCTACTTCATGCTCAGTGACCATTCAGTGCGCATGACTACCCCCACCAGCAAAACGCCGCAACTGGTGGTCCGGGGTGTCCGGAAAGAATCTGAATGGATTGTCGACGCCATTCTCGCAACTCATTCCACACTGGTCAAGCAGGCTGAATCCATGGAAGCATCCCGCCAGGAGCAGGAGGATGACGAGGAAGCAGACGTCAAGAAAAAGAAAAAAGCCGCCGTCAAGAAGAAAGCAGCCAAGAAGAAGTCAACAGGCAAAAAGTCCAAGCGTCCGCAAAAATCGCGTAAACACGTAGAAGAAGAGGATGAGGACGAATACGACGACGAGGAGGAAGATGAGGACGATGAATACGAGGACGACGAAGACGAGGATGATTATTGGGATGAGTAAGGCATCCCTGCCCGAATCTCGCCGTGTTAATTAACAGGCAATGTTTTAACGAACCACAAAATTGGAATTTGTGGAGGAACTCTGTCGGAGCACGGGACTTCAGTCCCGATTGGAAGCACCGTTATTTCGGGACTGAAGTCCCGTGCCCCGACAACGACAAACATCAATTTATCTCTCCACCTATGACGGCAACGCATCAATCACAGGTTGCCGGAGCAACACCCCCCTTTCAGCTGGATGAATCCGGGGCAAAGACAGTCATAATCTCTGCAAAAGGAGCTGTGGGGCACGCGAGGAGCTTTACAGTGTTGACTTTTACAGCGAATGGGCGTAGAATGGCGCGCGTATGACCACAAACGCCAAAAGCTACAAAGACACCATCTTCCTGCCGGATACCACGTTCCCCATGCGTGGTGATCTCACGACCAAGGAGCCGGCGCGTCTGGAGAAATGGGAGAATGAGAAGCTTTATGAGCGAATTATAACGCGCCGTAAGGCGCAGAATGCCCCCCGTTTCGTGCTGCACGACGGTCCTCCCTTCGCCAATGGCGATGTGCACATGGGCACCGCCCTGAACAAGGTGCTCAAGGACCTCATCGTGAAGAGCAAGACCATGGCGGGCTACTATGCCCCCTTCATCCCCGGCTGGGACTGCCACGGCCTGCCCATCGAGGCCAAGGTGGTCAAGGAGTTCCAGGGTCTGGAACCCGCTGAAATCCGCCGCCGCTGCACGGAGTTTGCCCTGAGCTACATCGACCTGCAGCGCGTCTCTTTCCGCCGCCTCGGCGTGTTCGGTGACTGGTTCAACCCGTATATCACCATGAAGCCGGAGTACGAGGCCGATATCCTGCGCGTATTCGCCAAACTGGTGGAAAGCGGCGCTGTATACCAGTCCATGAAGCCGGTGCAGTGGAGCTACGCCCACCACACCGCCCTGGCCGAAGCCGAGGTGGAATACATGGAGGACACCTCCACCGCCATCTACGTGGCCTTTGAGATGGACGGCCCGGTCTGCGGCATCGAGGGCTGCGAGATGGTCATCTGGACCACCACCCCCTGGACCCTGCCCAGCAACCTGGCCATCGCCCTGAACCCGGATTTCACCTACGTCATCGGCCGCTATGCCAAGGACGGCGCCGAGCGCAAGTTCATCATCGTGCGCGAGCTCATCGAGACCGTGACCGCCAAGACCGGCTGGGTGCTGCAGGAAGAGCTGGCCACCTTCAAGGGCAGCGAGCTGGAGAAGCGCAACGCCCGCCATCCCTTCCTGGACCGCGAGTCCCTCATCATCAACGCCGCCTATGTGACCACCGATGCCGGTACCGGCGCGGTACACATTGCCCCCGGCCACGGTGCGGATGACTACATCGCCGGCATGGCCTACGGGCTGCCCGTGCTCTCCCCGGTGGATGACGATGGCAACTACACCGCCGAATGCGGCCTGCCCCACCTGGTGGACAAGCACGTGTTCCAGTGCAACGAGGATATCATCACCCTGCTGGTGGAAGGCAACCGCCTGCTGGGCCGCGAAGAGTTCACCCACCAGTACCCGCACTGCTGGCGCTCCAAGACCCCCATCATCTTCCGCGCCGTCAAGCAGTTCT
>CALFTQ010000148.1 GCA_937916135.1 uncultured Verrucomicrobiales bacterium
ACGGCCAGGCTTTTCTTGGAACCGCAGAATACGATGGTGATGGAGTCTGCCCGGTTAAAGCCCAGAAGCTTGCTGCTGTACCAGGTGGCAGCAAAGGTAATAATGAGGATAATGATGCAGCACACAAGCAGCCCGCCCAGCTGGTGGGCCTGGAGCTTGTCCCAGTAGCCGCCGCTGGTGGCGTTGGAGAATGCGGTATACACTACCAGCCAGATGGTGCAGCGGTCATTCCAGCCGATGAGTGTCTTGTGCCCGAGCACCCACTTGCGCAGCAGGGGCTGGCAGAGTTGCCCGGCGATGAAGGGCAGGAGGATCTGATAGCAGATTTTCAGCACGGTATCTACCCCCACCTGGGCACCGCTGGCCTCAGTGGCGAAAAGCAGGCTTACCAGAAAGGGCGTGAGAAATACCCCCAGCAGGCTGGAGACGGACGCCGAGCACACCGCCGCCGGCACGTTGCCACCAGCTACAGCGGTGAAGGCAATGCTGCTTTGCACGGTGGATGGCAGGCAGGCCACGTAGACAAGCCCCATGAACAAAGCCCCGCCCACCAGTGGTTCCAAAAGCGGACGCAGCAGGGGAATGAGCACCGGGAAGAAGATGAAGGTGAAGGCAAATACCATGCTCTGCAGACGCCAGTTGAGCAGCCCTTCCACCACGGATTTGCGGGAGAGCTTGACGCCGTACAGGAAGAACAGCAGCACGATGGCTGCGTTCGTCAGCCAATCAAAGAAGACGGCACCTTGCCCGTGGCAGGGCACGATGATACCCAGAAGCAGCGCGATGAGGATGCCCGTGGTGAAGACATCAAAATAGCTGAGTATCTTTCTGACTGCACCCATGGCACCGGTCTCTGTTTACTTGCGGGGAGGGAACTCGTAAGAGACGCGCCCGCTGGTGGCGTTGAACACGAGGTAGGCATCGAACTGCTTGCCGCTCTTGTGGCTGGTGAAGCCTTTGATGAGCTCTGTCTTGCCCTTGGTGAGCAGCTGCACCACAGTGGGGGCGTTCAGCTCGATATCACACATGGTGCGGGGGATTACCAGCGGTTTGCGAGTCTTGCCATAGACCAGACCGTCCACATGCCAGGCGCTTCCGGTTTCCACGAGATTGAATTCGCCCTTGCCTTTGACCTTGACCGGGCCGTGATTGGTGCCCTTGCTCAGGTCCTCAGCCGTGGCGGAGGCCGCGGTGAATTTCTTATCTGCCTTGTCCTTGCTGCCTTTCTGGCGTGGTTCGCGGGGCGGGAACTCGAAGCCTACATTGCCTTTTTTGGCATCAAGCACGAGGAAGGCATCGAACGCGCGGTTGGTGCGCTGCGAGATGAAGCCGGAAAGCAGTTCGCTCTTGCCTTCTGTGAGCACCTGGCGCAGCACTTCCTCGCTGATTTCCTTGCCCAGAATGGTGCGGGACATGGTAAAGCCCTTGCGACCGCTGGCCTGAGTGAATTCCGGCACGCTCCACTGCTTGTCACTTACCTGCAATGCGAGCTCGCCCTGGCCTTTTACCAGGACGGTGCCTGCTGCTGTGGATGGAGCTTCTTCAGCCTTGGGATCCGTATTGCGGTCGGAGTCAAAGTAGAACTCGGCCTTCCATGTGCTGCGGGCGGTCTGGGGCTCCACCATGCGCAGGCCGGCCTTGAAAGGCTTGCCGAATTTCGAGCGGAAGCCTTCCATGACGGGCAGGGAACCGTTGCCGATGAGTTCGCAGAGCTGCTCATCAGTGAGGGAGAGACCGGCATGAACGCGGCGGATGCGGAACTTGCAGTTGTTGCAGGAGATGGCATCCACACGGCTGCTGAGCCCCCTGGCTCCGCAGGCGGGGCAGGTGAGCTCCAGGTCGGGGTTCTTGCCGTTCTGCATATAATCGCGCACCGCCTCCACTATCTCCGTGGTATAGGTGCGGATGTCCTTCATGAAGGTGTCGCGGTTCAGGCGGCCGCCCTCCATCTGCTTGAGGCGGTATTCCCATTCGCCCGTGAGTTCCGGGCTGGAAAGGGTGCTCAGGCCGATTTTGCCCAGCAGGTCGATGAGATCCATGCCGCGGCGGGTGGCCATGAGTTCCTTGCCCTCGCGGGCTATGTATTCCTGCGTGATGAGGCCTTCGATAATGGCGGCGCGGGTGGCGGGGGTGCCGAGCCCGCGTTCCTTCATGGCATCGGCCAGGTCTTCATCTTCCACCAGCTTGCCGGCGGTTTCCATGGCGGTGAGCAGGGTGGCTTCCGTGTAGGCTGCGGGGGCCTTGGTCTGGTCGGCCGTGGCTTCCACCTGGGTGGCGGTCACATTCTCACGTGCGGCTACGGGGCAGAGCTCGTCCTTCTTGCGCTTGTCCGGGCCATAGAGCGCGCGCCAGCCGGGATTGAGCATCACGCGGCCATGAGTGTAGAAGTGGTCTTCTGCACCGGGGCTGGTCACCACGGTGGTGCGCTCGGTGTCCTCGTATTCGGCATTGGGCATGAACACACCCAGGAAACGCTGCACCACCAGGGTGAAGATGCGGGCGGCATCTCCGGTGAGGTTCACGAACTTACCCGTGGGGATGATGGCGAAGTGGTCGCTTACCTTGGAGCTGTCGAACACGCGTTTGTTGGGGCGCACGCTGCTGTTTTCCAGAATGCCGGCGGCAAAGGATGCGAACTCCGGCATGTTGGCGGCAATGGCGCCTACCGTGCGGGTGGCCACCTTCAGGTAATCATTCGGCAGGAACTTGGAATCGGTACGCGGGTAGGTCAGGACCTTGTGCTTTTCGTAGCATTCCTGGGCGATCTGCAGGGTGCGGCGTGCGGAGAATCCGAAACGGTTGCTCGCTTCCTTCTGCAAGGAGGTGAGATCGAACAGCAGCGGAGCTGGCATGGAGACGGGTTTGCGAACCTCCTTCACGGTGCCGGGACGCCCCTGGCAGCGGGCCGCAATGGCTGCGGCCGTCCCGGAGTCCCAGAGGCGCTCCCTGGTTCGCTGGGGGGCTTTCTCGTTCTTTTTCCATGTGGGGTCAAACCAGCGGCCTTCATAGCTGCCGCCCCTGGCTGTGAACGTGGCGTGTACCTCGTAGTAGGTTTCAGGGGTGAAGGCCAGGATATCCTTCTGCCGGGCTGCGAGCAAGGCCAGGGTGGGTGTCTGCACGCGGCCGGTGGGGGTCACGTTGAAGCCGCCTACGCCGCTCTGCAAGGCTGTGAGCGCACGGGTGCTGTTCAGTCCCACGAGCCAGTCTGACTCGCTGCGGCACACGGCTGCATCTGCCAGGTTCAGCATTTCCTCATCAGTTTTGAGCGTATTCCAGGCTTCCAGGATGGAATCATCCGTCATGCTCTGCATCCACAGGCGGCGGATGGGTTTCTTAATCTTGCCGAAGCGGATGATATTGCGGAAAATGAGTTCACCTTCGCGCCCGGCATCGCATGCGTTCACGATGGTGGTTACTTCCTTGCTTCGGGCCAGCTTCAGTACTTTGCGCAGGCGGTCAGCAGATTTATCAATGGGCTCCAGCTCCATGTTGCGGGGCATTACCGGCAGATACTCCATTTTCCACGGCAGGCTTTTGCCGTCTTCTGTCTGCGGTTTCTTCTGCTCTACCAGGTGACCCACTGCCGAGGTGATGATGAGTGTCTCGTTCGAATAACTCTGGGTGGCGTCATCTTTCTTGAATTTACCCAGTTGCTTACCCAGCACTCGGGCCAGATCGGCGGCAACACTGGGTTTCTCGGCTATGATAAGAGTCTTGGACATGGCAGGAAAATCTTTGGCGCCCGTGGCGCTTCGCTGTTTCTATTAGTGGCAGAGAAATGGGGTTTTTGTCAAGTTAAATCCGCGTCACATCTGTGAAAACTGAGGCGGGAGACTGCGCCTGCAGTCTCCCGCCTGGATGGAATCGGGTCAGGGGTGAAGTGGGTTAGTTATTAGCCTCCACTACTTTATGCCATTCAGTGGCGACCTCGGGGCCACCGCTGGTCACAACGGCACCGCTCTGGGTCACAATCCAGGCCTGGGGTGTGTCTCCAAACTCGCCGATACCGGGCAGATCCGCCACCTCCTTGCTTTCCTGGATACCCGGGAACTTGGCTTTCTGGCCTTTGAGGTACTTGGCAATGAGGGCCGGGGTTTTGGTATTGCTGATAAAGATGAGCTCAACCTTGGCTTTTTTCATGTCTTTATGCTCTTTTGCCAGACTTGCCACCACGTCATCGGGTGCGGAATGGAGCATCGGAGCATACAGGTAGATGTAAAAATCGGCCTTGGTGCTGGGTTTGCCATTGGTAAACTTCATCTTTTTGAGAGCCTTGCCGACACGCGGTTCGCCATCGTCGTCCAGAATGGCGTATTTGCCAATAGTTTTCTCCTTCCACCCGCGGATGATGGAGCCGTGACCGCTCTGGATGACAGTGCCATCGGCCTTCATGATAGTGGCATTGGGGATGCCGTTGGACGGGGGAAGCTCTGGAATGGAGGCCCCCTTCATGAGCCCCGGGAAGGTGGCACCATATTTTTCGAGGAAGCCTCTGGCTTTCTCTTCCGTCTGGTCGTGGCTCAGCAGGATGAGTTCGACCTTGCCGCTCCGCTTCATCTCCTCATAAGCCTTGGCAACAGCAGGCATCTCCATATTGCAGGGGCCGCACCAGGAGGCGGACTTGAGGAAAATGAAGTATTTTGCACTCAGATTGGGTGTGGTGTTGTTGAAGAAGGTGTTGCCCTTCAGTTTGGCTCCCACTACGCTTTCGGTTGCGGGTTCTGCTTCCTCAGCATCCTTCTTTTTAGACTTTTTGCTTTTCTTTTTCTTTTTGCTTACCTGTTCGGCAGAATCGGAGTCATCCGCATATGCTGTGGAGACGGGGAGCGCCCAGGCAAGAAGCCCGAACACCAGGGTGATGAGATGAAGACGGTATTTCATAATCGCTGAGCGTAATGCTATCATCGCGGATATGAAAAGTCAACGCGAAAAAAAGCCGCTTTCCCGTTCAGGAAAGCGACTTTTGAAGACTAAGCCGGATACCTCAGTGTTACTTTACCAGGCTGTGGCCGGTCATTTCGGCGGGCTGCTCAATACCGAGAAGGTGCAGCAGCGTGGGAGAAATGTCGGCAAGGATACCATCACTCAGGGTGATGCGGTCCTGGTCGGGGCCGCAGTAGATGAGATCCACCAGGTTTGTGGTATGGGCGGTGTTGGGGGAACCGTCCGGGTTGAGCATATTCTCGCAGTTGCCATGGTCAGCGCAGATAAGGCAGCAGCCGCCCAGCTCCAGAATCCTGGTCACGCTCTTTTCCAGGGCTGCATCTACGGCTTCACAGGCAGCTATACCGGCTTCGAGATAGCCGGTGTGGCCCACCATATCCGGGTTGGCGAAGTTCATGATGGCGATATCGTAATTGCCGATGGCTTCCACGAACTTATCGGCCACTTCGCCCACGCTCATCTGGGGCTTCTGGTCATAGGTGGCCACTTCGCGGGGGGAGGGCACCAGAATACGATCCTCTCCCTCGAACTGGGTTTCCACGCCGCCGTTGAAGAAGAAGGTCACGTGGGCATATTTCTCGGTCTCGGCAATGCGGAGCTGCTTCAGCCCGGCCTTGGCAATAACCTCGCCCAGAATGTTGGAGAGCTGCTCCTGCTCGAATACAATCGGAGTCGGGTAGCAGGCTTCGTATTCGGACATGGTCACATAGTGCACCTTGGGCTGCACCGTGCGGTCGAACCCATCGAAGTCCTCGTAGATGAAGGCGCGGGAAAGCTCGCGGGCGCGGTCGGCGCGGAAGTTGAAGAAGTAGACCACATCGCCATCGCGCACGCGCTGCTGGTCAGCTTCCACGAACACGGCAGGCTTCATGAATTCATCCGTCACGCCGTCCTCATAGCTCTTGCGGGCATAGTCCGCAGGGGAGCAGGTGCAGGCCTCGCCCTTGCCCAGCACGATGGCATCCCAGCCGATCTGCACGCGGTCCCAGCGCTTGTCGCGGTCCATGGCGAAGAAGCGGCCCACCACGGTGGCAATCTTTGCGCCGTAGGGAGCCACGGCATCCTGGAGCTGCTGGAGGAAACCGGCACCGCTCTTCGGGTCGGTGTCGCGGCCATCCATAATGGCGTGGATGAAGATATCCTTCACGCCGGCTTCTGCGGCAATCTTCACCAGACCGATGAGGTGGTCGATGTGGGAGTGCACACCACCGTCGGAAACGAGCCCCATGAGGTGCAGACGGCTGCCGGCGGCCTTGGCGTATGCATCCACGATGACGGGATTCTTAGCCAGGGAACCATCGTTGATAGCGTTGGTGATGCGGCAGA
This sequence comes from uncultured Verrucomicrobiales bacterium, assembly GCA_937916135.1. Lineage (GTDB taxonomy): Bacteria > Verrucomicrobiota > Verrucomicrobiia > Verrucomicrobiales > Akkermansiaceae > Akkermansia. Next base: position 6,271 of record CALFTQ010000148.1, read on the forward strand.
GATCCTGGAACACCACGCGGCCAGCGCCCAGATTCAGGTGCCCCACCTCGGAGTTACCCATCTGCCCATCGGGCAGACCCACATCCTGACCGGAGGCACCCAGCATCATGTGCGGGCAGGTGGCCAGCAGTTTGTCGGTGAAAGGAGTCTTGGCGAGAACGGTAGCATCGCCGGTCTGATTGGCGGCTTCCGGGCCCTGCGGGTTGCGGCCCCAGCCGTCGCGGATGATAAGTACTACGGGTTTATTTGCCATGCGGCTATTTTAGCAGCTTTCTAATCAGATGTGAAGTCAATATCTTGTCCGGGGGCGAAATTCTCTCGTTATTGCCGGAACAATCAGGCAGCATTCATCCAAACTCCATCACGCATGGCCCAAAACTCACACGTGTCCCAAAGTTTGAGTACGGAGCTCGATAAATTGGACTTTGGCGTTGTCGGGGCACGGGACTTCAGTCCCGAAATCACGGTGCTTCCAATCGGGACTGAAGTCCCGTGCCCCGACAGAGTTCCCCCACAAATTCTGATTTATCGAGCAGGGGGCTTCTTCATTTCAATTGCTTACAGAACCTTAGGGGCTCACGTGGCGCGGTGGTGTATTCCGCAGGTTTCCGGGCTTGATTCGGTAGCAGATATATGATACGCTGATGCCGGTAGATATGAAGAAGATATTGGCATCATTAATGTTGGGTTCTCTGTTGACATCGTGTGGTGTGTTTTCATCGGATCCGATGGCAACGCCAGCTCCTCCTGAGATACAGCAGGCCCTGGTATTGGAGCATGAAGCAACCATCAGACGCACGCAGACCGATTTTCCCAAGGCTTTGAAGGGAGGCCCCGGTTTCACCCGCGACACAGCCTGGCAAGTCCTGATAAAGGATCGATTTGCCGTGTCGATTCAATACCTGGTGCTGGGGCGCCTGGGGCTCGGCGAACACCAACTGCAGACCCTGGTCGTGGAGAACGGTCGCTGCTACGATATGCACATCATTGAGGTAGAACACGGCGGTAAACATTACGCGGTCGAACAGTGGTTTGATATCACGCCTTATTTCAATGCTCATTAATGCCTGACCATGGTGCGTTGTTTCATTGCTTTTGCCTTGTTTGCCTGCAATCTTACGGCGGCACCTCTTTTTCTTCCGGAGCCACTGGTGGTGGAATCTGCGGCGGAGCAGAAAGCTAACATCGAGAGAAATCATCAACTGCTGACGAAATTACAACGCGCGGCCAGGGATTGCGTGGACATGCGGCTAGTCATGAGCGAATCTGCTGCGGCCCGGGTACGGCGCCCGGTTGAAATGGCCCGCTTGTCACCTCATGAGCAGCAACAGATGAAAGTCCTCATCTCCCGGCTACAGGCAATCAAGACAGCACCGGCTGGTGATTTCGCCCTTCCTCACGTTGTACGCCTTGAATTACTGGGCCCCGGGGATAAGGTACTGGGCTATATCGACTACATGGACGCTGCTCCCGATGGTATGGTAAGTGCCCAAGGCTATGCTGCGGGTTCTCGCTTCCGGCTGGCCGGTGCGGATGCCACGGTCTGGCACCTGCTGATGCGCGCCGAGCATGCACGGCAGATTGCCGCAAACCCGGCCCCCACGCGCTTGCGCAGCCGCTCGCCGCAGCCATACAAAGAGCCCTTGCCGCCAGAGCCCGACACCACTCCGGCATTTGACCCGCATGCAGGAGAGTATTTCCACTACAACTGCAAGGATAAGCACCACGGGCATAAACACAAGAAGACAAATCACTACTGCGACCATCCGCAGAAGGATTAGTCATTTCTGCCTTCCCGGACTTGCAATTGCACGCCGGCTTTGCTATGATGCAGAGCATGCAGAACATCATCAGCACCGCAGAGCCGCTTATTCAGCAGCTCACGCATGAATGGTACGGCAACCCCGTGAACGCTCCGGTGGAATACAGCTTCACCATGGAGGGGGAGTGCCTGGTGTTCCGCGCCGCGCAGGCCTCTGCGGTTTCAATACATCCGGAGGCTGTTCCCGGCATGTTCAAGGAAGAACTCTGGATGTACGACACGGCAGAATTCTTCGTGGCAGATGCCGAGGGGAAGCATTACGTAGAGTTCAACCTCTGCCCGAACGGTGCCTGGTGGGCATGCGCATTCGGCGGGCCTCGCGAGCCCCTGGCCGGAGCCGGCGTGCCGGAAGGTGTGGAAACCACGGGCAGTGTGACTCCCGCAGGATGGGGCTGCTCCGCGCGTCTGCCACTGGCCTGGCTGCGCAGCGTCGGGATAGATGTGCAGAATTGCCGACTGGCCGCCACCTGCATCCTCAACAGCCCGGATTACCACTTCTGCACCACGTCCGATGATTTGAGCGGCGAGCCGGATTTCCACCGTCCCTGGAGCTGGCCCATTGCCAGGATTCAATAAGATGGCCGCGCCCTCATCTATCAAGACGAATGTGATGCGGCTGCTGGAGCAGAAAAAAGTGCCGTATCAGCATTTCACATATGAATCAGAAGGCGCCGTCTCCGGGCTGGAGGTGGCAGAGCTGCTGGGGCAGGATGCTGCGCAGGTGTTTAAAACGCTGGTAACCACCGGACGCAGTGGCGCGCACTATGTCTTCGTTATTCCCGTGGGGGCCGGGCTGGAGCTGAAGAAGGCAGCCAGGGCAGTTGGTGAAAAATCGCTGGAGATGCTCAAACAGAAAGACCTGCTGCCCCTCACCGGCTACGTGCATGGTGGATGCTCTCCCATTGGCATGAAAAAGCCCTTCCGCACCACGATTGACGCCACCGCTGCCAATTTCGATTCTATCATTTTCTCCGGCGGCCGAATCGGGCTGCAGGTGCAGGTTGCGCTGCCGGACCTGGCACGCCTGGTGCGTTTTCAGCTGGCAGATGTGACCACGGAGCTGATACACCATTGAATCCAGCCGATTAGCTCAGCTCTATTTCGCCAGCGGCAGGCTGATTGATGAGTGGCGCCTGCAGGCCAACCCTACCCCATGAGAATAATCCCCCAGCCGAGGAGCACGGCTATGATGGAATAGAAGAGCAGCGAGAGTACACCTGCCAGCCAGGTCCGGGGCCAGCTGAGCTGCTGCACCACGCGCGAGACGGCCATGGCGCAGAGCATGATGCCGGAAAGCTGAAAAGTGAGATTCATGGCCATGCCGGTCAAGAGCTGCTCCGCAGCAAAACTGGTGAGCATCGAAATCACAGAGGCCAGCACCAGCACGAGCAGCCCGCCCAGCATGGCTTCTTTCGGCCTCCGCCAGTTATCGGCCAGATAGAGAGATCCCGAGAATGCTGCCCATGTCAGGACGCAGTACAGCATGACCACCCATATTTCTTGTATACCGGAAGGAATCATAGCAAAGGGGATGATGCAGTTCCTTCCGGATGTGTTCGGTGATTGTTTTTTCAGCGTTTCAGTCGCCGCACACTGAGTCCGTGTGCGGTATCACGGAAAATCTCCAGGGTGGTGCCCCCGCGCACCGGTGTGGCAAGAACTGCAAAGGATGCATCCTGACTTACTTTGATAGAGGAAGTGCGGGGCATGAGCAGCTCCTTGACGGCCGCTTCCGGCCCACCTGATTCGCACGGTGAGGTGAGCACCAGCACCAGAGATTCTACGGTGGGCTCTAGCCCGGCCTGCCGCAGCAAGTCCCGCAGAGCATCGGCTATGCACTCCAGCACGGCGCCGTTGCGTTCGCGGTGTCCCATTAGTTCGGTTTCCAGAGCCCACATTTCCTCATCTGGCAGAATGGTGCGGTACAGTATGGGCAGGGATTCTGCAGAGCAGACGGGAAGCAGAGCAGCCAGGCTGAGCAGAATGGAGAGCAGGGGACTTTTCATATGCTGTGGGCCGACATATTGCCACGTAGATGGTGTGGTGTCAATGATATTTCCTTGTTTCTGCCCGGCAAATGTGGTAAATAAGTCGTGTGCTGCCCTCGGATTCACAGCTTGATTCTGCGGCATTCCGTTTTCTGGAATATCTGGAAACTGAGCGGAATGCCTCGCCCCGCACGGTGGAGGCCTATCACCGCTCACTGGTGTTGTTCCGCCGCTGGGCCGGGGCGCAGTTTGCCGCATGGGAACAGTGCCAGGCAGATCTTTTCCGCGCCTGGCTTTACGATGCCCTGAATGAAGAATTGAAACCCTCCACTATACGCCTGCGTTTTGCTGCACTGCGTTCCTTTTATGAATATCTGATGCGGCGCGAGGGGCTGCCGGCAAGTCCCCTGGCCGAGGTAAGCCTGCCGCGCGCCTCCCAGAGCCTGCCGGTGCATCTTTCCCTGCATCAGATGGAGGAGCTGCTGGCTCTGCCATTGCGTTTACCTGCCGATAAGAAGAGCCCCCCCTGGTTGCCATACCGAGATGCTGCGATTCTGGAGCTGTTTTACTCATGCGGCATGCGCCTGAGCGAGCTGGTGGGCCTGAATGCAGACTCTCTCCGCCCCGGAGAGAACTGCATACGCGTGCTGGGTAAAGGGCGCAAACTCCGCCTGGTGCCAGTGGGTGATTATGCCCGGGAGGCAGTAGAACGTTACCGTGAGATGGCGGGAGTGCAGGGGGATGAGCCGCTTTTCATCAGCCGCCTCGGTCGCCGCATGAGTTGCCGCAGTGTGCAGCTCATGCTGGATAAATACCTGCAGAGTTCCGACTTGCCTTTCCATATTTCACCTCACAAGCTGCGCCATACCTTTGCTACTCACCTGCTGGATGCAGGCGCCGATTTGCGCGCTGTTCAGGAACTGCTGGGGCATAGTTCCCTGGCAACCACGCAGATATACACGCATGTGACCAAAACCCGCATGCAGCAGGTTTACCGGGAATCCCACCCGCGCGCCGGCTGGGACGATTAGCTTTTTACGAGCCCCTTTGCCGATTTGAAGGTGAGTTCGTTTCTGGCGGGAATATGACGCATGGCTCCGGTGTTGATGTCGTACCCCTGGCGGGCATCGCGCTCTTTCCGTTCAAAGGTGCCGAAGTGGGCGATATGCAGTTTTTCACCGGTTTCGACGGTGGCCAGCTTGATGGAAGCGAGCACCGCCTCTACTGCAGCAGAGGCGGTGGCCCGGGTGGCGCCAGGGCCCATATAGCGCTGAACCCTGGCTATGAGTTGTTTCTTGTTCACTTGTTCTTCAGAGCATCTCGAATCTCGCGCAGAAGCAGGATCTCCTCCGGCGTGGGCGCCGGGGCAGGGGGCTCCGGTGCCGGTTCTGCCTTTTTGACCCGCAGCTTGCAGATGAGGCGCACGGCCCAGAAGATGGTGAGCGCAATGATGAGGAAATCCAGCACGGTCTGGCAGAAGACGCCGTACTTGATGACCGGTGCATCCTTGGCATCGCTCAGTGCAAAGCTGAGCTCAGCCAGGTTTTTGGTGTCGCCGGTGAGCATGGAAATAGCCGGCGTGATGATGTCTTTCACCAGGGAGGTGACAATCTTGCTGAAAGCACCACCGATGATGACACCGATGGCCATGTCCACCACGTTGCCCTTGAGTGCGAATTTCTTGAATTCATCCACCCAGGCGGGTTTGAGTTTCTCCATCATGACCGGGTTCGGGTGTCAGATTTTCTTGAATGCCTTGGTGCCCCACTCGGTGCAGGTCCAGGTGGTGCCGTCCTCGCTGGTGAAGATGCACACGCCGCCGGTGGCTACCTTGATATCGTGCTCGGCGCAGAAGCCTGCATAATCACCGGTGATGACCGGAGCGAAGCGGATAGTGCCGTTGGAGGAGACGCAGAGCATAATCTCGCCATCCTTTACTTCGGAGGCCAGGCTCATCCAGTTGTCGCGAATCTGCTGCACATCCACCTTCCAGCCAGTCGGCACGGTGGCATCGGCATTCCACTTGTCGATGATGGCTTCGCCTTTGGCGTCCAGTTCTTCAGCGGAGAGCGTGGCGGGGTCGATTCCCTCGGCTTTGGCGGCCTCTGCACCCAGGCGGGCTTTCACCTGTTCCTCAGTCTTGTTTTCATCGGGGCCGTAATCGACCTCGATGAAGCGGTGGTCGGGCTCCACCGGGCAGGTGCAGCCCGCAGCTTCTGCGGCCAGGGCGGCGGTGCCCATGGTGCGCTTCAGCGGGGCGGCCAGGATGCGGGTGGGCACAAGCCCCAGTTTTTTGAGGTACAGGCCTACACCGCGACCGCGCTCTTCTTCGACGAGCTCCAGGTCAGTGTGGCAACCCACTCGGGTGGGCGTTTCTCCTTTTGCGAAAGTGTTGCCGTGGCGGGCTATGATGAGTGTTTTCATGATAAAAGTGGTATTCTCTGTATACTACCTGAAGCGAGAATGGAAGTCAAAGAAAATTAAAAACCGGATGGGGGTCTGTGCTTATTTCCTGCTCTTTTTCTTCTTTTTTGCGGTGGTCACCGTTTTCCAGACGGGAGATTCCTTGCTGTAGGCCGGGCCGCTTTCTCCATCCTGTGGGGATACCGGCCAGTCTTCATTCGTGCGGAACAGCATGAGCGGGGCTTTGTTGTCCTTGGTCACCTCCTGGGTCAACAGGTAATAAAAACCATGCCGCCCGCATTCACCGATGATAATCTCTATGGGGTATTCCTTGCCCTCCTGCACGCTGACGGGCGTTCCTCCGGTCAGTCCGCCGAACGAGTCGTTGAAGAATCCGGTGCTTTTGAGCTGAATCAGTCTGTAGCCCTTGTGCTTTGGGTCCTTGCCGGTTCGCAGATTCTGAATGTACTGCTTGTCGGTTCCTTTGGAGAAGGCTTCGTCGCTGTTGTTGCCGGTGAATACACTGGGGAGCACATAGCCTGCTTCCAGCACCACCTTGCCGCCGAAACGCACCATCAGTGTATCATCTGCCGAGCCGACAAAGCGGAACTTCATTGTCTTCGGTGCGACGACGCGACCCTTGAACACCCCGATCCACCCGCCGGGAATGGCCTGCTGGGTTTCACTCACAAAGTCGGAGGCTGCATCGCCGATGCTTTTACCAGAAGCCAGATCCAGCTCGCCATCCATGTTCACCCCATAGCGGCGTTGCAGGTAAAGGTGCCCCACGGCGCAGGGCGTGGTGTATTCGTAATTATACTTGATATCGCTGTGGCGGCGGTTCATGATGTCCTTCATGGTGTTCATGTAGTCATTGCGGACATAGTTCCACCAGTCGCCGCTGTGCTGCTGCACTTCAGGCTTTAATTTGCCGCGGCGGTCTCGCTTGATATCGTATATCGTGCCGCGCAGCAGGCCCTCCGGAGTTGTCGTGGCCTTTTCCTCACTGGTCCAGACGTAGGCGACCGGGCGTTTCTCCCATTCGGCTGTTACCGGCTGGAGGAGCACGGCTCCAAAGGAGAGAACGGAAAGAAGAATACTGGTTTTCATGATTGTATGTAATTAAACCTTGCGGAATCTGTTGGCTGCCTTATGTTTCTTCTTATCCTTTTTGCTTTTTTTCCCTTTCACTTTCCAGATGAGGGAGTCTTTTTCATAGGCGGGGCCTGCCTCATATTCAGAGGATGTGGCGCGTGTGCCGTATGGGGGTGTGACCGGGGCATCGTTTGTGCGGAAGAGCTGGAGCGGGGCTTTGGTGCCGGAGCTTATCTCCTGAGTGAGCAGGTAGTGCATGGCTGTGCCGCCGTTGTTGGCTATGATGATTTCGATGGGATATGCCTTTCCTTCCACCACGGTAATGGGGGTGCCGCAGGTGATGCCATTGAATTTTCTATTGGTATACGGCGTGCTGCGGAGTGCAATCACCTCGTAATCGCTTCTTCCCGGAATTTTACCGGCTGCCAGGTCTCTCTGGTATTTGATGATAACTGCCGGTTCCCAGTCGCACCCTGGGTCTTTGATTCCGTTGCCCTTGTATATGCCCGGGTGGACATAACCGGTTTCAAGCACCATTTCATTGTCGAAGTTCACAATGATGGAATCATCTGCCGCGCCACAGAAGCGGAATTTCATGCTTTTCGGGGCTATGACGGAGCCCTTGAAAACACCAATCCAGGAGGAATGGTCCTTGTGCGATTTTGCCTTGGTGCTGTGCGTGTTGGTATCGGCTATGAAATCAGAGTCGCTCGCGTTTTCCCCTTTCAGGATGTTTTCCGGATCGGATGTCTTGACCGGTGCCATGTAAATGTGTGGTGTCGCCACATGATACGGATATTTATACAGCTTGCTCAGAACGGAACTTTTGCCTTGCATGAGCAATTTCAATATCTGTGCGCATTGTCCGTGTACGTCAGGACTATTGGTAGGGTTTTTTGCGCCGGTGCTGCGAATCTTATGGGCTTCTTTAAGGCTCTTGGCAATCTTTCTTGTGGCGGTATCTGAGTTGTAGATGCCGGAGTAGGTGAAGAACTCGCCTTGGGGGGTGCGGTTATAATCGTAGATCTCACCTTGCAGCATGTCTTCGGGGGCTTCTTTCGGCGCAGCACTGCCTGCCCAGACGTAGCACATCCCGCGAGGTTCCCATTCGGCGGCTGCTGGGAGCACGCAGGCCAGCAGCAGAGCTGAAATGACTGGAGAAATGATTCGTTTCATAATGGTATTACACTGCAATAAGGACGATTCTCGGATGCGGTTTTATTGAGTAAAATGAAAATTAAGCCAGATCTTCTTCAATGCGGAGGTTATCCACGATGTATTGGCGACGGTCATCGGTGTTGTCGCCCATGTAGAAACGCAGAATCTCCTTGAGATTATGGGCGTTTTCAAGTGTTACATTTTCGAGACGTATATCATCGCCGATGAAGTTCTTGAACTCCGATGGTGAAATTTCGCCCAGCCCCTTGAATCGTGTGATTTCGGGGTTGCGGCCCAGTTCCTTGACAGCGCGGTCGCGCTCTGCCTCGGAGTAGCAGTAGAGGGTTTTCTGCTTGTTGCGCACCCGGAAGAGTGGCGTCTGCAGGATGAAGAGATGCCCTTCGCGGATGAGCTCAGGAAAGTATTGGATGAAGAAGGTGAGCAGCAGCAGGCGGATGTGCATGCCGTCCACATCTGCATCAGTGGCGATGATGACCTTGTTGTAGCGCAAATCATCCATGCTGCGGTCTATGTTGAGCGCCAGGTGCAGGAAATCCAGCTCTTCATTTCGTTTTTCTTCGAAAAGAGCTGATCGATTCATGCCAAAGCTGTTTGCCGGTTTGCCGCGCAGGGAGAAAACTGCCTGTGTTTCGGCATCTCGGGCCGTGGTAATGGAGCCGGATGCGGAATCACCCTCGGTGATGAAGAGCATGGTGTCCTTGGCCCGCTTGTTCTTCGTGTCGTAATGCACGCGGCAGTCGCGCAGCTTGCGGGTGTGTATCTTGGCCTTCTTGGCGCGTTCCTTGGCCACCTTGCCGGTCACGCCGGCCACTTCCTTGCGGGTTTTCTCGCTTTCCTTGATTTTCTCCTCCATCGCCTCGCCTATTTCCGGGTGGCGGTGCAGGTAGTTATCCAGCTCGCGGGCCAGGAAGTTGAGCACGAAGGTACGGATGGTTTCCTTGCCGGGGCCCATGGTATTGCTGCCCAGCTTGGTCTTGGTCTGGGATTCAAACACCGGCTCAATCACTTTGATGCTGATAGCGGCCTGAATGCCGTTGCGGATGTCGGAGCCCTCATAGTTCTTCTTGAAGTAGCCCTGGAGGGTCTTGACGATGGCCTCGCGGAATGCGGCCTGGTGGGTGCCGCCCATGGTGGTGTGCTGACCGTTCACGAAGGAGTAGTATTCCTCACCGTATTCATCGCCGTGGGTGATGGCAATCTCAATATCATTGCCGGAGATGTGGATGGGGGCGTAGAGGGGCTCTTCTTTCATTTCCTCTTTCAGAAGGTCGAGCAGACCATTTTTTGAGGAGATGTTGCGGCCGTTCAGGTTGATGGTAAGCCCGGTGTTCAGATAGCAGTAGTAGCGGCACATGCGCTCCACAAACTGCAGGTTGTAGGCGGCATCTGCCGCAAAGATGCTGCGGTCCACCATGAAGGCTACGCGTGTGCCGTCCGGCTGGTCTGTCGCTTCGGTCACATCGCTGCCGGGTACTTCCTCTCCGGCTTTGAATTGAATGCGGCGGGTCTGCCCCTCGCGGTAGGCCTGGATTTCAAATGTCTCGGAAAGGGCATTCACGGCCTTGATGCCTACGCC
>CALFTQ010000149.1 GCA_937916135.1 uncultured Verrucomicrobiales bacterium
TATCGCAGTGCATGAAATACATGCCTGTGGCATGTATGAAATCCCTCATGCTAGCGCATGAGGGATGGGAATTTGACTCGCCTGCGTCTCGCCCAATTCCCATTCATCAAGCTCCGTACTCAAACTTCGGGACACGTGTGTGATATTGCTCACACGCGTGCCCCGAAGATGTGGAGTGAAAAGCTCGACAAATGGGACTTCTGGTGTTCGCCCGGTGAGTATTCAATTCAACGAACCGTCCGGCTGGAGCTCGAGGAGGACGAACGCGTCTTCCTCCAGGGTGTCGAGCACTTCAAAATCGGCTTCGTTGCGGATGGCGTAGTACTCAGCCCCCCACAGGCGGGCGATTTCCTGCATGCGGAAGGGCTGGGGCTGCACGAGGAGTCGCTCCAGCTCAGGGTCGCCGGCAGTATCGTGCATGGCCGCAGCGGCTCCTTCATTGTTGAGCACAGCCACGATGCGTTTGCCGGGGGGCAGCTGGGGCAGGATGGCTGCGGCGTTGATATCACGCAGGAGGGTGAGATCTCCGATAAGGCAGCAGCCGCTGGAGGCATCTGCGGCGTTGCCGAGGAAGGCGCTCAGCACGCCATCGGCCCCGGTGCTGTGGAGGTCGCGCAGGTAGAGGGTGGGTACCTGGCACTGGGCGTAGCGGTTCCAGAGGCGCACCGTGGTGGCGCTGCCCACGCAGATGACATCTGCCAGGCAGGCGTGCCGGGAAAATGCGCGCACCATGGCCTCGGCAGATTCGGGGTAACCGAGCAGGAGCTCCTCCAGCTGGCCGGCGTCGCGGCGGCTGCGGGTGAGCAGGCGCGCCGTATCGCCCACATGGGGCACATCGCCCAGGGCTTTCATGATCTGCTCCAGCTCACCTTCCACCACGTTGCTCTTGCGGTTCAACCCGGAGAAACCGGTGCGGGTGAAGGAGTAGACCTCCGTTTGCGGCAGGTTTTCGAGTGCTTTCCAGAAAGCGCCGGTGGGCACATCGCCCACGCGCAGCACGTGGCGCGGCGGGGTCTGGCGCAGCAGGTCATCCCCGTTGTGCAGGAGATAGGCAGAGAGCTCCTCCCGCAGGCCGCTGCTGGCCTCCGCCAGAATGGGCACGCGGAGGGTCTGCGCCAGCCAGAGCACGGGTTCCTGCTCATCCGGGTTCAGGGCGCCTATGATGAGAACCAGCCCTTCCATGGAGCGGAAGCGCAGCATCTGCGAAACCGCCACCAGTGAGCCTCGGAAACGCGGGGCAGGCGGGGCTTCACCCACTTCCACATTGCTGAAATCCGGGCAGGGGGGCTCGGCTTCTGCATCCAGCCGCACGTGCAGGTGCAGGGGGAAACCCTCGCTGAGAGATTCCACCAGGTTGGGCAGGTCAGAAACCGGGCAGGGCAGCGCGAGTTCCACCGTGGGGGCATACATGCCGAAGAGGGCTTCCTGCTCCACGCTCTGCGGGGCGCCGGTGCCACCGCAGCTGCGGGGGCTGTCCATGGTGAGCACTACCAGCGGGCGGCGCTGGTAATAAGCGTTGATGACTGCCGGTGTCATGGCCGCGGCAGAGGAACCGCTGCCGGCCACCACCACCACGGGGCGCCCGGTCGCTTGCACACGCCCCAGGGCAAAGAAAGCGGCAGAGCGGTCATCGGCCATGCTCCAGCGGTGCACCACCGGGCAATCGGCCAGGGCTCGGTAGAGAGGGGCATTCAATTCGCCGGGGCAGCAGACCCATTCGGCCACGCCGGCCATGGCTGAGCAGGAGATGAGGGAGAACATGGTGGGAGGTAAGTATGAGTTGGGGGAGAAAGTGGTCAGGTGGGGAGTTCAATCTGTTCGCCCATGTGCCGCGGCTCCGCTCCGATGAGCAGGTCCAACACCATGGCCACGCGGGCAGCCCGCTCGCGCATGAACTGGCGCAGCAGCGTGGGGCGGTTGAAGGGAATGTGCGCCGCGCAGTAGCCCTCCGCATCTATACCCAGCTGGCGGGCGGTGGCCACGGCGCGTTTCACATGGTAGGACTGGCTGATGATGGTGATTTTCTGAGCCCCGAAGATGCGGCGGGCCCGCACCACGGAATCATAGGTGCGCAGCCCGGCAAAATCGCACACTATCTTCTCCTCCGGCACGCCCAGTTTCACCAGGGCGTTCTTCATGTCGCGGGGTTCGTTGTAGTATTTCTCGCGGTTATCGCCGGAAACGATGATGCAGCGGAGCTTACCGGTTTTCCAGAGCCTGGCAGCAGCTTCCATGCGGCCGTTGAAATAAAGGCTCGGCATGCCGCTGCTGAAACGCTTGCTGCAGCCGAGCACCAGGCCCACATCTCCCATGCGGCAATCTTCCACCCGCCGGTTGCAGTAGCGGTTGGCCATGCTGTTGGTGTACACCTCAGCCCCGGCCACAATGAGCAACACCGAGATCAGAAAAAAACTGAGAAGCTTCAGCGTGAACCAGAGCGCTTTGAATGCCTTGCGCATAGAAAAATCAGTTCACTCCGAAAACCTGGATGCGGGTGGTCAGCTCGTGCGTTTCGCCGCAGCGCAGCACCGTATTCTCGGCTGGTACCACCGTGGTCTCCACCGCCAGAAAACCGCGTTCGTTCCCTTCGCCCAGGTCGCCCATGCCGGCGGCCAGCGCAGCCCCCGGGTTCCACACCACGGCTGAGGCGCTCCCCGCGCGGCAGATGCGGATGCTGCGCTCCCAGGCGGGGTCATGAATGGTGATTTCCGCATTCTCCGGCACCGGGTGGTAGATGCGGTCGATATGCCCCAGGGGAATGAGCGGGTCTTCCGGGTGGGGCACCGCATCATCCGCAAATTCTGTGAATTCCAGGTCTTCCAGCCCGGTTACCGCTACCTGTTCGTAATCGCTCACTGCAAAATAGGTATGCATGGCGGCAGAGTAGGGCATGGCCCGCGGCACATCCAGGGTGATGAGACTCATCGTCAGCTCATTCCCGATCTCCAGGCCCAGGGCGGCACTCGGCAGCATCTCATTCTCCGGTGGCAGCGCCAGCAGCAGGTTCACCCGGCCATCTTCCCCCTCCTCGCAGCGCCCCACCTGCCAGGTGGAGATGCGGGCCACGCCATGCGCCGGTTGCGAGGCATCCTCCGTGTTCTTGCCGAACCACGGCCAGCACAGCGGAATCCCCCCCCGCAGCGCCTTTCCCTTCTTGAATACTGCCTTGGGGCTCATGTAGATGACCGGCTTGTGCCCGGCTGGTGCCCAGCTGAGCACATGCCCGCCATACAGGGAAATCTCTGCCGTGCAAAGGGCGGTTTCTATCTTCAGAATCGGAAAATCCTCGCCGTAGGGGTATACTGTTGTGACCATGGTGTTTTGCTGCTCAGCAGTGTATCAGAATACCCAGGTGCTGGCAAGTCTATTATCGCGTAGCGCTTTGACTACCACATGTGCCCCGAAGATTTTGTATGGATTAGAATTATCGGCAACGGCCCCCCTTGCTCGGAAAATTGGAATTTGTGGGGGAACTCTGTCGGAGCACGGGACTTCAGTCCCGATTGGAAGCACCGTTATTTCGGGACTGAAGTCCCGTGCCCCGACAACGACAAACATCAATTTATCGCGCTCATCACTCAAACCCTGGCCCCCGAATGCAGAAAAGCCGTTGCCTTCCAGGAGCAACGGCTTTAAAACAAATATGGTATTGCCTTTACTTGCGGCGGCGGCGGGCTGCCAGACCGGCCAGTGCCAGCAGGCTCAGCGTGGCTGTGGCCGGCTCGGGAATCGGGGAAGTGATGGTCAGGTTGCTCATCGTCGGTGTCTGCCAGTCAGTGTTGCCATGGGTGGGAGAACCACCACCTTCGATGGTCACCATCAGCTTGGTTACATCCAGCTTGGTGATGCCCAGGTCGTAAGAAAGCGTGCCTTCCACAGCGGAAGAACCAAGAGTCAGGGCGAAGGAGTCGCCATCCCACGCAATGCTGCCGCTGATGGTGGAAGTAGTGCCATTTGCCGGCATGCCTCCATTCAGTGTAGCACCGGCGGTCAGGGTCAGGTCATCACCAGGGTTGGTATCGGCAAACACGTAGCCGCCAGTCACAGAAACATTGTCAGTTACAGCAACCTGAAGCTGATCAGCAGGCCTGTTATAGGTGCCGTGCCCCAGCACGATGGCGTTGGAGGTGCCGATGATGGCCAGGGTCAGGGCGCTGTTACCCGTGCCGTTGTTGGTGGCATCGAAAGAGAAGCTCAGCATATCTGCCGTGGTGTAGGTGTGCGTCTCTGCCAGAGTGTAGGTAGCGGCGTCCACCTGCCAGTTGGTATTGGTCGTCGTGATGACGCTGTCGGTAATCGTGGCTGTGCCATGATAGGACCAGGACCCGAGGGTAGTATCGGATATCGGGGTGTAGGAGAAGCTGGTATTAGCTGCAGCCACACCGGCCAGAGCCATCAGGGTAATAAGTGTCTTTCTCATGTTTGTAATTATTTATGTATGTTTGATTTGCGAAGTATGCACCGGAACACTTGTTTCCTCGCGCGGTGGAATGACAAGCTTCTCACTGCACAGCTCGCATGCCCAGTGTATCGCATTTCCTGTGCGATGTACAGATTTTTTGTGTAAATGCACTTTTTTTAATCGACAGGAGATACACGGCATACAATATCCGGAATGTCGTGTTCAATGTATATTGAAAAGCAGCACCTGAATAAAAGAACAGAATCATATTGTGCCATTTTGCATCCGTAATGAAATAACAGATATGATAGCTGGTAGGCAGGAGATCATTAGGCGTGCTTCAGGATGCATTCCCCCCCCTTATCAGAAAAAACTCGAAATAGAAAGCGGCACAAGACCGATAGAAAGAAAGATCTGGCGGTAGAAACAACGTAAGGATACCGCCATATCGCACAGGAAATGCGATACACTGGGCATGCGTGCTGTGCAGTGAGAAGCTTGTCATTCCACCGCGCGAGGAAACAAGTGGTTCCGGTGCATGCTCGCCAATCAATCATACATAAATAATTACAAATATGAAAAAGACACTTATTACCCTGATGTCTCTGGCCGGTGTGGCCATGGGCAATACCAAGGTGGTTGAACCGGCCGGGCTGGAGCTCCTGATTACTGACAACTCAATCGGCTGGGTGTACGCCGGCACAACCGATGTAGCCAAGGATATCACTTCTTCCAATGCAACAATGAGCAACGGCTCGTTTACCACGAACGGTACGAATGCGATTGGTGACCGTCTGGGATCATACACCGGTTACACTCCGATTGTAGCGGGTATTGTGATGAACACGTTCACTCTGACTTTCACCGCTGATTGGACCAGAAATGACACTGGTGCCTCCATGCTGATGTCTTGGGGTGAAGGTGGAAACTGGGGGTTTGGCTTTGGCGTGGGTGAGGATGGCAATTGGACCATTGTTCAGGGCCAATATAATAAACCCGTCACTATCAACACATCTGGTATAGCAGCTGTAGACGGAGGCGCACAGGAATTCACCATCATAGGTCGCATTGAACAGATGGGTGGCATTGTTGCAGATGGTGGGGCAGGCCAGCGCCAGGGCCGCTACCACGTGCAGGCCTATGCGGGAGAAGACCTTGTTTATTCCGCGATTTACGGAACAGAGGAAGATAAAATAGGCTTTGGTCAGAGTTATGATCCCCATATCTCTTTCGGTGCGGGTCTGAATGGAGCCAATGGCACGGTTATGACTGTAAGCAACGCCACGCTGTACATTCCCGAGCCGGCCACCGCCACGCTGAGCCTGCTGGCTCTCTGTGGTCTGGCAGCCCGCCGCCGCCGCAAGTAAAGGCAATACCATATTTGTTTTAAAGCCGTTGCTCCTGGAGGGCAACGGCTTTTCTGCATTCGGGGGGGAGCATGGTTTGAGCGCAGTGCGCGATAAATTGGAATTTGTCGATTAGTTTGCGAGCGCCAGCGAGCGGAAAATCAGCCCCGGCTAGTGTTCTTTCACCCACTTCGTGGGCTCAAAATTCCTCGGGCTTTCAGCCCGCCAAATTCCAATTTTGTGAGTTTTTAGAGTTCCCTTCTTACAGAATTTGGGGGGCTCTTGGGGGTGCAAGTACGGGTGATGCGCTTTTGTGCTTGCAAAAGTGATGGTGGAGCGTTAAAATGAGTCCGTACGATACGTACTGGAAATTTCTAATTAACAACAATATGAAACCTACACTTCTTGTTCTCGCAGCAGGTATGGGCAGCCGATACGGCGGTCTGAAGCAGCTTGACCCCATGGGCCCCAATGGTGAAGTAATTCTCGATTACTCCGTGTACGATGCCATCCGCGCCGGTTTTGGTAAGGTAGTCTTCATCATCCGTAAGGATTTTGAGGAGGCATTCAAGAGCCAGGTGGGCGCCCGCTTCGCCGGTAAGATTGAGGTGGACTACGCATTCCAGTGCCTTGATGATCTGCCCGAGGGGTACACTGTTCCGGAGGGACGCGTGAAACCCTGGGGAACCGCACACGCTCTGCTGGCCGCCCGCAATGTGGTGAAGGAGCCCTTCGGCGTGGTGAATGCCGATGATTTCTACGGAGCAGACGCTTTCAAGCAGGCTGCTGATTTCCTGACCGCCACTCCCGCTGCCGATGGCAAGGAGCACTACGGCATGATCGGCTACCCGCTGAAGAACACCCTCAGCGACCACGGTGATGTGAACCGCGGTATCTGCGGTATCAAGGATGGCTACCTCGACAGCGTGGAGGAATACACCAAGATTAAGACTGAGGAAGACGGCGTGTGCCGCGGCGACAGCCTGAGCGGCGAGCGCAAGCCTGTGGATCCCGAGGAGCTCGTTTCCATGAACTTCTGGGTGTTCCCCGCCAGCTTCATCGGCCAGATTCAGGACCACTTCACCCGCTTCCTTGCTGCTCACGGCACCGAGCTGAAGAGTGAGTGCTACATCCCCACCGTGGTGGACGAACTCATCCACAACGGCAAGGCTGATTGCAGCGTTATCAAGACTACCGCCAACTGGCTCGGTGTGACCTATCCCAGCGACAAGCCCGCTGTGGTGGAAAGCATCGCCAAACTGGTGGAAGATGGTGTGTACCCCGCTCAACTCGGTTAAGTTTATGTACGATCTTCAGAAAATTGCCGGGATGTTCGACATCCGCGCCGACTATGTGTTCGGCGAGTCCTACGGTTCCGGCCATATCAATGATACGTTCCGCATCGAGGTTGAGCAGGCCGGTATCCGCCTGCGCTACATCCTGCAGCGTGTGAACAGCAACGTGTTCCGCCAGCCCATCGGGCTTATGGAAAACGTGAAGCGCGTGACGGATGAAGCCCTGCGCGTGCTGCTGGAGGAAGGCTGCAAGGAGGCCTACCGCCGCACGCTCACCATCATCCCCGCCAAGGATGGCAAGCCCTACGCCCAGGACGAGGAGGGCAACGTGTGGCGCGTGTATCCCTTCATTGAGCGTGCCCGCACCTACGATATGATTGAGAACCCCGGCCAGTGTGTCGAGGTGGCCCGCGCTTTCGGTAATTTCCAGAAGCTGGGTGCCAATCTGCCCGGTGCTCCGCTTTTTGAGACTATCCCCGATTTCCACAACACGACCAAGCGTTTCCAGAACTTCCAGAAGGCTATTGCCTCTGACCCCCTGGGCCGCGCCAAGAGCGTGCAGAAGGAAATCGACTGGTACCTCTCCCGCGAGGCCGATTGCCACAAGGTGGTGAACTACCTGGCCAGTGGCGAGCTGCCCCTGCGCGTGACGCACAACGATACCAAGCTGAATAATGTGATGCTGGACGACGTGACCGGCGAGGGTATCTGCGTGATTGACCTGGATACCACCATGCCCGGCTCTGCGCTGTATGATTTCGGTGATATGATCCGCACCTCCACTTCCCCCGCTGCGGAGGATGAGAAGGATCTCTCCCTCGTGACCATGCGCATGGAGTACTTTGAGGCTCTGGCCAAGGGCTACTGCGAGGCTGCCACCTTCCTGACCCCGCTGGAGAAGGAACTGCTGCCGTTCTCCGGTAAGCTCCTCACCATGGAGTGCGGTATGCGCTTCCTGACGGACTACCTCGAGGGCGATACCTACTTCAAGATCAAGCGCCCGGAACACAACCTCGACCGCACCCGCACCCAGATGGCCCTGGTGGAATCCATCGAGGCCCAGATGGACGAGATGATGAAGGTTGTGGCCAAGTACTGATTGCTTCATTAACCTGTTTTCAGCCCTGCCGGAGCCTCTTGCCCCGGCAGGGCTTTTTCCACCGCCCGGCCAGGTGCGGCCCAAGTTCGAGTAAAGAGCCCGGTAAATTGATGTTTGGGAACTCTTAATAATTCGAAACTAATCAACAAATTGGAATTTGTGGGGGAACTCTGTCGGAGCACGGGACTTCAGTCCCGATTGGAAGCACCGTTATTTCGGGACTGAAGTCCCGTGCCCCGACAACGACAAACTCCCATTTAGTGAGTTTTTAGAGTTTCCCCATTCGTAATTTCAAATCTGGCTCCATTCCTCAATCAGCCGGGCAGGGAGTCCAGCAGCTCGGCGCGGCCGGCGGGGAGGTGCTGGAAATGGCGCAGCAGGGAGTGGTGTGGCAGCTGGTCGGGGGTGTAGAGCCCGTGCAGCCCGGCCAGGCGTTTTTCAAAATGCTGCAGGATGGCACGGCGGGGTTCGCTGGTGGCCACGTAATCCAGCGCACCGGAGATGAGCTTGTGCCAGGCGGGGTCCTGAGCCCCGGGTTCCACGGTGCTGAGCAGGAGGCGGGCCATGTAGCTGGCCAGGCGCAGGCGGGTGAGGGTGCTGCGCAGCGCCAGGCGCGGCGAGATGAGGCTGACCGAGCATAGTGTGTGCAAATCTCCCTGGGTGGCGGGGCGGTAGAGCAGTTCACACTCGTGAAATAAATCTACCTGGCCGCTCAGCTCGCTGCCGGGTTTGCGCGCCAGCCGCGCAGCGGTGCGCACGATGCCGTGCTGCTGTGTGCACCAGGTGATGATGAGACCGTGCTCGCCCAGTGCCTGCTGGCGTAGGATGGTGCCGGTGTCTTTTTCCATTTACTTGCCGGCGGCCTGTTTCGGTTCCAAGTTGAGAACTCCGGAAAGTTCGAGCGCGCGCTGGTAGGGCACGGAGAGATTGCCTTTGGAGAAGATGCTGCTGACTGTGCGCAGGTGGCGCGAGGCTTCCACTCGGTTGCCCCGGGCCAGCGCAAAGGCTGCCTGGCTGTAATAATACAAGGGGGTGTCAGAGATAGGGGAGAGGTTTTTCACAATGGCGCGAGCCTCTGCTTCCTGCCCCAGCATGATGCGGCAGAGAAGCTCACGGAAATCCAGCACGTTCAGCAGCTCCACCGGGGTCTCGTAGGGCAGCATTCCCCGCAGCTCATGCAGCGTGGTGATGCTCTCTTCATACTGGCCGCGAGCCATGCGGATGTTGGCCAGGTTCATGGCGGTCACCGGGTCATCCGGCAGGGCTTTGCGCACTTTCTCCAGCTCTTCGGCTGCTTCGTCCAGGTACTTCTGCTCCATGAGGCAGCAGGCTCGCAGATTCCACACATTGGGGTTGCCGCGGAAAATCATTTCGCAGTCTGCCAGGTAGCCGATGCAGGCTACCCACTGCCCCTGCTGGTAGGCGTGTTTGGCGTTGTTGAACGCGCGGAGGTACTGCTCCCGGTCATTGCGCGACAGGTTGGAGAAATTCACCAGCCACTCGGGCAGCTCTGCGACTGTTGACGCCTGCTGCGCTTGCGGCGGCTGCTGCGCCGGCGCGTGGGGCAACAGGGCGAAAAATGCCAGTATAAGGGAAAGGTATAATCTCATTTTGCAACAGCGGGATGCTTAAGGATGGTTGCGGCTATGGCTTCGGGGGTGAGCCCGTATTTGCTGCGCAGCTGGTCTTCGCGGCCGTGTTCGATGAAGCGGTTGGGCCAGCCGATGCGCAGCACCGGGGTGCTGCAGTTCTGCTCATTGAGCATTTCCATGACCGCGGAGCCGAAACCGCCTGCCACAACGTGGTCTTCCATGGTGACGAGCAGGCGTGTCCTGGTTGCCTGCTGCAGGATGCACCCGGTATCCAGCGGGCAGATGAAACGGGCGTTCACGTGCGCACTGGAGATGCCCTGCGCTGCCAGAATGGTGCGCACCCTGGCGGCATAGCCATTCATATTGCCCAGGGCCAGCAGGGTTATATCTGCCCCTTCTGAGAGTATTTCCGCCTTGCCGATGGGCAGCGGCTGCAGCTCTGCCGGCATGGGTACCCCTTCGCCGGTGCCGCGCGGGTAGCGGATGAGGCTGGGGCGGTCGGTAATCCCGTTCATGGTGCAGAGCATGTGGCCCAGTTCTGCTTCATCCTTCGGCTGCATCATCACCAGGTCCGGGATAGCCCGCATCATGGCAATGTCGAATAAGCCGTGGTGCGTGGGGCCGTCATCCGGCGAGAGACCGGCGCGATCCATGCAGAATTTGACAGGCAGGTTCTGCAGCGCGGCATCGTGCTGAATCATATCCACGCAGCGCTGCATGAAGGTGGAGTAGACTGCCAGGTAAGGCTTGAGCCCCCGGGTGGCCATGCCGCAGGCAAAAAGGGCGGCGTGCTCCTCGGCTATGCCCACGTCGTAATAGCGCTTCGGGAAGCGGGCGCGGAAGATATCCAGCCGTGTGCCGGTGGGCATGGCTGCGGTGATGGCGGTGATATTCGGGTCATCAGCTGCCAGGGTGGTCAGGTGCGTGCCGAAGGCCTCCGAGTAGGTGATGGTGGGGCCTTTGCTGGTGCTGCCGTCTTCGATGTTGTACTGCCCGATGCCGTGGAACTTGGTCGGGTTGCTGGCGGCGGGAGCATAGCCGCGCCCTTTTTCGGTGATGACGTGGATGATGACCGGGCCGTTGTGCCGGGATGCTATGCGCAGTATTTTCTCGAGCCTCAGGGTATCGTGTCCGTCCACGGGACCATAGTAGCTCAGCCCCAGTTCCTGGAAGAAGCTCAGCGGGGTGATGATGCTGTGTGCTGCGTGCACGAGCTTGGAAACCTGCTTGCGCGCGGTTTCGCCCGCCAGTTTTTCAATGATGGCTTTGGTGCGCTCGCGGAGCCAGGCATAGGTGTCCGTCTCCTGGAGCGAGGAAAAATAATGGGAGAGGGCGCCTACGTTGCGGTCGATGCTCCATTCATTGTCGTTGAGGATGAGGATGAACTTCCGCGTGGTGGGGGCGATGCTGTTGAGCCCCTCCAGGGTGGTGCCGCAGGTGAAAGCCCCATCGCCTACGATGGAGATGACGTGGTAATCATCCCCGGCCAGGTCGCGGGCAGCTGCCATGCCCAGCCCGGCAGAGAGGGCAGTGCCGGCGTGGCCGGCTCCGTAGGCGTCATGCGCCGATTCGCTGCGCTTGCAGAAGCCGGAAATGCCCCCGAACTGGCGTATGGTGTTGAATTTGCCCGCACGGCCGGTGAGCAGCTTGTGCACATAGCACTGGTGCGAAACATCGAAGAGTATCTTATCCACCGGGGTGTTGAATACCCGGTGCAGGGCTATGCTCAGCTCCACCAGCCCCAGGTTCGGCGCCAGGTGCCCGCCCGTTTCTGAAAGGGTGCGGATGAGGGTGGTGCGAATCTCCTCTGCCAGCCGGCTGAGTTTATCAGCAGGCAGTTTTTTTACATCCTGCGGGCAGCAGATAGTGCTGAGCAGGTCAGATGAGGGAGAATTCGTCATCTTCGTTCTTCTGATTTGCCTGGGGCGGCTGGGATTCAGCCTGCTCCAGTTTTTGAATCTTTAACTCGGCCTCCGCCAGCAACTGCTCACTGCTGCGGATGAGGGTGAGCCCTTCCGCTGCCAGGGATATCATCTCCTCCAGCCCGGTTTCGGGGTTGTTCACGCGGGCTACTATCTCCTCCAGCCGGGCGGTGGATTGCTCGAAAGTCAGCGTTTTTGTCTTGGCGCGCGGGGGCATGGGTGGGTGATTATTTGTTCTTTTCGCTTACGTCTTCGCGGCTGTAGTATACCATCTCAGCGCCCAGCAGAAAGTTGCGGTGGCGGTAGATACCCTGAGAGGAAACCAGGCTGGCCAGCGGGCGTGCTGTGGATTTGGGGTTCGCGTTGGTGGTGAATAATTCGGCAAAGGCCATGTTGTGGCGCGGGGCCAGCAGCAGCAGCTTGCCTTCCAGCGCAAGGGGGGCAAAATCACCCGCCTCGCGGATGACTCCGCTCACGCCGCCTGCCTGCATGGAGTGGGATGAGGGGGTGATGAGGAAACCCTGCGTATTCTGGCCGGCGCGGTTGAAAATCGGCTCCAGATTGCGGGTCAGTTCTTCGATGCTGCGCGGCAGCCAGAGCGCCTTGCGGTCGGCATACCAGGCCACGCCCCAGGGTTGATCCGTCACAATCAGGTCGCTCTCATTGGTCATGTTGTGCAGCTTGTTATTCATGGCTGCCGGATAATATGGCGGGAAATGGGGGATACCGCGTGCGCTGGACCAGATGCCGACGTAGAGCTGCTTGGGCAGCTGGAACAGGAACAGACCGGAGGAAATGACCAGCATGGTGGCAATGGCCAGCCCGCGGATGCTGTTGTAGGCCTGGCCCAGCTGCATGCGGGCCAGCAGGATGAAGACCAGCGCCGTGCCGAACGCCACGAAGAACGGTGTGAACAGAATGGCCTGCTGGCTGGCGCTGATGGTCTGAGCCTCACCGAAAAGAGCCATGCCTGCGCAGGAGGAAAGCCACATGGCAAACACGGCCCATTTGCAGGCCTGCACCGCCGGGTTGCGGAACTTGTTGAGCAGGGCAAGCAGGAAGAAAGGCGTGGTGACAATGGCACCCATGTTGATATACATGCTGTTGAACTGGGCAAAGGTATAGCCCAGCAGGCGCAGGAAGAAGTTGGAGCTGTTGAAACTCAGTGCTTCTGTGTTGGCGGAGCGCATGAGCATTTCGGCCCCGTCACTGCCGAAACCGTTGAAGATGCCGTACATCAGCTTCTTTTCCATGCCTCCGGTGGGGGCCAGCAGAAACACTGTGGGCAGAATGACCAGGATGGCCAGAATGGCTGCGCCCATGGCGGCGTGCATGCCGCGGGGCGTGAAGTAGATGCCGGTGAAAACCAGCATGCCGATGGCGCACCATATGCTCATGCGGCAGGTGAGGCAGAGCAGGGCAAGCAGAACATACATGGCACAGCTCCAGAGGATGACCCTGGTCCCCTTGTTGGCTTCGTTGGCCTGCACTGCCGAAACCAGGCAGTGCACAGCACCCAGCACAAAGCACATCATGAGCATCTGCGGCAAGCCGCTCAGCGCATATTGCAGAACCAGCTCACTGAGCCCCATGAGGGCCACTGTAGTGGCTGCTACCACCTCATCAAACAGCCGGGTGAACAGAAAGTAGGCCAGCAGCAGGGCTAGCAGGAAAAAGAAGGTGCTGGTAGCGGCGATGACCCTGTCCCCCGCATATACGTTGGTCTCGTTTTCATTCATCCGCTTGGCCTGGAAATTATCAAACCCCGTGGCTTTGAGGGCTGCGGCCAGCACGTAGGGGTATACGGGGGCGTGATTGGTTTCTGCGAAATGGTTGAAGTCCAGTGGCTCCTCCTGGTTTACCTTGTTCTGATCCCACACGTCGATCGGGCGGATGAATTTGGAGGTGAAGCCTTCGCCTCGGGCAATCTGGCGGCCGACCTGCGCCATGTCCATGGCTGCCGGTTGATCCATGCCCCGGTAGGTGAGGCAGAGCTGGAATACACAGAGACTCACAATGACGAATGCGAGAATCCAGCGCATTGTCAGCAGTTTGTTGCGTTCTTTGCTGGTTGATTTTTCCATTTGTTGTAAACGGTTAGGTGAATTCTTTGAAGATTTCCGGGGCTTCTGCCATTTTGCGCTGCAGTGTACGGCGGTTGATGCCCAGCATCTCCGCAGCAGTGGTGCGGTTGCCGGCTGTGCGCTGCAACGCCAGGAGAATGGCCTTGCGTTCGATGTATTGTAAATTAAGTGAGGGGGCGGTTTCAAGCTCAAAATCCGTACTGCCACGCTTCGTGGGCTGAGGAATTGCTCTGCCCTCCATTGCGTGCAGGTATTCCGGCAGGTCTTCAGGCTGCACTTCGTCCGAACTGCACATCACGATGCCGTGCTCCACGGCGGTGCGCAACTGGCGCACATTGCCGGGCCAGTCGTAGCTGCGGAGCAGCTCCAGCGCACTGCGGCTCAGGTTCAGTGCCGGTTTGTTGTGCAGCTGGCAGAGCTCTTTGGTGAAAGCATGAGCCATGAGCACAATGTCGCCCTTGCGCTCCCGCAGCGGCGGCAGGTGCAGGGAGATGACATTGAGCCGCTGGTACAAATCGAGCCGGAATGTTCCCTCCTGCACCATGGCTTCCAGGTCTCGGTTGGTGGCGGCAATCACGCGCACATTCACGGGGATGCTCGTGTTGCTGCCCACCCGCTCAATACTGCGCTCTGCCAGCACACGCAGCAGTTTCACCTGCGTGGGGATGTCGATTTCGCCGATTTCGTCCAGGAACAGCGTGCCGCCGTCTGCCTCTTCAAAACGGCCTATGCGGCGCTGCATGGCCCCGGTGAATGAGCCTTTCTCGTGGCCGAAGAGCTCGCTCTCCATCAGCTGCGGGGAGAGGGCGGCGCAGTTCACGGCCACAAACTTCCTGCTGCTGCGCGGGGAGAGGGAGTGCAGGGCACGCGCCACCAGTTCCTTGCCGGTGCCGCTTTCGCCCTCGATGAGCACGGTGGCCTGGGTGGGTGCCACGCGGCGTATCTTGTTGAAGATATCCTGCATCTGCGGGCTGTCGCCCAGCATGCGGTCCAGCCCGCCGGTGGGTTCAAGCCGGGTGGCCAGTTCCTCATTTTCTTTTTCCAGCCGGCGGGTGTGGCTGGCGCGGCGCAGCAGCAGCTCCACCTCATCCAGATTCAGGGGCTTGTTCAGGAAATAATACGCCCCATGCCGCTTGGCCTCGGCCGCCACATCGGCGCTGCCGTAGGCCGTCATCATGATGCAGAGTGGCGGTTGCGGCAGCGAAACGGCATGGTCTATCAAATCCATGCCGCTTTCGCCGCCCAGCCGCAAATCCGTCAGCAGCAGATCGACCGGCTCTGTCTCCAGAATCGCGCGGGCGGCCTTGCCGTTGGCGGCGGGGTACACCTCATAATCGTCCTCCAGCGCGGCGCAGAGGGCGGTCCGTGTGGATTTCTCGTCATCCACGATGAGGAGCACCGGTTTCATGGCGTCAGATAATCCAGAGCCCTTCGGTCTCATCGAAACCGAACATGATGTTGAAGGCATGCACACCCTGGCCGCCGGCACCCTTGATGACGTTGTCCTCTGCGCTCATGAGCACCACGCGGTTTGTGCGGGAGTCGATAGCCCAGCCGATGTCCACGAAATTCGTGCGGGTCACATTCTTGGTATCCGTCGGCTTGTTCGGGCCTTGCAGGCGCACAAAGGGAGCCTTGGCATAGGCGGCTTCGTAGCAGGCGTTGATTTCCTCGATGGTGGTGCCGGGTTTCAGCTTGGCTACCGTCGTGGTCAGGATGCCCGTGTTCACCGGCATGAGGTGCGGGGTGAAGGTGATGGTTACCTTCTGGCCGGCAGCGGCGGAAAGCTCCTGCTCAATCTCGGAAAGATGGCGGTGGCGCGGCACGCCATAGGCGCGCATGCTCTCATTGCACTCGCAGAAGAGCAGGGAGATATCGGCCTTGCGGCCGGCGCCGGAAACACCGCTGCCGCTGTTCACCACGATATCCTCCGGCAGCACCAGCCCCGCCTTCAGCAGCGGCACCAGCGGCAGGATGATGCTTGTCGGGTAGCAGCCCGGCGAACCCACGATGCGGGCCTTCTCAATCTCCTCACGGTGCCACTCCGGCATGCCGTACGGCGCCTCCTGCATCAGCTCCACATCTGCATGCGGCTTGCCGTAGAAATCTTCGTACACCTCCGGGTCGTTCAGACGGAAATCGGCGGATAAATCCACCACGCGGATGCCTGCCTCCACCAGCCCGCGCCCATAACTCACGGAAACACCGTGCGGCAGCGCCAGAAAGGCCGCCTCTGCACCCGTGGCGGCAATGGCCGCTACATCAGAATCCGTAAAGCACAAATCAGCGCCCGGCACATGCCGGAAACGCGGGAAAAGATCACTCAGTTTCTGCCCCGCGTACTGGCGGGATGTGGCGCACACCAGCTCCACACCCGGGTGGCGCAGCAGAATGCGCAAAAGCTCCTGGCCAGTGTAACCACTGGCTCCGACTACGGCGGTTTTCACCTTCTTCATGGCAAAAAAAATCATATCACGAAAAAAAGTGGTTGACAATCCTAAAAACTGCGTGTATACTCCGCCCGTCGCCACGCTGCAAGGCGAGCGGCAACCTCAAATCAACGGGCAGTAGCGCAGTCTGGTAGCGCACTTGCATGGGGTGCAAGGGGTCGTGGGT
>CALFTQ010000150.1 GCA_937916135.1 uncultured Verrucomicrobiales bacterium
CGGTGGTGGCGTGCTTCCGGTGGGTGTCGTCATTCTCAAAGCCACCTTGCGAGCAGAAGATACACTTACCCAGCCAGCCGAAGGCGGTCACGCGTGCCTCCGCTTCTGCCATGTGCCCCTGTGGCCATCTCCAAGTCTCGTCCCCTATCAGCCAGCGGATGGAACGTCTTTGCAGGTTGCTGAGGTTATGGGCACCGGCTACCCAGAGGGTCATGCCGTTGTTGAAGTAGATAGTGGTGTTGCGCTTCTTGTTGGGGTTGGCCGGGTAGAGATTTTTCACCGGTTCGCACTCATCGAAGAGCTTTTGCAGGCGGCTTTCGCTCTGGTCCTTGGCGTCATCGTCCGTCTGGTCCAGCCAGAGGGTAGGCCCGGGCAAGTTGGCTATGATGTAGCACAGTGCCACCTCCGGCGCGGTGGTCTTGGAGCTCTGCACGGATGCCACGATGCTGACCAGCCGGACATGCGGGTCTACAATCGCGTCCATGACCTCCTGAATCATCCGGGAGTTGGCTATGCGGAAGCGGCCCGGCATGGGGCTGTACGGAATGGAGCGGATATGTTCTTCGGCCCACTGCCAGACGGGCTGACGGTCAGGCGGTCTCCATGCCTCCTGCCAGATGTTGAGAAGTTGCTCGTTGACGGACATATTCGATGATGTGGTGCAGGGTTTCAGGCTTTATCTGGGGCTCGGTCAGGCGCAGGACTGCCCATCCATCCAGCGCGGCGGTAAGGTATTTTTCGGCATCCGCCATGAATCCTTTGGGGGTGAGGTGGCGGCCCCGGTTCCAGACTCCGCCCTCTATCTCGATGAGGGTCATGCTTGCCGGGTGCGCAAAATCAGCCCGCCATCGGCGCGGCGGGTGGAATCGGTACTCCGGCAGCAGCTCCGGGCCATCGAGCAGGTTCCAGAGCTCGGAAAAGCGGCTTTCGAGGGTGGAGCTCATGAGGTCAATCCGGATTTGCTCGTATGCAGCAGGCGGCACACTTCATCTATCGCTTTGCTGTTCTCCTCCCGGATGCCTTGGGCATCCAGCCCGCTGAGGATGGGCGGCAGCTCGTTCTCGAACTTGGCACGCAGCAGCGCAATAGCCTTGCCTACCAGCGTATGCCACCCCTTCCGCACGTCTTCGAGGAGGATGTATTCTCCCTTCTTCACGGCCACCTTGAGCTCGCGCTCCTCCACTTCGGCAAGGAGCTTGCGGGCCTTCAGGGCCTCCGTCTCAGCTCCGCCGCCATCCACGTGGCCCTTGAGCTCGTTAGCCTGTACAAAATCTCGCCACGCCGACACATTATGGCTCCCGTTGGGGTTGGGCTCCGGGGCTCCCTTCATCTTGCGCCAGTTGCTCAGCGTGCGCCGGGTGACTCCCAGAGCGGATGCCAGCTCGACAATGGTCTTGGCTTCGGTCAATGTGGCGGAGCTTCCGGCAGCGCGGGCCTGTACACGGGCTCGCTCGGTAGAGGTGAGAGTCTTACCGTCTCGCACCTTGCGGACGATGTTGGTGAAATCGGCCTCCAGAATCTTCTCCGCCGCTTCCTGTGTGATACCTGCCATATTACCCTCAGCCGCTTGTCAAAACGGCTGAGGGTGGCGGGTGCGTCAGTATTCAGACGGCAGCAGGATGGTGGTGTAGTCGCGTTGGCCGCTCACATCGGAGACGGCCTCTGTTATGATGTAGACCCGGCGGCCATGGCTGCACTGGTAGCAGCTCAATATCCGGTCGCCGGAAGTGAGAGCCGCTTCATTCATTTTCTTATCCGACTGGCACAGATCTCCCCAGTCATGGCTGATATGGCGAAGCAGTAGCTCGGTGATTTCGTGGAGGTTAAAGGCCGCCATGATGCCCGGAGTGCAGACCAGCTGCCCAAGGTTGAAGTGAGGTTTTGCTTTCATGTGGCCGGGAAAAATAGCATGGCCGGACAGAGCGGAGCAAGATTGCCCATGCGTCATGTTGCTGCAAGTCTCTGGAACGCAAAGACCGGGAAAAACGGCATCCCGTTTCTCCCGGCCTACCCGCCAACTCAGCGGGTTGTATTGCGCGGTTCCGACATTGAAGGAAAAAGCCTTATGTGTCAATTCTTTAGGTGTGCTTGCTCTCAAAAAAAGTGGGAACCGCTAAAAAGCTCGCGTGCTCGAATCATAAAAAGAAGGCAGGCACAAGAAGAGCGCGGCCTCTCTTAAGGAGACTTCCTGCTACCTAGTATACTATGTATCAGTGTATAAGGGAGAATCCATCTCGCTGTAACTCTAACACAGATGTGGGGTTCTGACGGCTTTTGTACGATGTCCTCCATACCTTTAGGCGGTTGTCAAAATGCGTTGGCGGTGGCGGTGAGCTGGCCTGCATACTCGACAATGGGCTGGAGTCGGGAGAGCAATTCGGCTCGATGTTCCTTCGGTAAACTGGTGGCCGGGTGCTGAGATGCCCAGAAGGTGAAGCGCGACAGTTCCAGCGCACAGGGGATGGCCTTGTCTGCCTCCTCCTGGGTCGGTAGCGGTAACAGGCCGAAAGGTCGGTCAGCGTTCGGGGCCACGGATTCCTCCGGCGTTGTGTTGCGCTCCTTCTCCTGCACGATTTGGCGCAGGTGGTGGCGCAGCTCGGTGCAGGAATACCCCTCACTCTCGGCCAGAGCCAGAAAGTTCTCGCGTTCGTCAGCGGTGCTCTGAATGCAGGCGGCCTCTTGGTGGTGAGAGAAGGACAGGCGTTCATGGCGGCGTTCCGGCGGAAAGGCGCGGCAGGTGGCAACAATGTTGCGCAGCGTGCCGTTGCTCAGGCCCGTGGCAGCCATGGCTTCGGCATACTTGCTCTGCACCTGCGGCACGCCCCAGCGGCGTTCACAGAGCAGCAGCGTGTCTCCCAGCAGCCAGTTGCTTGCTTTCGCAAAGCGGATGACCGAGCGGAAGATGGCATTGAACTCCTCCGGCTGCATGGTGGCCACATCAGCTACAATGAGGCCCTGCGGGGTGAAATTGACGCCGACCACGTTCGGAAGCTCCTGCCGCCCCTCCGTCATGTCGACATGGCAAGGGGTGGCGGCATAGCTCTGCGGGTCGAAAAGTTCAAGCTGTTGGGGAATGGTCTCCATATTCACAGGTCGATGTCAAAACGGACAATTTCCGGCGATTGTTCTGCCGGTACTTGCTCCGGGATGATGCCTTCTTCTGGTTGCCCATCGGCGGCAGACCGAGCTGCTCCTGCAAGGTGCGCACATGGTAGTTGAAGCTCTGCCTGCTCATGCCGTGCCGCTTGGCATGCTCCTCGCAGGTGCCATAGCCGCAAAGGTACTGCAAACAGGACCAAGTGAGCTCAGGATGACCAGAGGCACACAGGAAGTCATGCACGACCTGCCGGGCCTCGTTGCTGCCTTTGCCGTCCAGCATGATGTCCATGAGGCTCAGGGGTGCATCCGCCTCGTCCTCGCGCAAGCCTTCCACCTCCGGCTCCACGGTAGGCATCTGCTTTTCGGTGAGCTCCTCCAGACTGAGACCCATCTGCTGGCCTTCCAGTCGCGGCTGAAGCAATCCGGCAGCTTCCGCCCGCTCCCGTTCCTCCGGACTCATGGCCGCCATCCACGCTTGAGCGGCGGGGCCACTGAAGGCGTCCCGGTAGGCTTGCATGCGGCGGATTTCGGCGGCGGCGTACTCATCGTGACGGCTCATCGGGCGGGCCTCCTTTCCATCCCTTTTTTACCTGATTTACGCACTACACTCTCCCCTATCTTTATATATATACAATTTTTTTCTTTATATTTTCCTATTTTCCCTCTTTTTCCTTCTCTTATATAAAGTTTACACAAAAAAGGTGTAAATATGTAAAGAAGGTAATGGAAGATGTTGGAAATGAAGAAAAAGGGACATTGACACCTTTCCTGACATTCTTCGATTTGGAAGATGTAAGGAGTAAGCAAAAAACGCGATTTTCGGGCGAATGCTGTATTTCGTGCGCCTTCGGCAAAAATGCCGCCGGAAAGGCAAAAAGCCCTTCCGACTGACACCTTTGCCCCGGAAGTTACACTCTCAGAATGGGCAGTTTTCATCGTTTTCGGTACCTTGGCGGTGGGTTTGAAAGTCCTCTCGTGAGATGGTCCAGTAACGCTTCCTGCCGTCTGTTTTGTGCTGGAGCGGATAGCCTTCTTTGGCTGCAATTTGCCCCAGACGCATGCCTATGGATTTGGAGGTAGCTAGACCCTTGAGCAAGGGGCGGATGGCCTCATTGAGCATCATGTGGGAGTAAATCTCGCTTGCCGTGGCACTCAGCTCGACTACTCCTGGCTCCATGAAATAGCAGCTCAGGAAGGTGTCGAATACCTCCGAGAATGTGCCACCTGCGCCATTGGCTTCGGCTGCAGCATAAAGCTCTGGATGCAGGAATCCGGCCACGCCGAAGCGAGTGCCGCCCTTGCATTCAAGCGGAGTCTCGTACCCGGCAAGGAACCCGGCAAAAGCGGGTAATTCTGCCGCTACCATCTTCTCCGCCTGCGGGTCTTCCAGCTTGGTATCAGTGGAGAGGAAGAACATCAGCTTGTCGGCGTTGTTGATATCCACCACCGGGAGGATTTTCAAGCTCTCCGGGTCGGTGTTGCAGGTAACGATAAGACGACCGAGCCATGGCAGCTTCACGGCCTCGATGTACTTAGCTTCATAGAGGAAGGTATCATTGGCCACCATCTTCTTTATCATGGCAGAGTAGCATTCATGCGTGCGGCTGTCCATCAGGGGAGTAGCATCGTCCACGTACCAGATACCACTACCGAACAAGTCCTTGTTGAAGCGAGTCTGGCCTGTGAGATAGTCCGTGGCTTCCGACCTACCGCCGAACAGGGGCGCAATGATACGGGAGGACAGGAACGACTTACCGGAACCGGCTCCACCTGCAATGTAGATGGCTTGTCCGCGTGTCGGCTTGCGGCGCAGTGCGCCCTGATAGGCCCTTGCGAGCCAGCTTAAAAAGTACGGAAGCTGCATGTGCTCATCCCCGAAGAACCGCTCCAAGAAGGCCGCTATCCACGGGAAACCTTCGCCCCATGTCTCGCGCTTCATGTCATCCGGCTGCATGGCTTCCACAGTGCTGATATTGAGGTAGCTGTGGCCATTGAGGGTGATAGTCTCCTCATCTGAGTACAGGAGAGGCAGTACCCCATCCAGGGTTTTAAGCCCCACTATGGAACCTATCACCCGGCTGACCTGACTCTCGTCCTCCTCCCCAGTGCGGCGCGTGCGGAGCCCGTACTGCGTAGCGAGCAGGCTTTCCGTGTTGACCCGGTTGTGGGATGTCCAAGTCGGCTTCTGCCCCGGTGCCGCTCCGGCGTGCCTGCGGTGCCAGAAGTGATTGGAGATACAGTAGAAATCAGCCAGCGCGGCCCCTTCGGTTTCGTTCTCGTAGTTCTCGCAGAAGCTCTCCCCGAAGATGGCATTCCAGCTCATGAAATTGGTACCACCGGTGTATGTTACCATGCCGGTAGGTGTCACGACCGCCGCCGTTGGGTTATCGGCTGCCGGGTCCCAGAAGCGCACGCCACGCGCTCCCACTGTGAACGCCCCCGACCAGCGGCCCGGGAAGCGGCGTTCCACTTCTTCCGCCACGCGGGAAAGCGGTATTTCCTGCCCAAGCGAGCACCAAGCGGCTTTCTTCCATGCCTTAGCCTGCCAGAGCATGAGCCGCTCCAAGGGAATAGGCTTGCCCCCGGTTTCGCGCCATCGCCACCCCCTGTGGTAGTATTGGGCGGTCGTGAAGAAGGCCGTCTCATCCAGCGGGCCGAAGGCAGACCCGAGTCGGAGTTCCTTGTAGGCAATGCTCAGGAGCTCGTGGGTGCTGTTGGCATCCACCAGCGGAATAGGCCGTTCAAAGAGCCAGACGGCATGGGTACCATGCGAGTAGGACTCGCTGATGTGGGTGGGCCGGATGCGCATTTTTGCAAGTGCTTTGTTGCGGCGTTCCTCGTCCATCGGGGCATCGTAGTCCGCCACCAGACCATACAGGAACACGGGCGGGTTGCTGACGCTCACGCGGACACCGGGCTGCTCCCCCTGATAGCAGGAGAAAAAGCAGTCTTGCGTGGTGGGTTTGCAGCAGTATTCCCGGTACTCTGCCTTGGTCGCAAAATACGGCGTTTCCGGCAGCCGCTCCAGCTCGCGCCGGGTAACGGCATGGCTGGAGTGGTTCGGAAGGCAGAAGAACGGAGACGAAGCGAGCACGGGCTCCGAGGAACCCGTGCAATCATTGGCGATATTGGAATTGGTCATTTGCAGTAGTGTGTAGAAATAAAGGTTTCAGCAGCGAGCGGGCAGCCGGGGAGCCAGTCCGGCGCGGTGCTCATGATGGTGTTCACGTGGTGGGCGGCGCGTTCGGCCTGAGCTTCCGGCACCTCCAGCACGACTTCATCGTGTACATGGAAGCGGCAGGTGTACCCGGCATCCTCCAAGGCCAGCAACATGTGGCAGAAGATATCGCGAGCCGTGGCCTGCGTGATGTTCTCGCAGAGCTTGCCCCCATAGTAGGGAGTTGTCTTACCCTGAACCGTGGCCCGCCACTCGCCCGCGAAGGGGTGCACGCGGCGGTAGTGGAGGTATCGCCCGCTGTACAGGCGGAAGGTGCAGTCGCGCCCGTTGTGCATGCGAAGACGGCTCTCCAGATTGTTCCAGAGGGCTACCAGCTTGGCATTCTTGGCGCGGAAGTCACTCACTTGGTGCTTGGCTTCTGTGAGCGTCAGATCTACACTGGCCATGGCTTTGGCCAGCAGCATGAACTTGGCCGCGCCGCATCCGTACCCGAGCCCCAGCACGCGAGCCTTGGCGAGCCGGTACATGTCCGGGTCTGCCACCTTGAGCGGCTCGGTTCCGGTGTAGCCCATGGTGGCGCGGGCGTGTACTTCGTAGATGCTGGTTCCATCGCGCAGGAGGTCGAGCTGGGCCTCATCAGCGGCGAGATAGAGCACCACGCGGGCCTCAATCTGGGCTAAGTCGGAGATGATAAACACGTTGCCGGGGTGCGGCACAAATATCTTGCGCATGTCTACGCCGTGCTTCTCGCCCCGGTACATGTTCTGCATGTTGAAGCCGCCAGAGCCAGAGAATCGCCCGGTACCGGCTCCGCAGTAGAGCAAGCGATTCACCTCCGCCTCGCCGTCAGGGCGCACGCGGTCGGCCAGTGTGTTGAGCTTCTCCAGCATGGTGTTGGCGGAGCGGTAGTCGTAGAGGGCCTGTATCCAGGGATGGGCGGCTCCGTAGGTCTGCATCCAGCGGATGGTCTCCGGGTTGTCCTTGGCGATGCTCCCCGGTGCCGGGATGCCTGCCAGCCCGCACTGGGTGGCGATGGCCTTCGGGGAGCCGATGGGCGCACTGTCAGCCCATGGAATGAGGTCGCGGGCCGTAAGCAGAACCTCCGCCACGCTCTCGCGGGCGCGTTGCAGGGCGGCAAGGTCAATGTGGATGCCTTCGCTGGCCATGCGGCGCGTATGGGCGGAGATACGCCTCTCTTCCTCCGGCCAGCGGTCGCTGTATTGCTGCCAGAGGCGGCCACAAAGCGCGGCATCGTTGAGGCAGTATTCCCGGAGCCTGCGGCCCCAGTCGCGCCGCTTGGCTTCCTCCCATGTGACCCCGCACATCTCTTCGCGTACCGTCTTGTCCGGTTCCTCCCCCAGCAGTTCGCGGGCGGCCTCCTTAAGCGAACGGGCGGTACCTAAAAACGCGCAGAGGTCGGCGGTGCAGCACCATTCCACCCCAAGCCCGTCAGGTACCTTCCCGAGCTCAACAAGTCGCTTAAACACGGCTTCGTCAAAGCTGGCATTGTGGGCTACCACCCGCGCCCCGCGCAGCAGCTCCCACGGCATCCCGTCCGCCTCCCCGCAGTACATGAAGGGCGGTTCCGTCTCATCCGGCGGCACCAGCTCCACCACCGCGACCATGTAGATGTCGGTCATGGGATGGTGGAGGTAGTGGTACGGCCCCAGCTCGGTGATACTCACCTTCTTGTCATAGTAGGTCTCGAAGTCGAGGGCATACGTGCGCTTGCTCATTCGCGGGCCTCCTTTCCTTCGGTCTGACGGATGGCATTCTGGCACAGGCCTGCCAGTCGGCTTTCGCGGCTGTCCAGCTGGTCGAGTACGTGTACCAGTCTCTCCACCCGCTTGGCATCCCCACGCATGGCGGCTTCCCCTAGCGCAAAGGTCAGGCGCAGGGAGTTTTTTACCAGCTCCCGGCCTTCCACGGCCAGCGCATGGGCGATATCTTCTTCCGAGGTCCGGGCCTCCGAGAAAAGCCCCCCGATGAGATTCCAGCCCTTCAGGCTTTTGGTCAGCTCTCCCAGTCGATGCTGGGTGTCCTCTATGATTTGCAACAAATTCGGATATTCTTTCATGTTTTTGGGCCCGCTGTTCTCCGGGCATACTCAAAAACTCACGAAAAATCTGTCACAGCGTCCGAAAAAATACAAAGAATGCAGCTTCTCCCTGTTCAAAGGCGTTTTTGTTTGGTAGAATGAATCACACGAAGTCATCATGCTGAAAACGCTTAAAATTCACGTCTTAATTAGAAAAGTCCTCCATCATTTGTCTCCCCATCTTTTGCTCATGCTGGGGCGGAGATGGTGTAGCCAATACAAAGATTGTTTCAAAATTGAATCAGAAGAAGGCGCGGGCGTACTGCTGAAAATAAACTCCTTCAACTCTCCTCTTTTTAAGCCCAACGAAGACATCTACACGTCTTACAAAATCAAGGTGATTAACAATCTTAATAAACTAAGGGTTAATGACCCAGCTTGCGAGAAAATCATTCTGGAAGCGCACTTGCTTGGTGTAGCCGTAGAATCTGAAGTTTGCGACCTTGTAAGCAGACTTTCAAAAATCCCCCAAAAAGCACTATCTGAAGAGGATTACATAACCAAGGTTTTCCTGAAGGGCAAGGACGCATGTATTTGGGATGCTCTGCTTCTTCTCGGAGCGAGAAAGACTCGCAGTTACTACTATTATGTTCCTAAAGATGAACTGCGCTCTGCTTCTACGGTTCCTCCTAGGAAGCCTTCAGCCGAACTCGTTAAAACTCACGAAGAAACGCTTGGATTATTCTTCGAAACGGAATATGGGTCCAAACTGTGTAAAATTACTCCGGGCGGTCATAATAAACAGGTGTTTCTGGACATCTGCCACGCCGGAGCTTGTGTTCAGGGCACCAAGGTAGAGGAAAAGTCGGAAGAGACTAATGCCTATGTGCTGCAACCAGTGGAATGTGACACCCTGATTCTAGACCTAGTTTCGGGAGATCTGCGTATCCACATGGAAAAGGAGCGCGTGAAGGTTCTCAACGAATATGTGAGTTTGGCCACGCAAATCTTTTTCGAAAATTCAGAGGTTTGGGGTGACAAAGCTAAGTACACCCTTGACCCATTGTCAAAGATGACAACTCTTGAGGATTTGAAGCAACTTTTAAGCATCGAAAAGCTGGAAGCCGCCGGAGTCAAGGGAATCAAGCGAGTCAGATTGACCGAGTTGCAAGTCGGAAATGACGACACCGAGAAAATGATAATGTTTTTCAGTAAGGGCAAAGAAGGATGTCTCTCTGATGGTCTCGGAGAAGAAAAGTTCTTTGTTCCTCCTGGATATACAGCACAACGAGCTAAGTTCTGCTTTGATTTTCGGACTCCCAGAAAAAAAGGCGGCAGTGTAGGCATGAACCTCACTCCCCGCAAGCGAAGCTACGATGGTTCGGAGGACCTCCAGGATATTGACAAGTGGCTGGAACTCTCCAATTTTGTACAAGAAAATGATGTCTATAAATGCTCTGTTCCTGAATGGATAGACGAATTTGCCACGCAGCTCCCCGAAGAAGAGAAAAAAGAAGATTTTTCTGACTACCAACAGGAAGTCCCCAAAGCTCAGAAAACAGAGGAGAAAAAGCCTGATGTGGAGCCTCTCCGGGAGGAACAAGATTTAGTTGGAGAATTGCTCACGGATGCTCAAAACATGGGCAAATCTACGGGTCCCATTCAAGCTATGTTAGATTTCGGAGACGATGAACCTACTTAAATTTGCCAGACTTCACCGGGGGCTCCGGGCTGCAGCTTTCGATTGGATTCACGAGTTCGGGGCGGATTATCGAAAAACGCTTTCAACGCTCGATTTTGCGGAGGATGGAGTCGCCTCTGCTATTCAGGATATCAAGCATCCGGGTGAGTGGTGCACGCTGTCCTTGGCTACCTTGACTTACCTGAACACAGACCGCGCAGCTAACCCTAAGCAACTCCCCGACAGGAATCTGGCCAAAGTGTGGAGAGTTTCCCTAAAATCTTTTGCCCAAGAGATTGCTCGCGCCGTGATAGGCAACGCGAAGGGGGTGCGCGTAGTAGGCAAGGCGGATAGCGGACTTGTTTCGTTGACAACTACTCCCGGCCATATCTTCTTCTCCTTGGCCACGCAAACATACCAATTGCAGCAGCATATTGACTTAGTGAGGGAGCGAGCAGATAAGATGGTCCTGCTGACCCTTTTAGACTTTTCTCACCTCCTTGGAAAGCTGAGTTTTCCCGATACTCTCAACATAGAGTGTATTACGGCGTATATTGATGAGGAAGAAGATTCCGGGCTGCACCAGAAAAACAATGTTCTTGCGGTCTACGGGTTCATACAAAGTGACCAACGAGATGGCTTGCTTTGTGAAAAGCCCGCCAATGCAACATGGGACCACCTTCACATCATTGTTCATACCAAGGATGACCACATTAAAGGCCGCCCCAAATATGCTCATAAGTTCGAGCTTTTGGAATGCTGGTTTGTAGACCCGGCGACTAAGAGAGACTGCAAGCACGAAAGAATCAAAGTTTCCGAGCTCCCCGAGTTTATTCGGGAAGAGAAGAGCAAGACCTTAAATGTGGCTTGGGAGTTTTTCCGCCAATTAGCCTATTATGGAGGACGGGGAGAAAGAGTCCCCAAACCTTCGGAGAAAGATACCGATGCCGTGACTCAGCAACGCAAGGATGTCCGGGACTTCTTGTCTGATAGATTTGGATTACCTCGAAAAAAAGCCATGTTCGCTTCGGTAAAGGGAACAAAAGCCAATTTTCACATATCCATGGAACTCATATCTGAATCTATAGTGTTGAACCACTGGACGGCCAAGGAATATAAGGACCTGATGCAATACTCTGTTCAATACTGATTTCCGAGTCAGACTTTCCTGTTAAACTCAAAACTATGACTTCATCTCCAAGTCATAGTTTTTTTCGTACGACCGACGCGATATGCGCACTGCGGTGAAAGTCCGCGCGGAGCCGCGATGA